>NZ_JAMYUW010000031.1:0-82395 GCF_040323315.1 Mesorhizobium sp. M0047 | reverse complement strand
TCAAGCGCAAGCGCCTCAAAGCCCTCATGAACCCGACCTACCGCCAAGCCGTCCTTGCAGGTTAACGATTCATGATTTCGCCCTGTGCGCCCCTCTGGAACAACTATGACACCCGTGCAATTCGCGCTACCGTCATCGATTACGGCGGGCACGGTGGTTGGCGACTTCAACGGCGACGGCCTACCGGACTTCACCAACTACAACAACAGCATGTTCATCTCGAACGCCGGCACCGGCAATCCGAACCTGCTGCGTTCGGTCACCACCGAGCTCGGCGGAACGGTCGCGGTCGAATATGCGTCATCCTCGACCTGGACGAACAACTACCTGCCGCAACTGGTGCATGCGGTGTCAAAGCTCTCTGTCGGTGATGGTCGCGGCCAGACGGCGGTGAGCACGTACACCTATGCCGGCGGCAAGTACGACCCGGCAGCGCGCAAGTTCCTGGGCTTTGCCTCGATCGTCGAGACAAAACCGCTGGCCAATGGCGAGACCGCACCATCGAAGATCGAGACCACCTATCGGCAGGATCTGGCAAGCTACGGCCTGCCGTCGCTGACGGTGTGGAAGGATGGCGCAGGCACCGTGCACAAGCAGGTGGCAGAGACCTATGCGGTCAATGCGGCGACAAAACCCTACACAGTGCAGAACACGGCGACCGACACGACGCTGACCGAGAACATCGCGCGCAACTTGCGCGTCGAGCGGGGCTTCGATGCCTACAACAACGTCACCAGCCTCAAGGACTATGGCCGCACCGATGTCGGTGGCGACGAGACCTGGACCGAGCGCTTCTTCTCGCCCAACATTTCGGCCTACATTGTCTCGGCATTGATCGCCGAGCGCAGCCATGCCGGCCTCGACGCCAGCGCCCCTTACATCAGCTACGCGCACCACTACTACGATGGCAACACAACCGACGTTTGGGCGGTGCCAAGCAAGGGTAATCTGACCTGGGCGCAAACCTTCAGCGACGTCTATGCGGGCAAGACGGTAAACCAGTATTTTGCCTATGACGCCTATGGCAACAAGATATCGGCCACCAATGGCCTCGGTCACAAGACCGAATGGGATTATGACGCGACCTATCACCTCTATCCCGTAACCGAGCGGGCGCCGCGCTATTTTGCCACCGGCGGGCAGACGGCCGACACCCGCTTCGTCTCGACCGCCACCTACAACGCCGTGTGTGGGCTGCCGGCAACCAAGACGGATCCCAACGGCATCGTCAAGACCTTCACCTACGATGCGTTCTGCCGACCCTACCAGGTCTCACAGAACGTGCTGGGTGCCTATGTCAGGAATCAGTTTGTCAGCGAGGGCACTCCTGGGGCGCAAGCGCTGATCAAATACACGCCGCTGCCCAATGGCGCCGGCGAGGATTTTACCATCTCCTGGTATGACGGGCTTGGCCGGGTCAACCGGGTAATGACGCCCGGCGAGACGGCGGCTGGTGCAAGGCGCATCACCGACACCGACTACGATCTGCGCGGCAATGTGCTACGCACTGCCTTCCCGCGATTTGTCGACGATGCCGCGCAATGGACCACCAACAGCTACGACTGGGCCGATCGGCTGGTGAAGACGGTCAATCCGGATGCCAGCCAGCGCAGCTACCTGAACGAACTGGCCACGGGAACCGGCGTCAACCCGCGGCTGGATGCGTTGACGATGACGGACGAGCTTGGCCATCCGACTAAGACAGCATGGACGACACACGGCGATATCGCCGCCATTGTCCGCGACATCGGCGGCCTCAATCTGCCGGAGACACGCACCTACGATCTTCTCGGCCGCTTGATCGGCGTCACCGATCCCGGCGGCTCTACCTGGACCTACACCTACGACATGCTGGGCAACAGGCTGTCGGCGTCCGATCCCGATCTCGGCACCTGGACCTATGTCTATGACGCCGCCAACCGGCTAATCAGCCAGGCCGATGCCAGGGGCACGGTCACCACGCTCGCCTACGACCAGATGGACCGGTTGACGCTGAAGACGGCAACCGCGCCTGGCGGCAGCCCGGTGACGCTAACCCAGAACACCTACGACCAAGCGGAGACCAACTATTTCAATATCGGCCAGCTCACCACCTCGACCAATCCGGCGGCAACGCAGAACTACAAATATGACGGTCTCGGCAAGGTCGGGTTGCAGATCACGACCTTTGCCAGCCCCAGCCTGATGCATGTCACTTACGACATCCACGACGCCTCCGGCCAGACCATATTAAAGGCGTACTATCCGGTCGATCTGAACTTCGGCACCTGGACCGACCCGCTGCAGTACACCGCCGGCAACAGGCTCTATTCCGCTCCCGGCTTCATCACCTCGACCATCTACGAGGCTGACGGCCAGACCAAGGAGATCACCTACGCCAACGGCGTAAAAACGTCCTTCACCTACTCGCCGACACGGCGCTGGCTGACGCGCATCACCAACGCATTCGGCGCCAGCATGCTGATGGACCGGCAATTCACGCGTGATGCTCTCGGCCGCATCACCAACATTGTCGGGGCCGCTCCCCCAGGCAGTTGGAATTATGTCTACGACAATGCCGACCGGCTGGTCTCATCAGACAATCTCGGCGACAACACGCTCGACGAAACCTTCGCCTATGCCGCCAACGACAACATGATTTCGCGCACGCGTGTCGCTGGTACCTATGTCTATCCTTCGGCGAGCGCAGCTCGTCCGCATGCGCCGGTCTCGGTCGGCGCCAATGCGATGGCCTATGATGCCAACGGCAATTTGACCTCCGACGGCAGCCGTACGCTGATCTGGGACGAGGCCAACCGGCTGAAGACTGTCACGCGCGCCTCCAACACCGTCAATCTCGCCTACGGCCCGGACGGAGCACGCGCCAGGAAGTCATCGAGCTTCGCCACGGCGCTCTATCCCGACGCCAATGTCGAGATCGATCCGAAGACACCGGGCGCGGAGATCTACACGCGCTATCCCCATCCTGACATCAAGGTCGTGGGCACGACCAAATACTTCCTGCACCGCGAGCATCTGGCCTCCGTGCGCCAGGTCACCGACATGTCGGGCACCGTCGTCGACGGCACCACCTACGCCACCTATGGCGAAAGCCTCAACACCGGCTTCCAGACGCAGAAGAACTACATCGGCGAACGCTTCGATCCCGAGACCGGGCTGCTGTATCTCAATGCACGGTACATGGATCCGGTGCTGGGGAGGTTTATTTCGCCGGACGATTGGGATCCGACGCTGCCGGGGGTTGGCATCAATCGATATGCGTATGCCGGGAATGATCCCGTCAACAAGAGCGATGCGAATGGGCATGCAGATGGCGATCCAGGATACTGGGGTGGGGGCCCAATTGGCCCATTCGACACCGGCTATCGAAATGCAGACGTAGCGTTCAATTCACTCGCGTCTGCGATGAACATGGTCGCGGGGCCTGTTGTTGAGGTAGGTGCCGCGTATGACCCGTATGCGGACGTCGTCACAAATTTCTCGAACACCACACCGACCGCTTTCGACGACACATTCGCAGCCCTCGCAAAATATGCCGCAACCGCTGCGGTTTCCGCAAGAATCGGATCGCTGGCTAAAATAGAGAATCATCACATCATATCTAGTACTTTCAGAAACCATCCTTTGATAAAGGCCTTGGATATCGACCTGGACGCCAGCGAAAACTTTATGCCGGCTCTACAGAAAGGGCTAACAGCCTCGCATAGGGACTACAATACGGATGTACGCCGTCAGCTAGACACGATAAATCACTTGCTGGAGACGCGTCAAATTTCGCCTGAGAAGGCGCGCCAAGAAGTGGCGGCTCTGCGCTCCCGAATGAAGGAGTATGTGGAAAAAAACCCCGATGCGCTGTCCAAGACGAAATCAGAAATGGCAAAAGGCAGCGAGGCAAAGTCAGAAAAGTCGGACGGCAATAGCGCATCACGCGTGAATGATTCGGTACCGAATAAGTAGAGATAGAAATATAACATGGCTTGGGTTTGGTACGATAGGCTGGATACGGATTTCGATCCGGCGGAATTTGACTATAACTCTCCTGTACGAGTGGCAGATTCATTTACGCCGGTTCCGATTGATATTTCTTTGGGGCGCCCATTGTTTCGGGCCAGATCAAACTTGAAGAATTTCGAGAGCCTCCATTGCCCGCCTACCGGGAACCCGCCGGCTGTTGACTTATTGTGGCAAGAAATAATTCTGCGATTCGTGCCGAAGGATCTTGTCCAATTTTTCCCGATAACGCTTATGGCCCGAGATGGTAAAACTCAGAAATTCTCTTGGGTTCTTCCGTTTGGTCGAGTGCGCTGCATAGATCCGAACAGATCGGACGTAATAAGCAAGATAGAAAAACCAGACATAACTCTTATTATTTCTTGTAATTATTATGTACATTACAAAAATTGCATGGGAAGATTGCATCTTGCGAGAGACGAACAGCAGTTGAATCATATAGTGGTATCGGATGAACTGAGGGATGCCTTGGCCGAAACCGGTGAATCGGGGATGTTTTTTCGACCCGAGGACATTCCGACAGTGGGCCGACGGACGATTAATTAAGTTACGGTGACAGTGCACGTTCTACCCTGTCTGCCCGACCGCCATTATGCGTAGATTGCTCCCATGGCTCGCCTCGCTGTCGTTCCCGGTCTGCCGCACCACGTGACGCAGCGCGGCAACGGGCGCGCGAAAGTGTTCTCCACGCCCGAAGACTATGCGCTCTACAGAAACCTGCTGGGCGAGCATTGCCGCGTCGCCGATGTCGGCATCTGGCCCTGATGCCAAACCATGTGCACCTGATCCTGACGCGGCCGACCCGGATGGCCTGCGGACGAGGATCACCTGTTGTCGGCAGTGCGCTATGTCGGGCTGAACCCGGTACGCGCGGGGCTGGTGAGCCAGGCGGCGGATTGGCCCTGGTCAAGCGCTCGGGCGCATCTGACGGATGGCTGCCCTCGTCGGCCGGACTGTTCGATCTGATCGAGACGGATGTTGCGGCTTTCGACGCCCTGCGCAAAGCCGAGAGCATCGGCCGGCCGGTGGGCAGCGACGCATTTCTGGACCGGGTTGCCGGGCAAACCGGAAGGGCCATCAAGCCTGGGAAACGAGGCAGGAGGGGAAGCGAAAAATAGTGCACTGTCACCGTAATTCCACAGCAAACCGAGGCCGGAGCTAGAAAAATTGACAGATAAGGAATTGAAGGATTCCATTTTAAATCCTGCTGACGGGCAAGGAGTAAAAGTGAGAGGAAATGCGGTACTCGACGGCAACGGAAGGCTGAAAGAAGCAGCGAAGCGCGGACTCTTCAAGCCGGAAGATGTAATCCCTGTCGATGATTTGGGACAGAACGACGATATCGCCCCGTGGGAAAAAGACTTGGACGTGGTGAAGGGGCAAAAGCCAGGGTAACGGTGGAGATAACACTAAAGTTGGACCGGTAAATGGCGAAAAGACTGAAGGTGGTAGCAATAATCAAGGCGCAGTTGGCGATCACGGAAATAGAACAGACACCTAGCGCTGCTGTTATCATGAATGGACAATGGTCATGAGAATGGAAAACATTAATTCGCCAAAACGCTATGGTGAGATCTTGTATGTGCTGGGAGTTGCGCTGATTGAAATACGAGCGATCGCCAGCCTGGAGGAGGCACAGATTGTTGCTGACATATTTCACAATGTCCCGGCGAAAATATCTGCGTCCGAGGAACCGGAAGCCATCGAGGCTGAGGTGCTCTTGAAAGCGAAGCGCCATGGGCGCGAGCAAGCTATCAAACAAATTCTTAAGCGCGCGAAACGACCAAAAACAAGGTGAGATGAAATACCTTCGAATTTTATGCAGTGTATGTCGCCGGCGACAAGCAGTTCTCAATTGCATTGGCTTCAACCGATCTGACTGTGCGTGAGACCGTCATTAATGGTCAAACTTAGTTCCCAATTAGGATATGCCTGTGCAAAGGTTATGATCGAAGATTTTGTCGCGGCTGTAAGAGGCAATTAAAGCCGCCGCACCCGCTCGTATGGCATCTGTAGTGTCGGCCCAGCGAGCAACAAAGCTGTGGAATTACGGTGACAGTGCACTTTTTGCTATCTTCGCCCGGCCGCCCATGCGGCAAGGGGCCTGCTCGGCGGCCATCTCTGTAGCTCACCGCGGTCTTGGCTGCCCTGGTCAAGTAGCAGGCCTCCTTTGTTGATATCCAGACCTCGGGCCTTAGCCCGACCCGGGGCAGGTTGCCGCCCTCCACCACCAACCCTGTGGATAGACCCCAGACACCGCCATCATTCCCGACATCGGCTTGCAAGAAGCCCTAGACTGATCCCCTAGGGGAATCGGGTGGATGTCGAGCAAGCCGAGTCATCGCGTCGTGTTGTGCACGCTGCTGGCGATTGCCGGCTGCACCTCCGCGCCGGGCAAGGACTTCTTCACCGAGACCATCGACAGCCTGCACGCCAAGAACTCGCCGTTGCGGGCGGGCTACACCGGTCCCGGCGCCATCACCTCGGCCGCCGGCCAGGCGCAGCGCTTCAACGGCACGCAATATCAGGGCTCGGGCCAGTTCGTCTCCTCCGGCGCGCCCGTCACCAAGGTGACGACAGACGGTTCGGGCCAGTTCGAGCTCAACCTGATCAATGCGCCGATCACCGAGGCGGCCAAAGCGGTTCTGGGCGATGCGCTGCACCTCAACTACATCGTCGATCCGCGCGTACAGGGCACGGTGACCTTGCAGACCTCGCAGCCGGTGTCGAAGGACGCGCTGGTCGACATCCTGCAATCGGCGCTCGCGGTGAATTCCGCCGGCATCACCAACCGCGCAGGCACCTACCAGATCGTGCCGCTTTCCGAGATCATGTCCAGCACACCGCCGGTCAGTGTGCCTTCGGTTTCGCCGTCCGGCCCCGGCGTCAAGGTGCAGGTGCTGCAGCTGCAATTCATCGCCGCCGACGAGATGAAGACCATTCTCGAACCGATCACCCGACAGGGGTCGGTGCTGCGGGTCGATTCCGTTCGCAACCTGATCACGGTCGCCGGCAACGACAGCGACCTCAATGCTATCAGAGAAGCTGTCTCGGTGTTCGACGTTGACTGGATGCGCGGCATGTCGGTGGCGCTGCATCCGCTCAAGACCTCCAAGCCGGAGGCGGTTGCCGCCGAACTCGATTCCATCTTCGGCACCAAGGAGGGGCCCGGCGCCAAGCTCATCCAGTTCATCCCCAACGACAGGCTGAATTCGGTGCTGGTGATCACCTCGCGCCCGGCCTATCTCGCCCGTGCCGCGACCTGGATCAACAAGCTCGATCGGCTGGCCGAGACCAACGAAGATCAGCTTTTCGTCTACCAGATCCAGAACCGCCCGGCCAAGGAACTGGCTGCGGTGTTGAGCTCCGTGCTTGGCACCACGGTCAAGACCGAGGGAGATTCAGGCGGCTCGAATGTGTCGCCCGACCAGACGCCGATCGCCATGCAATCGGATGGCGTCACGCCGGTGCCACTGACCGGGCCGTCGCCTTCGATGCCGATGCAGGATGGACAGGCGCCGGCCCACGCCACGGTCGTCGCCGATGTCGAAAACAATGCGCTGCTGATCCAGACCACAGCGCGCGACTACGAACGCATCGAGCAGATACTGGCCAAGGTCGACGTTCTGCCGACGCAAGTCATGCTGGAGGCTGTCATTGCCGAAGTGACGCTCAACGACGATTTGAAATACGGACTGCGCTGGTTCTTCGAGAATGGCGGCATGAACATCTCGGTGACCGACGTGGCAAAGGGCGTTGCCGCGGCGGCACTGCCCGGCTTCAACTGGAGCTACGCCACCGACAACATCCAGGTGACGCTGAATGCACTTTCCAGCATCACCGACGTCAATGTCATCTCGGCGCCGACCATCATGGCGCTGAACAACCAGAAGGCGATCTTGCAGGTCGGCGACCAGGTGCCGATCGCGACAAGGCAAGTGGTGGACCAGACGCTCGGCAGCTCGCCGGTCGTCTCGGTCGAGATGAAGGACACCGGTGTCATACTGACGGTGACGCCACGCATCAACAATGCCGGCAGGGTCATGCTCGACATCCAGCAGGAGGTCAGCAACGTCACAAGGACGACCAGCTCCGGCATCGATTCGCCGACCATCCAGCAGCGCAAGATTCAGACCCGCGTCCTGGTCAATGACGGCGAGAGCCTGGCGCTGGGCGGCCTGATCCAGTCGCGTAATAATGTCGACCGCACGCAAGTGCCTATCCTCGGCGATATCCCGATCATCGGCAACGCGTTCAAGCAAAAGACGGACAGCATCGGACGCACCGAACTGATCATCTTCATCAGGCCGCATGTCGTGCGCGACATCAACGAAGCGCGCGAGGTGACGGACGAATTCCGCGGCAAGATCAGCTTGCAGACGCCGATCCAGAAGCGACGCGGCGGCACCAAGCTGCAAGAGGACCTGAAGAGGCTGGCGTATTGACGATGCACTCATCCCTCGTGCTGGCTGCCACGATCGCTCTGGCGGCTATTCTCTGCGCTATTTCGATCGCCGATTTCCGCCGGCAGATCATCCCGGATGGGTTCAACCTGGCCCTGGCCGGCATCGGCCTTGTCTATCAGATGGCGACGCAGGCGGATGGCCTGCCGGCGCGCCTGCTGTTCGCCGCCTTGACCTTTGCCGCTGCCTGGTTGATCCGGCGCGGCCATTTCCTGATGACCGGCCGGATTGGCCTCGGCCTCGGCGACGTCAAGATGCTGGCCGCCGCTGCATGCTGGATCAGCCCACGGCTGTTGCCGGTGCTGCTGTTCGTCGCCAGCGCCAGCGCTTTGCTGTTCGTCGGCGGGCTGGTGATCGCGACAGGGCCGGCGGCGGCCAAAGCCCGTGTCGCCTTCGGCCCGTTCATCGCCATCGGCCTCGGCTGCAGCTGGGCACTGGAGCAACTTGCAGGTTTGGACATGGGACTGCTCTGATGATCACTCCACGCTTTACCTCTGAAAAATCCCGCCGAGAACGCGACGATCGCGAAAGCGGCTTCACCCTGGTCGAGCTTCTGGTCGTGCTCGCCATCATCGCGCTGATCGCCACGCTCGCAGCACCTCAGGTGCTGCGCTATCTCGGCTCGGCAAGAACCAACGCGGCCAAGGCGCAAGTCCGCAACATCGAAAGCGCGCTTGAACTCTACTATGTCGACAATGCGAAGTATCCGACCGCGGAGGAGGGGCTCTCGGCCCTGGTTGCGGCGCCCACAGGCGAAGCGCGTTGGAACGGCCCTTACCTCAAGGGGACGACCGGTCTCAAGGATCCGTGGGGGAGGCCTTATTCCTACGAAGTGAAGGCCGATGCGAGCGGCGTGGTCATCCGCAGCCTTGGAAAAGACGGCAAGCCCGATGGAACCGGCGAAGACCAGGACATCAGCAACTGATTTTTCTTCTCTATGGTCGGCGCTGTGTTTCGGGGCGCTGTGTTTCGTTCATGCCCGGCAGCTGCCGGGCATTGGCCAGATCGAGGCGAGCAAAACCGCTCGCCGAAAAGGCGGCACCATCGCGCTGAACCGACACGGTGAACCGCACTGCGGCGGGCAGGCGCCGCGGCGCATTCCAGCTCGACAACCATGATGAACCAGCCGTCGAACCGTCGAGATATTCGAATCTTATGGCGTTCACACCGCCGAGCAGCCGCACCGGCTGGCTCTGCGTCGACGCGCCGGGTCCGCTGCCGCGCCGTGTTTTCTGGACAATGGCCAGTGCACTTCCGCCAAGCGAAACTGCAATTTCGCGCAGCGCGGAGGATTTGAAGCCGATCGCCTGAACGGCGTTGAACTCGATCCGGGAACCATCGCCGTCGAGATAAAGCACCTGGTCCGGCGACGACTTCGACAAGGGCAAGGGCTCGGCATGGCTGATCGCCGTTTCCAGAAACCGCGATGCGGAATCGACCTCCATCTGGAATTCCGTTGCTTTTTCGATGCGCAGCATGGTTCGAGCCTGGCCGAGGAAGACCATCATCAGCGATGTGATCACGCCGATCAGGGCCAGCCCGACCAACACGTCGATCAGCGCAAATCCCTCGACTGATGCCGATGGTCCCCTTGATGATCTGGCGTCGGGCAGGGGGATGCCTGAACGGCGCTCCGGCCGGCAGACGGCGCGGATTTTCGAGTGAGCGCGGGAAAACAGGCCGCTCATTGAGCACCGGGCTCCTGCACCGGCACGAAGGTTAGAAACGGCCTGCCTGGAAACGCTCCGCCCGTCTTTTCTATGAGCACAGCCGTCACCTTGGCCTTCGACATTTCTATCGTGTACGTCTTCAGGGTCCAGCCGTTTGGCGCCGTGGTTTGTGTCCGGGCTTCGTAGTCGGCCAGCATCACACGCACCGTCCTGGCGGCTTCGACCTGGCGCTTGGCCGCGGCGATGCTGCGGCTCGCCAGAACGATCGACTGGCTGGCGATGCCAAGCACAAGCGCCAGGATGGTCATGGCGACGATCATCTCCAGGATCGAAAATCCGTCTTCGGAGGTCGGTTGAGACGATGGCGCCGTCATGGCAGCGCGCGCCAGGTTGAAAGCCCGGTCAGCCAGTTGACCGCGATGCGCGCGGTCCGCCCTTTTTGCAGCAGCGAGATGTCCATGCCGGAAGCGCTGCCATCGGGAAGGAAGGTCAGGACTGTCTGCCGGTCGGCGATGACGGTCTCCTGGCCGGTGGTCACGGTCATTTTGACATCGTCCGGCAGCGTGAGCGTGTTCTGTTCGCCGAACCGGAAGGTGCGGGTGCCGAGATCGACGAGAACCTGCCTGGGCCTGGCGGCGGCGATCGCCGATGTGCGCGACAGGCGCAGCCGCATGGTGATCTCGCCGGCCAGTGTCTCCAGGTTCCTGGTGCGATAGTTGCTGACCAGCCCCGGTGCAGCGATGGCCGCGACGAGGGCCATGATCGCCAGCACGACCAGCATCTCGACCAGAGTAAATCCGGCGGTTGCGTGTGCCGGCGCGCCGGCTCTCGACGCAGCTGTCATTGCAGCGCCAGGTCGTTGATGCTGAGGATCGTGGTCATCACCGAAATGACCAGGCTGCCGACGAGGAAACCGAGCGAAATCGTCAAAGCCGGGGTCAGCAGCTTCAGCACAGTGTCGATCCGGCGCGTCAGCGTCAGCTGGAGCATTTTCGCGGCCCGATCCAGGACCACGGGAAGGGCATTCGCCTCTTCGCCGAGCGAGACCAGCGACATCGTCGCATTGTCGAAAATCCCTGCCTTGACGATCGCGCCATGCAGGCGGGCGCCGTTGGCGACGGTTTCTTCGATCGCCGCAAAGCTTGCCGCCAGCGAACTCTGCCTGGAAACATTGGCGGCCAGGCCGAGCGCCTCGGTCATCGCCACGCCATTGCCGAGCAGCAGCGCAAGCGTTTCCAGATAGCGCGCGATCACGGCATCCCTGACCAGCGCGCCGATCAGCGGGATATTCAACAGCCAATGCGAGAGGCGTTTTCTCGCACCGGTGGATCGGGACAGAAAAAGCCAGGTAAGCAGGCCGAGGACCGCCGCCAGCGGGAAGACGAACGGATAGTCGCGAAATACCGTGCCGAATGCAGAAAGCATGGTCATGGTGAACGGCTTGGGAGCAGATGAGCCTTCGAAAATCGGTTCCAGCGCCGGTACCAGGACCGTCGCCAGAATGACCAGCGCCCCGCTCATCACCAGCAGCAGGAAGGCAGGATAGGCCAGAGCCTCGATAATTGCCGCACGGCGTTTGGCCGTTGCCTCATAGGTGTCCGCCAGCCGCTGGCATATATAGGCCATCTTGCCGCTGCGCTCGCCGCTGGCGAGCAGGGCGGCAACGTCGGAGGTGATACCCGGCAGCCCGGCAAAGGCCTCGGCGATCGGCCGGCCGCCGGTTGTGAGATCGAGCACCGATTGCAGCTGTTGACGCCGCTGACCGTTGGCCTCGCCCGAAATGACCGCATGCAAGGCGCGGTCGACGGTGAACCCGGCATTCAGAAGCACCGAAAGCTCGGAAAACAGACGGCCGAGATCGACCTTGCGGGTCAACGTCAGCGCGCTGCGCCCGGGCAGGCGAAGCTGCTGCTTGTCGCCGCTCACAGGCGCAAGGTGAAAGGAACGGCGGCCCTGCTGCGCCAGTTTGCGCGCCGCATCTTGCTTGGTCGACGCATCGAGAATGCCGGTCTCGGTGCTGCCGTCGACGAGATAGGCGCGATAGGCGAAGGCCGGCATCAGCCCCCTCCCGCGAGATCGATGACACGCCGGACTTCGTCCATCGTGGTGACCTGCGATCGGGCAAGGGCGGTTGCGTGGACCGACATCGGCACGAGGTCGTCCTCGGCGGCAATTTTCCCGATCTCCATTTCGCCGGCGCCCCGGTCAATAAGCTCGGCGATGCGCGGCGATACCTGCAGCATTTCGTAGGTCACTGTGCGCCCGCTGTAGCCGGAGCCGTTGCAGGTGCGGCAGGCCGGGCCGGTTTGGTCGGCGCCGTGGCAGGTCGGGCAGACACGGCGCAACAGCCTCTGTGCGATGACGCCCCGGATCGTCGCGCCGAGCAGATAGCCGTCGATGCCCATGTCGCGAAGCCGCGTCAGCGCGCCCGCGGCACTGTTGGTGTGAAGTGTCGAGAACACCAGATGGCCGGTGAGCGCCGCCTGGACCGCGACCTGCGCCGTCTCGCGATCGCGAATTTCACCGAGCAGGATGATGTCGGGGTCCTGCCGCAAGATCGAACGCAGGGCGGCGGCAAAGCCGAGGTCGATCGCCGGATTGACCTGCAACTGGGTGATGCCCGCCATGCGATATTCGACCGGATCCTCGACCGTGAAGATCTTGACGTCCGGCCGCGAACGCTCGGCGAGGATCGAATAGAGTGTCGTCGTCTTGCCGCTGCCGGTCGGCCCGGTGATCAGCACGATGCCGTTGGCGGCTTGCGACATGGAGCGGATCTTGCCTTGCGCGACACCGTCGAAACCCAGTTTCTCCAATTTCAATTCGACGCCGGCACGGTCAAGAATTCGAAGTACGATGGCTTCGCCGTGAATCGACGGAATGACCGAGACGCGCAGGTCGACGTCGCGGCCGCGCACGGCGATGCGCATGCGTCCATCCTGCGGCAGGCGCCGCTCGGCAATGTTGAGGCGCGACAGGATTTTGATGCGGGTGGAGATGCCGGACAGCATCGCAATCGATGCGGTATCGACGGTCGACAGCATGCCGTCATGCCGGAAGCGGATGCGGACGTGATCCTCGAGCGGCTCGATATGGATGTCGGTGGCCCTTGCATCGACAGCCTTGTGGATGGTCTCGGCGACGAAGCGGACGATCGGCGCCTCACGGGCAAAATCCTTCAATCGTTCGAGGTCGTCGGGACCGAAATCCAGGAATTCGCCACCACCGCCGCCATTTGAAACGGCCTCCAGAGCCGATTGCTCGATGCGATCGATGCATTCGGTGATCGTGCGCCTCGGCAAGATGCGCAGCGCCAGTGTCCGCTCATAGTGAAAGGCAAGCGCGTCGATGGTTGCCGACGAGAAGGGATCGGCGACGGCGACAACCAGCCGCTCGGCATCCATTTGCAGCGGCAGGATCGCATTTGCACGCAGGTAGACCAACGGCACGCTTGCCAGCATTTCGGGGCTGATCTGTTCGGGAATCTCGACCGTCGGTGCCTGGAGGTAGCGGCTGAGGCTGTTGGCAAGCTCCTGCTCGCCGATCAGTCCGAGTTCGGTCATCACCGTATCGAATGGGTGTCCTGATGTTCGCGATGCTCCCAATGCGCGCTGGGCCGCGTGCGCAGTCAGCACCTTCTCGCCTTCGAGAAAGGCCAGAAACGCTTCGGTCCCCTGGGGCTGGGCGGGGGCGTTCATGAGCTCCACCCCTGCAGGAGCTGTGCGGCCTCGGTGCCGAAAAGCACCTCGCAGCCGGCACTGCCGGCGCCTGCCGGCAATGTGCCGGCGTCACGCGCCGGGCTTCGCGAGACGCGCCGGAACGCCGTGTCGCTCACCGGAGATTTCTCGATGATGAACCCGGCCTGACCCGTGATGCCGGATCCGTCGCGTCTGACGGCCACGTCGACCGTGTAGGCCGATGCCTCGGCAGCCTGAACAAGCGCGGCGCTGGAACCAGTGGCAAGGGCCGCGCGAAGACGGTTCGGTGCACGATCGGCGCTGATCGTGCCGCGCTTCGAGTTGACCGTGAAGGCGGCATGGAGGGCCTGCAGGGGCACTGACGCAAGGGCAGCGAACTCCTGCAGTTCGGACACCGATTCGAACGGCGCCTGCTTGTCTTGCGGCGGCCCGACGGCGCTTCTTGGCCCGGGCTGGCCGGCAAACAGCTTGGCGTTGTCACGAAACCGGAGCGCGGCCTCGGCCAGCGCTTGCGACGCCTGCTGCTCGAAGCCAAGCGACGCGAAACCAAGCGCCAACAAATTGTCGTCGGCGGCATTGAGATCGATCAGCCCGCCGTGATCCTGGACGCGCACATCGAAGCTGAACGCACCCGACCGGCACGCCGCCGGTGTGGAATCCAGCGCAAACGTCTTTGTCCCCGAGCCGCCGGTCAATTCGCTCGCAACAAGATTGCCCAGGCCCTCGGCAAGCAGCGACAGGCGCTCCTGTTCTACCTCGTTGTTGGCGATCATCAGCCGCGTTTTGGCCGTCACGGCGAAGGGCACGACGATTGCCGAGACGATCAGCATGAACACCAGCACGGCGACCAGCGAAAAGCCGCTATTTGGGCTTTCGTTGCCTGCGCTTGCGCCGTCGTGAGGTGTGCGGCCGCTCATAATTCCGGGACCGGGGGTGGCGGAGGGGGCGGTGGTGGTGGCGGGAGGTTCTCCCATGGCGGATAAAGCAGGATGTGGGCCACCTTGCCGTCACGCTCGAGCACGGCCTGATCCTTGTCGATCGCCGACACCTTCCAGCCATCGACGGTCTCGCCATTGCCATACCAGACAGCAGCATCGCTGCCCGCGACGCGCAGCAGCGCCTTTGCCGCTCCGCCGTTTCTGCTGATGCCCAGCAGCGATGGCGTAACGGCCGGTGCGGCTTCGGGCCGTGGAGCCGGCTGCTCGGCCGGTGCGACGGCGATTTCCACCGGCTGCGGCGGGACTGGCGGCGGCACGATTTTCCGGCGCGTCGGTGTGAACAGCGGACGCTGGAACGTCTCGCTGAAATCGCCGGCCTCAGGAAACTGCAGCGATCCCGCCGCTGATGCCAACGCGCCGTCATGCCCTTTCCCGGAGGCGACCGGCGTGATGTCCACCGGCGTGCCGTAGAGCACGACATTGACCAGGATGAGGCCCGCGATCATGGCCGCAATCGCCAGGCCGGTGACTTTCAGGGTCATGGCTTGACCCCACTGGCTGCCGATGCGCCTTGCGTTTGCAGCGGGCCGTAAAACAGGATCTCGGCAAAGATCTCGGGGTCGCCGCTGTGCCCGGCGGCCGGTCCGACATCGGTCGTGCGCACGGTGGCCTCGCGAATGAACAGCACCGGAAGCGACGTTTCGATGGCGAGAACGGCGTTGTGAATGCCCTCGAGCGGCCCCGAAAGGTTGGCCCCCAGCCCGATGAAATCGACGCCGGCTTCGCTGAGCACCGGTGCATTGCCGGCCGACAGCACGTTCACGCCATTGGCGGCGGCGATCGCGTTCAGGCGGGTCTGCAGCCCGCCGCGAATGATCGCTTCGCTCCCGCCGGTGAGAAATTCGGGATTTGCTGCCACTGCCGGACTGGCGGCGCTATCGAGGCGCTTGGCCAGTGCCGCCACGCTCTGCAACTGGCCGAGGAGCTCGCGCTTCTCCTCGATCCCGGCCTGTGCCGAGGCGACACTGTCGAGCGCCGCGAACACCACCCAGGCGAGGACGCCAGCCGATACCGCCGCGATGGCCAGCGCGATCAGGCGGCGAACCAGCGGGCTGGTGTTGAGGATGGCGAAGAGCATCGCTAGAGCGCTCCGATCTTTGCCGTAATGGTGAAGTGTTCGCCCTCCTGGCCGGGAACCTTGACCACGGGCGAGGCGAATTCGGGCGCCGAAAACAACGGCGAGGCGTCGAGCGGCTGGATCAGCTCGGCGGCGGAGGCCGAAAAGCCTGTGATGGTCAGGTCGTCGCCCTTGGCCGAAAGATCGGTCAGCCAGGTCGTGTCGGGAAGCAGGTGCGTCAGCTCGGCCCAGACACGGACCAGCGACGCCGTCGTCTTCTTTTCCTGGCGGATTCTTTCGATCTGCTCGATGCCGGCCTGGCGCTTCTGCAGCGAGGTGCGTGCCGCCTTGGCCTGCACCTGCGCATCGGCGATCTGCGCGTCCAGTTCGGCACCCGCCTGCCAGCTGCGCCAATGCGCGTGAGCAAAGGTGACCAGCATGGCTCCGGCCAGGATCGAACAGGCCGCGATCCCTATAGTTCTGCGGCTCCGGTCGCCAGCGCTCGGCGGCCAGACGGCGGCGAGGCTGAGCGGATCGGCCCGCAGCACGCTGTGCGGCTGCAACAGCGATAGGCAGCGGACCGATCCACCAGCCCGGCGGACCGCTTCGAGCACCGCAGCAAGTGTCTTCGCCTTGACGACATGGTAGAAGCAGTCCTGCTCGGCGTGCCTGGCAAAGACGACATGCACCTGCGCCGGATCGATCGGCGTCGAGGCCAGGAGGTCGAGCTCGGCCATGTCCCGAGCCTGGCGAAGCGGCAGCCGCCGCGCCGCCAGTTGCCGGGTCAGGAACAGCCCGGGCTCAATGCGGATATCGAAGGTCGGCCGCTTGCGCCGAGGCCCGCCCTGGAGAAGCGCCAGAACCTCGTCCGAAGCGGCGGTGAGCGCCAACGGGATTGATTGGAACTCCGGCGCATTGGCCTCGCGGGCGCGGATGCCGTCATCGGCCACGCTGACGATCCAGTCGCAGGTGGTGGCTTGCCTTTGTTTGGGCGCAAGCCGCGCCCGGACCCCTCGCAGCTCGTCGAGCCACCAGTCGAAAAAATCCAGAACCTGCGCGTTGAGTGTCGCCACAACCAGCCGCCCGCCAACCCGGCTGATTCTCGGCCGAGGTTTTCAAGATGAGATTACTACAAAAGCCGATTTGATGCGGATATTAGCGAAGGCGCGGTAGGCCGATTAGTCACAGCTTTTGTTGAGACCGAAGAACGACATAAAACCGCAGGCATTCCGATTTTTGGTCTTGAGCACCTCTGCTTTACTTCTCGGTCGGCCTGCCAAGCGGGTTCTCGTTCAGTCGATGGTCGAGCAACTGGTCGACTGAGAGGTATCGGAAGCCCCTTTCATTTCCCTGGTTCGGCATACAGGGTTGGAGGCATCAGGTGGAGGCGGTCCGCGTGGCGTTTGCGGCGATCCTCGGGTTCCTGACTGCCGTTTCGTCCAACAGTTCCGATTCCGGCAAGGCCGTGTCGAGGAGACTTGCGACGGCCAAGGAACTGCTCGCGCTTCGCCCGTGCGCGTGATCGACGGCGTTGGTGTCATAGGGCCTGCTGAATTCAGCTGTGCGGCATTAATCGCCGGTTTCAGCGAATGTAGGGATTGTTCGGTTATACCGCATTGCACAATTCCTTCGCTTGGTCACAATGCAGGCATGGTCCGAACTTCTCTCGCCGTCCTGGTGATCGACGAAAACCGTATCCGCGCCGCGATCATCGAGGCGGGGCTGCGTGAGGCCGGGCATGAGCGGGTCACCGTCATCCACGACGTGGCCGGCATTGCGCGGCGGATCGCCGAGATCGAGCCCGACGTCATCGTCATCGATCTTGAAAATCCGAACCGCGACATGCTGGAGAACATGTTCCAGCTGTCGCGCGCGGTGAAGCGGCCGATCGCCATGTTCGTCGACCGTTCCGACCAGGCCTCGATCGAGGCAGCCGTCGATGCCGGCGTTTCGGCCTATGTCGTCGACGGGCTGCGGCAAGAGCGCGTCAAGCCGATCCTCGACATGGCGGTGAGCCGCTTTAACGCTTTTTCGCGCATGGCGCGCGAACTGGAAGAACTTCGCGGCGAACTCGAGAGCCGCAAGGTGATCGATCGCGCCAAGGGCATCCTGATGAAGTCGCGTGGCCTCTCCGAAGAGGCGGCCTACACGCTGCTGCGCAAGACGGCGATGAACCAGAACCGCAAGATCGGCGACATCGCCCAGAGCCTGGTGACTGCCGCCGGGCTGCTGGGACCGGCGGAGGACGAATGAGCATGGGCGCCGAGCACCAGATCACCGCCGGCTTCATGCCGCTTTTCGACAGCGCCGTGCTGGTCGCGGCCGGCGAGCTTGGCTTTGCCGCGCGCGAAGGCATCGAGCTTGCGCTGCATCGCGAGACGTCCTGGGCCAACATCCGCGACCGCATCGCCATCGGCCACTTCCATCTTGCGCATATGCTGGGACCGATGCCGCTCGCCTGCAATCTCGGGCTGACGCCGCTCGCTTCGGAGACCATCGTGCCGTTTTCGCTCGGGCTCGGCGGCAATTGCGTCACCATCTCCAACGCCGTCTGGGCCGGCATGGCGGCGCATGGCGCCGAACCCGATCTCGACCCGGCGCGTGCCGGTGCGGCACTTGGCGCGCTCATCCGCGAGCGTGCCGTGGCCGGTTACGACCCGTTGCGCTTCGCGGTTGTGCATCCGCATTCCGGGCACAATTACGAACTGCGCTACTGGCTCGCCGCCTGCGGCATCGATCCAGAGCGGCAGATCGAGATCGTCATCGTGCCGCCGCCTTTCATGGCCGACGCGCTGGCCGCTGGGCGGATCGACGGCTATTGCGTCGGCGAACCCTGGAACAGCGCCTCGGTGGCTGCCGGCACGGGCCATATCGTCACCGTCAAGGCGCAGATATGGCGCAACAGCCCGGAGAAGGTGATCGGCGTGCGCAAGGCCTGGGCGGACGAGAACCCCGAGGCACTGGCAGCACTGCTGCGCGCGCTGCATCACTCGGCGCGCTGGTGCCAGGATCCGGCCAACCATGGCGAGTTGGCCGCCGTGATGGCGCAGGCCGGCTTCCTCGGCCTGCCGCCTGCGATGCAGATGCCGATCCTGACCGGCCATCTGCAATTGGGTGGCGGGGCGGAGTTGGATATCGACGACTTCTTCCTGCCTTTCGACAAGGCGGCGAACTTTCCGTGGAAGAGTCATGCGCTGTGGTTCTACACGCAGATGGTGCGCTGGGGGCATGTGGCGCACACGCCGGAAAATCTCGCCATCGCCCGTGACTGCTACCGGCCCGACCTCTATCGTTCGGCGCTGAAGCCGCTTGGCGTAGCACTTCCCGGCGCCAATTCGAAGGTCGAGGGCGCGCTCAAAGCAGCAACCGCGGTCGGTGCGACTGGGGCCGGCCTGGTGCTCGGCCCGGACGGTTTCTTCGACGGCCAGATCTTCGATCCCCTTGAGATCGACGCCTATATTGCCGGACAGAAGTCGGCTCACACGAACGACTGATCATTTCCGCGCCACTCTTGTGCATTGCACAAAAGTTGTGCGCGCACCAGCGCTAATGAACAATCTTTGGCTTGCTCGCCCGGCGGGCCGGCGCGCCGACGATTGTGGCATCTCATTGATCCCATTGATGTTTGTTATCCATCCCAAAACTGGCATGGTTCCTGCTTTGCAATAAGCAGACTCTTCTCGGGGTCACGGAACAGGCGTCCAATGGCGGGCGCTACAGGCAAAGCTGCCGCTCAGGTCAACACGCGATCCCGGATGGACGGACGCGCGCGGCCTGGCCGGCGGCTTTTTCTGTTTTGATCGAACACGCAATCAACGGCGCTGATCCCAAGCAGTGCCCAACGGGAGACGATGATGACGAAACGCATCAAGACTGAAGCCCCTCTCGAGGGAATGACTCGCCGCAAGTTCCTGATGGCAAGTGCAGCCACCGCGGCAACCCTGGCGGCCGCACGTGCGCTGCTGCCCTCCGGCGCCTATGCGGCAACTGCCGCCCCGGAAGTCACCGGCGCCAAGCTCGGCTTCATCGCGCTGACCGATGCGGCTCCGCTGATGATCGCCAAGGAGAAAGGGTTGTTCGCCAAGTTCGGCATGCCCGATGTCGAGGTGCTCAAACAGGCCTCCTGGGGCGCGACACGTGACAATCTGATGCTCGGCGGCGCCGCCAATGGCATCGACGGTGCTCACATCCTGACGCCGCTGCCTTATCTCATGCACACCGGCAAGGTGACGCAGAACAACCAGCCGATGCCGATGGCGATCGTGGCGCGGCTCAACTACGACTGCCAGGGCATTTCGGTCGCCCAGGAATATGCCGGCACCGGTGTCGGCCTCGATGCCTCGAAGCTGAAGGACGCCTTCGCCGCCAAAAAGGCGGCCGGCAAAGAAATCAAGGCCGCCATGACCTTCCCGGGCGGCACGCATGATTTGTGGCTGCGCTACTGGCTGGCTGCCGGCGGCATCGATCCCGACAAGGACGTTTCGACCATCGTCGTACCGCCGCCGCAGATGGTGGCCAACATGAAGGTCGGCAATATGGACGTGTTCTGTGTCGGCGAGCCATGGAACGAGCAACTCGTCCACCAGGGCGTCGGCTTCACCGCTGCCACGACAGGCGAATTGTGGAAGGGGCACCCGGAAAAGGCGCTCGGCCTGCGCGCCGAATTCATCGAGAAGTACCCGAACGCCACCAAGACGATCCTGATGGCCGTGATGGAAGCCCAGCAATGGTGCGAGGCCAGCGAGAACAAGGACGAGATGGCAGCCATCATCGGCAAGCGGCAATGGATGAACGTGCCCGTCGCCGATATCATCGGCCGCCTCAAGGGCGACATCAACTACGGCAACGGCCGCGTCGCCAACGGCACCGATCTCTACATGAAATTCTGGAAAGGCGGCGTCTCCTATCCGTTCAAGAGCCACGATACGTGGTTCCTCGCCGAGAACATCCGCTGGGGCAAGTTCGCGCCGACCACCGATCTCAAGGCGCTGGTCGACCAGGTCAACCGCGAGGATCTGTGGCGCGAGGCGGCCAAGGACCTTGGCGTCGCGGCAGCCGACATCCCGGCGTCGTCGTCGCGCGGCGTCGAGACCTTCTTCGACGGCAAGGTCTTCGATCCGGCCAACCCGTCCGCCTATCTCGACAGCCTGAAGATCAAGGCCTCGGCTTGACCGCCGCAGACGGCGCAGTGCGCCGTTTGTCGACCGCAAGTGCAACGGCGCCGCTTGCGCCGCTGCCGCACGCAAGCGGCGCTCGCGCCGCTTGTCGCAAATCCCGACCACGGAGTTTTTCCCAGACATGTCGATCCAGACTATCGAGGACACAAAGGTGAAGGCGTTCCCCGCGAAACCTGCGGCGGTGATCGCGTTCACCGCCAAGGCGCGGCGCCGCTTCGATCTGCTCGCCATCGCTGGCAAGTTGGCCAGGGCGCTGGTGCCGCCGGCCATCGTCATCGCCATCATGTTGGTCGTCTGGCAGATCGCCTGCTCGTCGCCGACATCAAGCCTGCCGCCGCCGAGTCAGGTGTGGAACGAGGCCTACGATTTGATCGCGCATCCGTTCTTCGACAATGGCCCGCAGGATATCGGGCTCGCCTGGCGCGTGCTGATCTCGCTGCAGCGCGTTGCCATCGGCTTCGGCCTGGCGGCGATCGTCGGCGTGGCGCTCGGCGCGCTGGTCGGCCAGTCGATCTGGGCGATGCGCGGTCTCGACCCGGTGTTCCAGATCCTGCGTACCGTGCCGCCGCTGGCGTGGCTGCCGCTGTCTCTGGCCGCGTTTCGCGATTCCAGCCCGTCGGCGATCTTCGTCATCTTCATCACCTCGATCTGGCCGATCATCATCAACACCGCCGTCGGCGTGCGCAACATCCCCGAGGATTACCGCAACGTCTCGCGCATCCTGCGGCTCAACCAGTTCGAGTTCTTCGTGAAAATCATGGTGCCGGCCGCCGCGCCCTACATCTTCACCGGCTTGAGGATCGGCATCGGCCTGTCCTGGCTCGCCATCGTCGCCGCCGAAATGCTGACCGGCGGCGTCGGCATCGGCTTCTTCATCTGGGACGCGTGGAACTCGTCGCGGCTGCCCGACATCATCGTCGCGCTCGCCTATATCGGCGTCACCGGCTTCTGCCTCGACCGTTTGGTCGCGGCGGTCGGCGCCTTCGTCACCCGCGGCACAACGGCAAAGTGAGGAGAGGGGCGATGACGGCCTATCTGAAACTCGACCATATCGACAAATCCTTTGCCTGCGGCAACCAGGTCAGCGAGGTGCTGAAGGACATCAGGCTGACCATCGACAAGGGCGAATTCGTCTCCATCATCGGCCATTCCGGCTGCGGCAAGTCGACCTTGCTGAACCTGATCGCCGGGCTGACCAAGGTTTCCGCCGGCGCCGTGCTGCTCGAGGACAAGGAGGTCGACAGCCCCGGACCCGAACGCGCCGTTGTGTTCCAGAACCACTCGCTGCTGCCGTGGCTGACCGTCTACGAAAACATCAACCTCGCCGTGTCGAAGGTCTTCGGTCGCTCGAAGAGCAGGGCAGAGCGGCATGACTGGATCATGCGCAATCTCGATCTCGTGCAGATGGCGCATGCCAAGGACAAGCGCCCGGCGGAAATCTCCGGCGGCATGAAGCAGCGCGTCGGCATTGCCCGGGCGCTGGCCATGGAGCCGAAGATCCTGCTGCTCGACGAGCCGTTCGGCGCGCTGGACGCGCTCACGCGCGCCCATCTGCAGGACGCGGTGATGGACATCCATTCCAGGCTCGGCTCGACGACGATCATGATCACCCATGATGTCGACGAGGCGGTGCTGCTCTCCGACCGCATCGTCATGATGACCAACGGCCCGGCGGCGACCATTGGAGAGGTGCTTGCCGTGCCGCTGGCCCGGCCGCGCCGCCGCGTCGAACTCTCTTCCGACCGCACCTTCCTGCGCTGCCGCGAGGCGGTGCTGAAGTTCCTCTACGAACGCCACCGCTTCGTCGAAGCAGCGGAGTAAGGCCGTGACCGAAAAACAATCTGCATCGGCAATGGGCAGTATACCGCATTGCACAAATATTATGCTGCTGTGCAAGGCATTCTGACTAATCTTTGATCCGCTGCCGGGCTTGATCAAAAGTCGTGCGGCTGCGGTTCACATTGATTTCATTCGATAATTCAGAGCGCTGTCGAATTGGCACGCTTCCTGCTTCTCAGAATGTAGGCCTGCAAGGGCCAAGTGACACGGCGTCCAATGGCGGGCGCCACAAGCAAAGCTGCTGCTCAGGTCAATACGCGATCCCGGATAGACGGACGCGGCGGCCTGGCCGGCAGCTTTTTTGTTTTGACCGAACACGCAATCGACGGCGCTGGTCCCAAGCGGCGCCCAACCGGAGACGACGATGACGAAACGGATCGGAACTGGCGCGTCCCTCGCGGACTTCGCGCGCCGCGATTTTCTGGCCAGCAGCGCGCTGACGGCGGCGCTGTTCACCGCTGCGCTCCTCCTCTTTCCCGCAGGCGCCAAGACTGACGGCAAGGGTCTCGAAGCGACCGCGCAAAGGTCGGCTTCAACCAGTTCGCCGATGCCGCGCCGCTGACAGCCGCGAACGACCAGACAAGCGCGGTGCCTCCCACGCCGCAAAACGGAGCCTGATAATGACCGCAAATCTCCCAGCCGCGCCGAGCCAGGACAATGCCTCCCGGCAGGCGCTCATGATGTCCACCATCGCCTTCACCGTCTGCTTCGCGGTGTGGACGATCTTTTCAATCATCGGTATCCGCATAAAGACGGAGCTTGGGCTGAACGAGACGGAATTCGGCCTGCTCGTCGGCACACCAATTCTCACCGGCTCGCTCGTACGTATGCTGCTCGGCATCTGGACGGACCGCTTTGGCGGACGGCTGGTCTACACGGCGACCATGCTTGCTGCGGCGGTCGCGACCTTCCTGCTGGCTTTCGCGCACACCTACGGGCAGATGCTGATCGCCGCGCTCGGCGTCGGGCTGGCCGGCGGCTCCTTCGCCGTTGGTGTCGCCTATGTTTCGCGCTTCTTCCCTGCCGGCAAGCAAGGTACGGCGCTCGGCATTTTCGGTGTCGGCAATGTCGGGGCCGCGGTCACCAAGTTCCTGGCGCCGTTCGTGCTTCTGTCCTGGGGATGGCAGTCGGTCGCGCTGATCTGGGCGGCCGCGCTGGTCGTCATGGCCGTCGTTTTCTGGTTCACGACGGGTGACGACCCGGTCATTCGTGAGCGCCGCGCCGGCAAGGCGGCACCGGCGAGAAAGTTCTGGGAGGAATTCGCGCCGCTGAAGAACGTGCAGGTCTGGCGCTTCGCCTTCTACTACTTCTTCGGCTTTGGCGGGTTCGTGGCACTGTCGCTGTGGTTGCCGCGCTACTTGATCGGCGTCTACGGCTTCGGCATCGCGACCGCCGGCATGATCGGCGCAGCCTATTCGATCCCTGCAAGTGTCTTCCGCGCCTATGGCGGTGTGCTTTCCGATCGGATCGGCGCTCGCACCGTGCTCTATTGGACCTTTGCGGTGTCGTCCGTCGCCACGTTGATCCTGTCGCTGCCGCCCACGGATTATATCGTGCACGGCATTACCGGGCCGATCGCCTTCCACTTCGCCATCGGGCCGGTGGCTTTCATCGCCGTCGCAAGCGTGCTCGGCTTCTTCATGAGCCTCGGCAAGGCTGCCGTCTACAAGCACATACCGGCCTACTATCCAGGCAGCGTTGGCGCAGTCGGCGGCGTTGTCGGCATGATCGGCGGGCTCGGCGGTTTCGTCCTGCCGATTGCCTTCGGCGCGCTCAACGACCTCACGGGCGTCTGGTCGAGCTGCTTCATGCTGCTCTTTGTCATCGTCGTCGCTTGCTTTGCCTGGATGCAGTTCAGCATTCGGCGGATGGAGCGCGCGGCATCTGCCGAAGCCCCAGCCCTTTCATACGCGGCTGAGTGAGACCGGAGCGGATCAGGAATATGACCGAAAAACTCGTCATCATCGGCAACGGCATGGCCCCTGGGCGCATGCTGGAGCATCTCTTGGAAAAGGCCCCCGGCCGCTACCAGGTCACCATCTTCAACGCCGAGCCGCGCGTCAATTACGACCGCATCATGCTGTCGCCCGTTCTGTCGGGCGAGAAGGCCTATGAGGAGATCATCATCCACGGCGACGGCTGGTACATCGCCAACAACATCACCCTCTACAAGGGCCACAAGATCGTTGCCATCGACCGGGAGGCCAAGACCATCACGTCCGATCATGGCGTCACCGAGCCCTATGACAAGCTCGTCATCGCCACCGGCTCGGTGCCGTTCATCATCCCGGTACCCGGCCACAATCTGCCGGGCGTGCTGACCTATCGCGATCTGGACGACGTCCGGGCGATGATGCTTGCCGCCCAGTCGCGGGCCAAGGCCGTGGTCATCGGCGGCGGCCTGCTCGGCCTGGAGGCGGCAGCCGGGCTGAATGCGCAAGGCATGGACGTCACCGTGCTGCATGTCATGCCGACATTGATGGAGCGTCAGCTCGATCCGGCCGCCGGTTATCTGCTGCAGCGTGCGGTGGAGCAGCGCGGCATCAAGGTCATCACCAAGGCCAACACCCAGGCCATCACCGGCAACGGCAAGGTCGAGCAGGTGGAACTTGCCGACGGCACCATCATTCCGGCGACCCTGGTGGTCATGGCGGTCGGCATCCGACCGAACGCCGCAATCGCCAAGGAAGCCGGTATCGCCGTCAATCGTGGCATCGTCGTCGATGCCGGCATGCGCAGCAACGACCCCGATATTTACGCGCTCGGCGAATGCGCCGAGGTCAACGGTCAGGTTTATGGGCTGGTCGCGCCGCTCTACGAGATGGCTCGCGTGACAGCCAGCCAGCTCGCCGGCGACGAGGCCGCGGCTTTCATCCATTCGGACACGCCGACCAAGCTCAAGGTCACCGGCATCGAATTGTTCTCGCTCGGCGATTTCGCCGAGGGCGATGACCGCCAGGAGATCGTGCTGCGCGATGCCTCCGCCGGCGTCTACAAGCGCCTGGTGCTCAAGGACGACCGCATCATCGGCACCGTGCTCTATGGCGAGACGGCCGACGGCGCCTGGTTCAACGATCTGAAAAAGAAGCAGACCGACATTTCAGAGATGCGCGATACGCTCATCTTCGGCCAGTCATACCAGGGGGGTGCCCCGCTGGACCCTATGGCGGCCGTTGCAGCCTTGCCGGATGATGCGGAAATCTGCGGCTGCAACGGCGTTTGCAAGGGAAAGATCACGGGCGCGATCACGACAAAGGGCCTGACCTCGCTCGACGACGTGCGCGCGCACACCAAGGCATCGGCCTCCTGCGGCTCCTGCACCGGGCTGGTCGAGAAGCTGATGGTGCTGACCATCGGCGACAAATACAATCCGGCGGCGGTGCAGCCGATGTGCGGCTGCACGACGCTCGGCCATGACGAGGTACGCCGGCTGATCAAGGCCAAGAGCCTGAAGACCATTCCGGCGGTCATGCAGGAATTGGAATGGACGACTTCCTGCGGTTGCGCCAAATGCCGGCCGGCGCTCAACTACTATCTCGTCTGCGACTGGCCGGACGACTATGCCGACGACTACCAGTCGCGCTTCATCAACGAACGCGTCCACGCCAACATCCAGAAGGACGGCACCTATTCGGTGGTACCGCGCATGTGGGGAGGTGTCACAAACGCCGCCGAACTGCGCGCCATTGCCGACGTCGTCGACAAGTTCGAGATCCCGATGGTCAAGGTCACCGGCGGCCAGCGCATCGACATGCTCGGCATCCGCAAGGAGGACCTGCCGGCGGTGTGGGCGGATCTCGGCCAGGCCGGCTTCGTCTCCGGCCATGCCTACGCCAAGGGCCTGCGCACCGTGAAGACTTGTGTCGGCTCCGACTGGTGCCGCTTCGGCACGCAGGATTCGACGGGGTTTGGCGTCCGCATCGAAAAATTCATGTGGGGCTCGTGGACCCCGGCCAAGGTCAAGATGGCGGTGTCGGGGTGTCCGCGCAACTGCGCCGAGGCGACCTGCAAGGATGTCGGCGTCATCTGCGTCGACAGTGGCTACGAGATCCATTTTGCCGGTGCTGCCGGCCTCGACATCAAGGGCACCGAAGTGCTCGGACTGGTCAAGACCGAGGACGAGGCGCTGGAGCATATCGTTGCGCTGACACAGATGTACCGGGAGCAGGGCCGCTATCTCGAGCGCATCTACAAATGGGCCAAGCGCGTCGGCATAGCCGAGATCAAGCGCCAGATCATGGACGATGGGGAGAAGCGCAAGACCTATTACGACCGCTTCGTCTTCAGCCAGAAATTCGCCCAGGTCGATCCATGGTCGGAACGCGTGTCCGGCAAGGACAAGCACGAGTTCCGGCCGATGGCCTCGGTCGGCTTTGCGCAGGCGGCGGAGTGACAATCATGAACTGGATCGCCATTGGCTCCATCTCCGACATCCCGCGCCGCGGCGCCCGCTGCGTCGCCACACCCGAGGGGAAAATCGCTGTCTTCCGCACCGCCGACGATCAGGTCTACGCCATCGACGACCATTGTCCGCACAAGGGTGGACCGCTCAGCCAGGGCATCGTGCATGGCACGGCCGTGACCTGTCCCTTGCACAATTGGGTGATTTCGCTGGAGACGGGCAAGGCGCTCGGCGCTGACGAGGGCGCGGTGCGGACCATTCCAGTGCGGGTCGAGGGCGAGCATCTGTTCATTGCGCTGGAAGCGCTGGCGAGCCGCGCGGCCTGACACATGGAAATTGAAGAAGCGCGCGAGGTGAGGACCACCTGCCCCTATTGCGGGGTGGGCTGCGGCGTGCTGGCGAAGGTCGCCGCGGATGGGCAAGTGTCCGTCCGCGGCGACCCCAACCATCCGGCCAATTTCGGCCGGCTCTGCTCCAAGGGTTCGGCACTGGCCGAGACCGTCGACCTTGACGGCAGGCTGCTTCATCCGGAGATCCACGGCCGCCGCGCCGGCTGGGACGAGGCGCTCGACCTGGTCGCCTCGACCTTCTCGCAAACCATCGCCGAGCACGGCCCGGATTCGGTTGCCTTCTATGTCTCCGGCCAGTTGCTGACCGAAGACTATTACGTCGCCAACAAGCTGATGAAAGGTTTTATCGGCTCGGCCAACATCGACACCAATTCGCGTCTTTGCATGGCCTCCTCGGTCGCCGGCCATCGCCGTGCCTTCGGCGCCGATACGGTGCCGGGAACCTATGAGGATCTGGAGCTTGCCGACCTCATCGTGCTGGTCGGCTCCAACCTCGCCTGGTGCCATCCCGTGCTCTACCAGCGCATCGCGGCGGCCCGGGAAAAGCGGCCGGAGATGAAGATCGTGCTGGTCGATCCGCGTCGCACGATGACCGCTGACATCGCCGACATGCACCTGGCGATCGCGCCGGATGGCGACGTCGCCCTGTTCACCGGCTTGCTGGCCTATCTCGGCCAGCACAATGCGCTCGACCGCCCCTATATCACGGCGCATACGACCGGTTTCGGGCAGGCTCTCTTCGCCGCCTCCGCGCTCGACCTTGCCAACGTCGCCGCCTCCACGGGCCTGAGCGAGGACGAGCTTGGCCGCTTCTACAGCCTGTTTTCGGCGACCGCGAAAACGGTGACCGTCTACAGCCAGGGCGTGAACCAGTCATCCTCGGGCACCGACAAGGTCAACGCCATCATCAACTGCCATCTCGCGACCGGCCGCATCGGTAAGCCCGGGGCAGGGCCATTTTCGGTGACCGGCCAGCCCAACGCCATGGGCGGCCGCGAGGTCGGCGGCATGGCCAACATGCTGGCCGCCCACATGGAAGTCGAAAACCCGGAACATCGCGATCGCGTGCAGCGATTCTGGAATGCACCGACCATTGCCCGAAAGCCCGGCCTGAAGGCGGTCGAGATGTTCCAGGCGCTGGCCGATGGGCGGATCAAGGCGCTGTGGATCATGGCCACCAACCCGGTCGATTCGATGCCGGACGCCGACGCCGTCGAAGCGGCAATCAAGGGCTGCCCGTTCGTCGTGGTGTCGGACGTGTTGGCCCAGACCGACACCGTGCGCCACGCCCATGTGCGGCTGCCCGCCGCCGCCTGGGGCGAAAAAGACGGCACCGTCACCAATTCCGAGCGTCGCATCTCGCGCCAGCGTGCTTTTTTGGAGCTGCCCGGAGAAGTGCTGCCGGACTGGCGGATTGTTGCCGAGGTCGGCAAGCGGATGGGTTTTGGCGAGGCGTTTTCCCATGCCACGCCGGCGGAGGTGTTTGCGGAGCATTCCGCGCTGTCGGGGTTCGAGAACGATGGTGCGCGGGATTTCGATATTGGAGCTTATGCCGGGGTTGATGGAGAAGACTACGACGCGTTGGAGCCTTTCCAATGGCCGGCGCCGAGCCAAGGCACCCCCCTCTGGCCTGCCGGCCATCTCCCCCGCAAGGGGGGAGATCGGCTGTCACTACAGCCTTCGCCAATCGCCAACGTGGCAAGAATGGCGGCAACGCCTGAACCGCTAATCTCCCCCCTTGCGGGGGAGATGGCCGGCAGGCCAGAGGGGGGTGTTCAAGCTGGACGTCAGCCAGAGGAGAGCGCTCACGCCGCACCTGGCCCTTCCACTACCCGCTTCTTCGCCAACGGCAATTTCTACACACCCGACCGCAAGGCGCGCTTCATTGCCATCCGCCCCACTACAGAAATCCGCACCAGCCCGGACTATCCGCTGATCCTCAACACCGGCCGTATTCGCGACCATTGGCACACCATGACGCGGACGGGGAAAAGCCCGCGGCTTTCCCAGCACATCGCCGAGCCCTTCGTCGAAATCCACCCGGCGGATGCCGCGCTTTACGGCATCGGCGACGCCGACATCGCGCGCGTTTCCAGCCCGCGCGGCGAGGTACTGGTGCGCGCGCTGGTGACGGCACGACAGCGCCAGGGCAGCCTGTTTGCACCGATGCACTGGACCGATCAGTTTGCGGCAAAGGGCAGGCTCGATGCACTGACCGCGCCGGTGACCGACCCGATTTCCGGCCAGCCGGCGTTGAAACATGTCGCGGCCCGCATCGAGAAGTTCGCCGCGAAAGCCTTCGGCTTCGCAGTGACGCGGCAGAGGCCGGGGCCCGATACCACGGCCTACTGGGCCGTGGCAAAATGCAAAGCCGGCTGGCGGGTCGAGCTTGCCTTTGGCGATGACGACATCGACTGGGCCGGCTTCGCCGGGTCCTTGTTCGGCACGTCACCGGGCGCCGAAATCCTCGCCTATCATGACCGCGACGCCGGCCAGCATCGCATCGCTGCCTTCGACGGCGATCAATTGTCCGGGGCCTTGTTCGTCGCGCCCGGTCCGGTTGCCGTTTCGCGTGGTTGGGCGGCGGAACAGTTGAGTGCCGATCACGTCGACCGGCGCGGCAGGCTGGCGATCGTGGCCGGGCGGCCCGGCGGGATCGACGCCGACCGCGGCGCCATCGTCTGCTCCTGTTTCGGCGTCGGCGCCAACCAGATCGCGGAAGCGGTGCGCCAGGGTTGCGGCAGCGTCGCGGCAATCGGCGCGGCGCTGCATGCCGGGACGAATTGCGGCTCCTGCCGCGCCGAAATCAGGGTTATCGTCGACGCACAAACTCTTCAGGCAGCCGAGTGACGAGCGCCGGAGCGGGCCGCGAAGAGTGCGCCCGACCGCTGCCGCCCGCTCGAAACCAAAAGGATCTGCGCCGCGGCGCCAGTTGGGCTAAGATGGCACAAGCGTGCAGCACCGAGCACGAATCCTCTTCAGTCAGGGTCACCCAATGGCTAATCCCCCGCGCCGACCGACAAATCCGATGACGGCCGCCGAGGCCGCCTTCAAGCCGGTGAAGAAGCCGGCTGCTCCGGTTCGTGAGCCCTCGGCCGCTCCAGGTGTCAGGGAGCTTGTTTCGATCCGGATCGACCGAGCCGTTCTGGATTATTTCCAGGAGGATGGACCCGGCTGGCAGGATCGCATCAACGACGCCTTGCGGCAGGTGATAGAAGGCAAGCCGACTGCCGGCGGTTCGGAAGACGAGTAGAGACCGTTGCGTCGCAAAGGTCGCGGCATCCTTGGCGATTTTCTGCGCGGCATGGCAGAACAGGACAACCGTCCTGTATTCGACAAACCGGGCGCGGACGCCGGCGCTTATTGGTCGGCGGCCTGACGCGCCGGCAGGCATGCGTTGATCTAAGACCGGATCCCCGGAGGAATATCATCGGCGGACGCTTTGGTCTGGCGGTCGAAAACGACTGCCAAACCCTTCTTGACAGCATGCGAGGCGACCATGTCGTCAAGTTCGCGATCGGGAATGGCGGGTTTGAGGACCTGCCGGATGGCCCGATAGGCGTGTTCGGTCGACACATAGTCGTGGCGCTTTTTGCGCGCTTCCACATACTGCTCGATGAGAATGCCCAATCGGCGGGCGGCGACAGAGTCTGGTTGCTGCTGCAAAGGAGCCTCCTCAAGCGTCAATGGTTTGCAGACGCCAAGGGATGTAAAAACCCACGCCGCGAAAGTTAAGACCTGCGTCCGGTTCGAGGCCAAATAAAATGTGCCGTCGACATTGACGACAAGGGTGCTCCTGCGCCGAATGATGCCATCAGCAGCGCAGCTGAAGTACTTTGTATATGCTTGTATACGCAACATGATATGATAGCCTCGAAACCGAAGCCGGCACAGCAAGGAGGATCACATGCGCAATGCTTCTCTCTTCGATCTCTCCGGCAGGAAGGCGCTTGTCACCGGCGCAAGCCGCGGCATCGGGCGCAGCATCGCCGAGGCGCTGAGCGCAGCCGGCGCCGACGTCGCGGTCACGGCCCGCGGCCTGGCTTCGCTTGAGGCGACGACGACAGCCATCCGCGCGGCCGGCGGGGTGGCGCACGCCATCGCACTTGACGTCACCGATGTCGAGCGGTGCCGGGCAGCAACCGCCGAGGCCGCCGGCCTGCTTGGCGGTCTCGATATTCTCGTCAACAATGCCGGGATGGAGGAGGTGCGGCCCTCGCTCGATGTCGATGAGGCGCTGTGGGACAGGATCGTCGATACAAATCTGAAGGGAGCGTTCTTCTGTGCCCAGGCCGCCGCACGGCAGATGCGGGACGCCGGCCGTTCCGGCGCCATCATCAATTTGTGTTCGCTGACATCGGAGGTCGGAATCCCCACTGCGGTGCCGTATGGCTCTTCGAAGTCGGGTCTGCTCGGCATGACGCGGGCGCTGGCGGCGGAGTGGGCGGAGCTTGGCATCCGGGTCAACGCCATTGCGCCGGGCTATTTCAGGACGGCGATGACCGACGTGTTTTACAGCAGCGAAGCATGGCAGCAGTCGATGCTGGCCAAGATTCCGCAGCGCCGCTTCGGCGATCTCCACGACCTGCACGGCATCGCGGTGTTCCTTGCTTCGGATGCCGCGGCCTACATCACCGGCCAGTCCATCCCGGTCGATGGCGGCTTTCTCGCCTCGATCTGATGGAGCAGTTTGCCTCGGCAGTTTCGATCGGAAGGACGGTGGAAAAATTGCTGGCGACCGTCATACGTACATGTATATACTTTATGTCCGGGCGAAGCCTCGCGATGGCTTTGATCCTCGTCCCGGGTCGACCCGTCGGCCCGCCGAAAGATGGCCGACCAGCCGTCATTGCGTTCGAAAAGTCCCAGGAGAACCAGCTGCCATGTCCGACATCAGCTTCCACGATTTGTCATCCATCGATGCCGACCAGCGCGCCAGTCTGCTGAAGCGCGCCGAGACCGATCTGACGGTCTTCGTCGAGAAGGTCCGGCCGATCATCCAGGCCGTCAAGGACGAAGGCGACGCCGCCTTGATCCGCTTTGCCAGGGAACTCGACAAGGCCAATGTCGCCGAGGGCGAACTGCAGGTGTCGGAAGCTGAGTTCGACGCGGCGTTCGACAAGGTCGAAAAAGATGTCGTGGAGAGCATCCAGTTCGGTATCGACAACATCCGGCATTTCCACGAGGAGCAGAAGCCGGAAACGATGTGGCTCAAGGAGGTCCGGCCGGGAGCCTATGCCGGCGACAGGTACACGCCGATCGCTTCCGTTGCGCTTTACGTGCCGCGCGGCAAGGGCGCCTTCCCGTCGGTGACGATGATGACGTCGGTACCGGCGGTGATTGCCGGCGTGCCGCAGATCGCCATCGTGACGCCGCCGACATCGGATGGTTCGGTGGACGCTGCAACGCTGGTCGCCGCGCGCCTTGCCGGCGTCGGGACCGTCTACAAATGCGGCGGCGCGCAAGCCGTCGCCGCCGTCGCCTACGGCACCGAGACAGTGAAGCCCGCACTCAAGATCGTCGGTCCCGGCAGCCCGTGGGTGGTGGCGGCCAAGAGCGTGTTGTCCTCGGTCATCAATACGGGTCTTCCAGCCGGCCCGTCGGAAGCGATCATCTTTGCCGATGACAGCGTCGACGGCGGCCTTGCCGCGCTTGATCTTCTCATCGAAGCCGAGCACGGGCCGGATTCTTCAGCCTATCTGGTGACGCACAGCCGCAAGGTCGCCGAAGCAGCACTCGCCGCACTTCCGGATCACTGGTCGCGGATGACTGAACAGCGTGTTGAGTTCTCTCGCGCTGTGCTGACCGGCAAGCGCGGCGGCGTCGTGCTGACTGCGTCGCTGGAAGACAGCTACCGTTTCATCAACGACTATGCGCCCGAACATCTCGAGATCCTGTCGAAGGAGCCGTTCGCGCATCTCGGACGCATCACCGAGGCGGCCGAAATCCTCATGGGACCGCACACGCCGGTGACCCTTGCCAACTTCGTCCTCGGACCCAATGCCGTACTGCCGACCAGCCGCTGGGCGCGAACCTATGGGCCGCTTTCGGTGACGGATTTCGTCAAGCGCTCGTCGGTCGGCTATGTCACCTCGGCGGCCTATCCTGAACTCGCGCTGCATGCGCGCAGGCTCGCCCGCTATGAGGGGTTCAGCTCGCACGAGAACGCGGTGTCGGAGATCCGCGACCGCTATCTCGCCGGCTGAGCGGACGCGATCGTGATGAAGGCCGCACGACTTTATGGACCCGGCGATCTGCGCGTCGAGGACATCGCCGCGCCGGGCACGCCGGATGCGGGCTGGGTGAAGCTGAGGGTCGATGCCGCCGGCATTTGCGGTTCGGACCTGCACAATTTCCGCACCGGCCAATGGATAAGCCGGTCGCCTTCGACGGCCGGCCATGAGCTGACCGGCACGGTGATCGCCATTGGCGAGGGCGTCGATACGGTCGCCGTCGGCGACAGGGTGATTGCCGATTCCCGCTTCTGGTGCGGAGATTGCGCACAATGTCGCGCCGGCAGGCGGCATCTCTGCACTGCGCTGGGCTTCGTGGGTGAGATCTGCGACGGCGGATTTGCAGAACAGGCGGTGCTGCCCGCGCGGCTTTTGCATGCCATCGATGCCGCGCTCGACGAGCGGGTTGCGGCGATGGCCGAGCCGCTGGCGGTGGCGCTGCACGCGGTGCGGCGGCTGCCGAAAACGACAGGTTCCGTGCTGGTTGTTGGCTGTGGACCCATCGGCGGTCTCGCCGCGCTGCTGTTGTCTCGAACTTTTGCGGGCACCGTGCTGGTTGCCGACCGCAACCTGGGCCGTTGCGCCCGGGTGGCGCGGGTGACCGGGGCAACGATCGTCGACCTGAACAGGGATGCCATTGCCAGCGCTACCGCCAATGCCCCGTTGCTCGCGGCCGTCGAAGCGACAGGCAGCATCGCGGCACTGAACCAGTTGCTCCGCGTTCTCGATCCCGGCGGCACGGTTGCTATGGTCGGCATCTTCCATGGCCGCCTCGACATCGACCCCAATAGTCTGGTCGAACGCGAAATCGGGTTGCTGGGATGCCACGCCTTTGCCGACGAGCTGCCCGAGGCCGTCCGGATGCTGGGTGAACTCAGCGATCCGCTGCTGGCCCTGATCGATCAAGAGATCGGCCTGGATGAGCTTCCCGCCGCCTATGAGCGGCTGTTGGCGGGGCGCAGCGACGGCTTGAAAACAATCATCCGCATGCGGCAACCTGTCGAGCCGTCGTGATTTCCGATCAATCGCCGGAAAGGACTTTTGAAATGATCACCTTGCCCGATACGGCCAGCCCTCTCTACGAGAAGGTGAAGGACTATATTCTGACGAATATCGGAACCGGCAAGTGGAGCAAGGATCGCAAGCTGCCGTCCGAGAATGAGTTGGTGGCGTCGCTGGGCGTATCGCGGATGACGGTGCACCGCGCCTTGCGGGAACTGACCGCGGCGGGATTTCTGACCCGGCTGCAAGGTGTGGGAACTTTCATTGCGCCACCGCGGCCGCAATCCACGCTGATCGAGATCAACAATATCGCTGCGGAAATCGTCGAGCGCGGCAACAGGCATCGCTCCGAAGTCCTCGTGCTCGAAACGATCATGCCGACAAAGGAGTTGGCGCTGTCGTTCGAATTTCCAAAACGTGTCTCGATCTATCATTCCGTCGTCGTCAATTTCGAGAACGATCTGCCGGTGCAGTTGGAAGAGCGCTTCGTCAATCCGGCTCTGATACCCGACTACGACAAGCAGGATTTTTCGAAGACGGCGACCTATGACTACCTGATGCAGAAAACCCCGGTGAGCGAGGTCGAGCATATCATCTCGGCGATCCCGGCTGATGCCGAGACGGCGCGGCATCTGGGTATCGATGTCGGCGCCTGCTGCCTTTTCCTGAACCGCCGGACATGGACGGGCGCGGTGGTGGCGACGATCAGCAGGCTGACATATGCCGGCAGCCGCTACTCGCTCGGCAGCCGTTATTCCCCTTCCAAAAATAGCTGACGGTAACGCTGCGACGCAAGACGGAGAGGTTTCGTTGCCAATGTATTTTGCATGTATTGAGGGCAGGCAGAGGCGCACGATCAAAGTCGAAATTGAGTCCTTTCCAACTTGTATATGCATGTATGTATTTTAGCCTTGACATCCGCTCCTGCTGACGCTGAAATATCCTCGCACTTCACCATGAGGTGGCAGGTAAGACGCCGAGGCACAGTGCCGCAAGAGCAGAAACCCGCAGTCTCAACAGACCGGACGCCTGGGTAAGAAAAGCGGTCTGATCATCAAGGGGAACAAAGATGATGCGTAACCTAACAGGACAATTTCGCGCGCTCGTGATGGCCGTCGCCATCGGGCTCGCCGCCGCCCCGGCAGCCTACGCGGCCGATGCGGCCATTCCCACTACGCCCGAGGCGGGAGCGTTCAAGATCGGCATCGAGCCCTGGCTTGGCTATGGCCAGTGGCATGTCGCGGAGGCCAAGGCGCTGTTCAAGGCAAACGGCTTGACCGACGTACAGATCGTCAATTTCGCCGAGGACAAGGACATCAACGCGGCGCTCGCAAGCGGCCAGCTCGACGCCGCCAATATCGCCACGCACACGGCGATGGGCATGGTTGCGGCCGGCCTGCCGGTGAAGATCGTGCTGCTGCTCGATGTCAGCATGACCGCCGACGCCATGATCGCCGGCAAGGACATCACCTCTATCAAGGACCTCAAGGGCAAGGAAGTCGCCTTCGAGGAAGGCACGACGAGCGACATCCTGCTCAAATACGCGCTCGCCAAAAACGGCATGTCGATCGACGACGTGAAGCCCGTGCCGATGCCGGCATCCGACGCAGGCGGCGCCTTGATCGCCGGCCAGGTGCCGGTCGCGGTGACCTACGAACCGTACCTCACTGTCGCCATGGCGCAGAACAAGGACGTCAAGCTGCTGTTCACCGCCGGCGAGGATCCCGGCCTGATCAGCGACGTGCTGGTGGTGCGCGACGAGGTGATCAAGTCGCGGCCCGGCCAGGTGCTGGCCATGATCAAGAGCTGGGACGCGGCGCTCAAGGACTACAAAGCCGATACATCAGGCGGCCGCGCCATCATTGCCAAGGCCGTCGGTTCGGACGTCAAGGACCTCAACACCGCCTTTGACGGCGTGCGCTATTATTCGCTCGCCGAAAACAAGACGGCGCTCACCGGCGACTTCAGCACGAAGACCTTCGCCGATGTCGAAGCCGCTGCCAAGAACGCCAAGCTGCTGCAGGCCGATGTGACGCCGGAACAGATGATCGACCCGTCTTTCGTCAAGGCGGCGGAATGATCAAGGCCGGTTCGCTGTGGTGACGCAAATGTCGGCGGAGCGACCGGCGGAAACAGGCCCGGCGCATTCCGCGCCAGGCCCCATCACGAAACCGGCGAAGCGCCGCCGATCCTCCGGGATCGGTGTGCCCATCGCCAGGTCGCGTTTCCTGACGATCGCGGTGGCTGTCTTTGTCGGGCTTGGCCTTGCCTGGTGGACGGCGACCGGACTGGGATGGGTGAAGCCGATCTTCTTGCCGTCGCCGGGCAGCGTCGCGACGCAGATAGCCAAGCTCGCGGCCGACGGCACGTTGTGGCTGGACCTCAAAGCCTCGATGTATCGCATTTCCATCGGCTTCCTCATCGCCTCGGCACTGTCGATACCGATCGGCGTTCTGATCGGCAGCTTCCGCTCCTGGGAAGCGGCCATCGAACCCCTGGTGGACTTCATCCGCTACATGCCGGTCGTCGCCTTCGTGCCGCTCTCCATCCTGTGGGCGGGTACCGGCGATACGCAAAAATTCCTGATCATCTTCATCGGCACCTTCTTCCAGCAGGTGCTGATGATCATGGACAACGTCAAACGGGTTCCCGCCGATTTCATCGGCCTTGGGCGCACGCTCGGCCTGCCGGATCGCAAGATCCTGACGCGCATTGTCGTCCCCAGCGCTCTGCCGGGTATCTGGGATACGCTGCGCATCAGCCTGGGCTGGGCGTGGACCTGGCTGGTGCTGGCCGAACTGGTCGCGGCGACATCGGGGCTTGGCTATCGCATCACCGTGTCGCAGCGCTATTTCCAGACCAACACCATCATCGGCTACATCCTGCTCTTGGGCCTGCTCGGCCTGATCACCGACCAGGTCATGAAGGCGTTGGAAAAGGTGCTGTTCAAGCAGGAGGGCCGCTCGCAATGAGGTGCCGCCGATGAGCTCTCCCAAATTGCGGATCGCCGGTCTCAACAAGAGCTTCGGCACGGGCGAGCGACGCAAGGAAGTGCTACGCGACATCAACCTCGATCTTGCCGACAACGAGTTCGTCTCCCTGGTCGGCATATCGGGCTGCGGCAAGAGCACGCTACTGTCGATCGTCGCCGGATTGCAGGATTTCGACGCCGGCGATCTCAGCATCGATGGCGCGCCGATCCTGCGGCCGGGCCTCGACCGCGGCGTCGTCTTCCAGTCCTACACGCTGCTTCCCTGGCTGACGGCGCGGCAGAACATCGAGTTCGCCCTCAAGGCCGCCGGCTACGACCGTTCGACCTGCCGCAGCATCGCGCTAGAGCATCTCAAGCTCGTCAAGCTGTCGGACAGCGCCGACCGCTATCCGGCCGAACTCTCGGGCGGCATGAAGCAGCGCGTTGCCATAGCGCGCGCGCTTTCCTATCGGCCCAAGATGCTGCTGATGGACGAGCCCTTCGGCGCGCTCGATGCCTTGACCCGGCATCAGATGCAGGAGCTGCTGACGCAGATCTGGGAGGAACACAGGTTGACCGTCCTGTTTGTCACTCATGACGTCGAGGAGGCCGTCTATTTGTCGGACCGGATCGTCGTCATGGGGATCGGCCCGGGGCGCATCACGCAGACGTTCAACGTCGATATCGAGCGCCCGCGCCGTGAAGAGGTGATGGAAAGCCCGGCATTCATGGATCTGCAGCGCGGCGTTCACAAGGCGATCCGCGAGGCGTCAAAACGTCCCGAAATGGCGTAGCATCCGGGCGGTCAAACAATTCGTTGGCCCCACATATCAGTCAGGAATCAGGGGCCGTGGGGACCGCATAGGCCGAGCGTCCACGCGACGGTCCCGCAAAAGTCGCCGACATACCCATGGTAGCTGCCGTAACCATTGTAGTAGCTGTCCATCCGGGCATTGTCACCGGCCGAGTTGTCGCCCGTCCAACCGCCGCCAACCCACATGTCAGTCCGTAGATATTCCCGGTGAACCACGTGCCGATGCTCGCCGCCGCGATGTGCCGCGACATGGCGGACAAAATGGTGCCTAACGACCGCGGCATCGGCGACAGTGCTAATAGAGATCGCGCTCGCGGCCGCCAGGACAATGGCACCGGTGAGCATCATCTGCCGTTTCATGAGGATGCCTCCTGTTCATGCGAGACATGCACGGGACGAAAACGGATTCTGCACCCACACGTTCCTTCACAAAATCGGGACAAGCGATCTTTGGACAACGGCCGTATTGCGCAATCGCCGCTTGCCTCACTCAGGCGATCTCGCACATAGGTCTTGTCAGAAAACGCACGGGCAGCAGGCGATCTGTCGGGTCGAACCCTGCCGGCCGCACTCAGGTCGCTTTGCCGAGCGCCGCGTCCATTGCCATTTCTTCCCCAGAAATGTCATCGAACGAAGCGTAGTTCATGTTGTAGAGGCGGGCGTAAAGGCCTTTCCCCTGCATCAGCTGTTCGTGGTTGCCGCTTTCGACGATCTCTCCGTTCTGCAGCACGATGATGCGGTCGGCGCCGCGGATGGTGGCCAGACGGTGGGCGATAACCAGCCCCGTGCGGCCTTCCAGCAGTTTGACCAGCGCCTTCTGGATCAGCATCTCGGTGTAGGAATCGATGCTGGCCGTGGCTTCGTCGAGCACCAGGATCTTCGCATCCGCCACCAGCGCACGCGCAAAACTGATCAGCTGGCGCTGGCCGAGCGAGAGATTGCCGCCGCGCTGCTCGAGCTCGGTGTCGTAGCCATCGGGCAGGTTCTCGATGAAATCGTGCGCGCCGACGGCTTTCGCGGCACGCACCACTTCCTCGCGGCTGGCACTCGTCTTGTGATAGCGGATGTTTTCCAGCACCGAACCTGAGAACAGGAACGGCTCCTGCAGCACCATCGCCACCTGATCGCCGAGCGAATCCTGCGTCAGGTCACGCACATCGTGGCCACCGACCAGGACTTGACCCGACCAGACATCGTAGAAACGGTGCACCAGCGCCATCGAGCTTGACTTGCCCGACCCGGTCGGACCGACAAGGGCCACGGTCTCGCCCGGATTGACGCGAAAGGAGATGTTCTTCAGCACCGGCTGGTTCGGCCGGTATCCGAAGGTGACGTTCCTGAACTCGACCGAGCCGTCCATGTCGCGCGACAGGGCGACGGCGCCTTGCCTGTCACTGACGTCGACGGGAACATCGAGCACTTCGGAGATGCGCTGGCCCGAAGCCATGGCGCGCTGCATGACGCTGTATTGCATGGTCAGCGAGCGGATCGGGTCGAAGAAGCGCTGGATGTAGAACAGGAACGCCACCATGACGCCGATGTCGAGGCTGTGCGAGAGCACCATCGAACCACCGACGACGATGACCGTCGCCATGGCGATGCCGGTCAGCGTGTCGACGATCGGCACCATCACCTGCGCATATTTCGCCGAGCGCAGATGGGCATTGAGATTGGCCAGCACCTTCTCGTCGTAAAGGTCGAAATTGACGTGCTGACGCTCGAGGCTCTGCACCGTTCGTACGCCGTGAATGCCTTCGGCCAGCGCGCCATTGGCGATCGAGTTGGTTTCGTGCGCGGCCATGAAGGCGACCTTGGCACGCGGCAGCCAGAACAGGCGCACGATGAACAGCACCGGCATAGTCGACAGCGTCAGCAGGCCGAGCCGGAAATCGAGCCACAAAAGCACGCTGACAATGCCGAACAACAGCACGATGTCACCGACCGACATCACAGACGTCTCGAGGAATTCCTGCATCGAATTGACGTCGCCCTGCAGGCGCGACATCAGCCGGCCGACCTCGGTCTTGTCCATGAAACTCAGCGAGACACGCTGCAGGTGGCTGAACATGGCGCGGCGCAAATCGGACAGCACGTTCTCGGCGACCTTGCCGACGACGCTTTCCTGTACGTAGCTGGCGGCATAGTTGATGACGATGATCAACGCGAACGCGCCGGTCGCGGCGATCATCACCGACCGGTCGAGCCGGCCCGCTGTCATGCCGTGGTCGATGGCGTAGCGGATGACCAGCGGGATCGCCAATTGCGTCAGGGTGAACACCAGCACCGCAGCGACCGAGATGAAAATCCGGCTCTGGTAGGGTCTCACGAAGCTCCAGATGCGCCTGATAATGCGCGGATCATAGGCTTTGCCGAAAACCTCTTCCTCGTCGCGATGGGAGCCGACGACGGCCTTTGTCGGCCGGCCACTGGTGTCTTCCTTGTCGTCGTCGCTCTGTGTCGACATCAGACTTCCTTATATACATATAGGTATGTAAGGAAAAAAGTTGCTACTATCATGCTCGCCGTCGCCGCGATGTAAAAACAAGCTGCCATCCAAAATCTGATAGGATGCATTTCACTCATGTATACTCTGCCACGAGCGCGGAATATCCCCGACAATATTGCGGGATACACTACGGATATACAAAAACTTATAAGCCATATATCCGATAGAATGCATGCGACTACGACCGCTGCGCGGGATGCGACAAAGCTAAAGCTCATGATATTCGCCATTCGGCTCCCACCGCAGGCCGGTCATCGTCCGGCCGCAACTGCAAATCGTAAAGAGCGCGATAGCGTCCACCGAGCGACAGCAATTGCTGATGCGTGCCGCGTTCGACGATACAGCCGCCTTCGACGAACAGGATCTGGTCGGCATGCATCAGCGAACTCAGCCGATGCGAGATGATCAGCGTGACGCGATCCTTGGCGAAGCGCTTCATCGCCGCCCGGATCCGCTGCTCGGTGCCGGCGTCTATTGCCGCGGTCGAATCGTCGAAGACCAGCACCGATGGCCGCAGCATCAGGCTGCGGGCGATGGTCAGGCGCTGCCGCTGGCCACCGGAAAGCGACGCACCGCGTTCGCCGACCACCGTGGTGTAGCCTGCCGGGAGACCGATGATGTAGTTATGCAGCTGGGCGTACTCGGCCGCCTGGCCGATGCGGGTCTCGCGTGCCCAGGGATTGCCGTAGGCGATGTTGTTCTCGATCGAGGTGGTGAACAGGAACGCGTCCTGCTGCACGACACCGACGGCCTTGCGCAACGATTGCAGCGTCACCTCGCGGATGTCCTGGCCATCAATGGTGATCGCACCTGAAGTGACGTCGTAGAAACGCGGGATCAGGTGTGCGATGGTCGACTTGCCGCTGCCAGGCGGGCCGACAATGCCGATGGTCTCGCCGGACCGGGCCTCGAATGAGATGCCCGACAGCGTTGGCCGGCCGCTCGCGCCCTCATAGCGGAAGCCGACATTGTCGAAGCGCAAAACGCCGTCGGTGACGACGAGGTCCTTGGCGCCAGGCGCGTCCTCGATGTCGAGCTCAGCGTCGAGCAGTTCGAACAGGCGGGTGCCGCAGGTCGAGGCGCGCGCGAACGAGTTGACCATCAGGCCGAGCTGGCGAACGGGCATCTGCAGGATGGTCATGAAGGTGAGGAACTGGGCCAGCGTGCCGACGCTGATTTGGCCCGCAATCACCTTCTGGCCACCGAACCAGAGTACCAGGCCCATGGCGGCCAGGAAGGAGAAGTTCATGGCGCTGGTGTTAGCGACGCGGATGTCGACGCGCTGATTGGCAAGCTCCAGCGCCGACAGCTTGGCGCGGTCGAATTTTTCGAGCTCATGCCGCTGCGCCGCGAAGGCCCGCACGACACGGATGCCGCCGAGATTCTCGTCCATCACGCGGCTCAACACCGAGAGGCGCTCCTGCAACGTTAGCCAGGTGCTGCGCAATGCGAGCTGGGTGACTGAGGATCGCCAGGCAACGAACGGCACGAAGCTCAAGCTGAGCAGCCCGAGTACAAGGTCGGTGCTGATCAGCAGATAGGCGCCGACGCCGATCAGCACGCCGAGCAGGACGACGCGCAGGATGCCGGTGGAAAAGAACATGCGCACGCCGTCGAGGTCGAGCAGGCCGAGCGTGATCAGATCGCCGGTGTGGACCCTGTCGTGGAAGGAGAAGCTCAATCGCTGGATCTTCTCATAGAATGCCAGGCGCAGCTCATAGCCGGTGCGGTGGCCGACGGCCTCGCCATAGTAGTTCTGCGCCATGGTGAAGAGACCGCGCAGAATGCTGACGACGAGCAGCGTCAGCGCCGTGTTCCACAGCGCTTGCTCTGCCGCGGCACCGGCACCCGTGGTCATCACGCCCTGCGCCTGGTCGATGGCGCGTCCCAGCAGGCGCGGAATGAACAGCTGCAGCGTCGCGGCAATGAAGGTCGAGACGATGGTGATGGAGACCTGCCAGGGATGGCGCAGCGTCATGCGCACGATACGGAGCAAGGTGCTGAGGCCCTTGCCCCAGGAGGCTTCCGCCACATGGGCAAACGATTTGCCGCGCTCCGGCGCGCCGCCGATTGCTTGCGTGTTCAAAGGAAAATATCCAGACCAATCCGGACGTTAGCCCGGACTAATAAAGCAGACTCAATTCAGATGGCGCGATGGTACGCGGGTCCGGCTCCACCGTTCAAGAGCCAATGCCGTCGGCGCACTGTGCCTGCAGCAACATGCCGCGAGTGACCCGGTGCATTGCCGGGGGTGGCACGTAGCGGCCATTGGCCGACGAGGCCGGCAGCCGCAGTTAGGCAAGGGACGGCCGGACGAGGCGCAACCACCCGTCCGGCCGGAATTTCGGTTGCTAGGCAGGTATCAGGACGGCGATACGATGCACACCGACCTCCTTGCTTGTATTCGTCGCCTCGTCGGTCTTGCCCTTGGAGCAGGTGTACATGTCACCTGTCTTGAGCTTGAATTCCTTGTCTGCCTTCTTGATGGTGAACGCGCCGGAAGTGATCGTGCAGACCATGTCGTTGTCCATCACGGTTTGAGGGGCGTGTGCTCCGGGCTGAAAGACTATGTCGACAATCGCGATGCTCTTGTAGGCGGGAATGTCGGAGTTGCCGGTGCCGACCTCAACCAGTCTGACACCGGGCGCAATCTCCTTGCCTTCTTTCGGGCCGTATTTCTTGGCTTTCGCGGACGCCGTCAGGGCAAAAAAAGGCGTCGCCGCGGCGGCCGTCATACCGAGAGCAATTGCAGACCTGCGATTCATGGTTTTCATCGCGTCCTCCCATTGGTTGGTCACGCACGAAGGTGCATGGCGATGATATATTAGCACAAACGCATTTACTTGTATGCGAAGAAGCGCCGAAGTCCATCTCGGCGGTAGAACTCCGGGCTTCCGGTTACCGCAGGTCAGTAAGCCACGACAATTTCACATGCCGCCGCCGCAGCCGTCGGACAGGTCCCAGACATCGACGATCTGCTTGCCGATGAAGCCGTGCTCGCGGATCAGGTATTTCGCCAGACCGCCATACACTTTCCAGCGCCAGCATTGGCAGCAGCACGGACCCTTCTCCTCGGAATTTGCCATCGCATAGTCGTAGGTCTGCTGTTCGGTGCTGGTGAGTTTCACATCGTAGTAGGGCATCATCTTCTGCGCGACGCCTGCCGGGATATCGTACGGATCACTCGGGATCATCGCTATGTCCCGGTATCTGGCCAAGCCGTTCACCTGCTCGACATAGCGCTTCATTTCCATCGGGCTGCAGCACGAGCCCTTGATCCGCGAGGTGCTCGGCATGGTGGCGATCGATTCCGTGAATTTGGCCGAGCACGTGCTGTTGCCGTTTTCGCTGAGGTCTTTGAAGCGGCTCGCCAGGCCTGGATCCTCCGCGGCGATTGCCAAATCCGTATCCCTGAGGAAGCCCATAATCGCGGCGGTCCCAAAAATGCCGCGCAGAACCGTTCGTCGACTGGGGTGCGATATTTGGCTCATTTGGCGGCCCTGGCCTGCTCGACCAGGCTCTTCATCGTCGCAAGATCGGTCGCGCCCGGGAAAATCCGGCCGCTGACGACGAAGCCTGCCATGATCGGCGCCACCTGGCGGCTGCGTTGCAATGGCCAGCATGAGGGAACGGGCCATTTTGCCGGAAACTCCGCCGAATTGCCCTGAATTATAGATCATAGGGTTCTCCTTCCTTCGGATGATGCTTCAGAAAAGGTTCTTTAATTTCGCCAGCCAGCCCTCTTGCTGTTCGTGATGCGGCCGCTCGATGCTATTGGTCAGCGCATTGACCAAGGTGACGAGATTGATCGGTGCGAAATCCAGGCCATGGAAATTCGCGCGCCAATAGCCCTCCTTGTCGATCACATGCGTGACGATGCCGTGCGCCTGAATGCCGTCGTCCGTTTTGGTAAATTTGTGGCCAAAAGCTTCCGCCAGCGTGCGGGTAGCGTCCTCCGGCTGGTCCTGGGTTGTGGTCAGGAACGCCCAATTGACGGGATCGAGCCCATGCGTTGGCCCGTATTTTCGCATCACGTCCGGCGTGTCTCTCGTCGGATCTGTGGTGATGCTGACAAAGGTGACCTGGTCCTTCATCGGCGTGCCGTTCACCATTTTCTGGATCTCGGCGATCTTCTCGGCATGCAAGGGACAAACGTCCGTGCACGATGTGTAGATGAAATGGAGGATGACAACCTTGCCACGCAGATCAGCCAGCCGCACCATGTGCCCGTCTGCGGTACGCAGCGTGAAGTCGGGCGCGGGTTTGTCGATCTGCTGGAAATACTTTTCGTCGCTCTGAAGCATGGCGTCGAGTTCTTCGAGCGAGTGCGCTTGCGCGCCGTGGACGAAGCCCACAATCAGCGCAGCAACGGAAATCAGGCACCGCAGGAAATGCATCCATTCTTGGATACGGACTGGCATCAGCTGTTGCCTTTCAGATCGGCGGGCACCGTTGTCGGACCAACGGCGACCTCTTCAGCTTTGGGGGAACCGTCTTCGGCCGGACAGGCGCGACCTGTCATCTTGTGCATGCAGAGGCCGAGCGCGCACATTGCGACGCAGGGCAAAGCGCTGAGAAGCAGCGGCGTGACGCCCGCCGCGGCCAGCCAGCTCCAGTTGGATGCAAGGCCTGCGAGGATCACGGCCGCCGCCAATGCGGGGAAGCCACGCCGGCCGCCGAGATAGTAGCGAATCGAGGCGAGGACATTGCGGCCGAACGAGGCCTCCTTGGCTCGGATCAGTTCTGTGGCGGTCACAGTGAATTCCTTCTCAGTTGGCAGCAAAATGGCTGCGGATAAAATCGACCATGTCGGGAGCATCCCATTCAGCCGGACCAATCAGGCGGGCGATCTCCTTGCCCCGGCGGTCGATCAGCAATGTCATGGGAAGGCCGAGGGCGCCGAGCGCGAACATCGCCTTGGCCGACGTGTCGATGTTGAGGGCGAGATGCTCGATACCGATCTCGGCGAAGAACTTTTTCACCTTGTCCGGACCGCCGCGATCCATCGACAGCGCGACGACCTCGAAGTCCGGCCCGCCGAGTTTGGCCTGCAGCCTGTCGAGCGTCGGCATTTCCTTTCGGCAGGGAGCGCACCACGTCGCCCAGATGTTGAGCAGCACGACCTTGCCGGAAAAATCGGCGAGCGTTTTGGGTTGTCCATCGCCGTCCTGGAACTGAATCTCCGGAAGCGGCTGCGGGCTCGCCTGAACAGCAAAATTCTGCGGCGGCTCGCCGGCCGTCGCAGGTCCAGGCACCGCGAGCAGTGCGCCGAAGAGAGCGAGAGCGACCATCTTCATAGCTGCCGTTCCCTCGATTCAAGCCGCAGGAACGTCATGGCGAGCCAGGTTCGGGCAGGGCAGTCCGACGTATCGGCAGACATGGCGCTTGCCTTTCAGTCCGTCGCGTAGATCGTGGGCGCCTTGCCGTCCTTGGTGAAGGCGTAGACGATGAAAGGGCCAGCCTTCTCGCCACCCATGCCGGGGGCACCGGTCGGCATGCCGGCCAGCGTGATGCCGGTGATGGCGGGCCGTTCGGTCAACAGTTTCTTGACGATATCGACCGGCACCAGCCCGTCGACGACATAACCGTCGACCATCAGCGTGTGGCAGCCTTCGAGGTCCGCCGGCACGCCGGCGTCACTGCTGATCTGGGACAGATTGTTGACGGGCTTGATGTCGACCTTGAAGCCGTTGTGTTCCAGATAGTTGGCATAGGATTCGCAGCAGCTGCATTGCGGGTTCTTGTACATCACCGCGTTGATCGTCGCCGCGACAGCCGGCAGCGGCATTGCGATCGCGACGGCGAAAGCGGCGAGAGAGTAAGTCAGTTTCATTGCAGTACTCCTTGTTGTCTTATTGTTGTTTTGACGAGAAAATCAGGTCACACGAAACACCGTCATGAGGCCGGCCATCTGGTGGTCGGCGACATGGCAGTGCAGCATCCAGTCGCCGGGATTGTCGGCGACGAACGCGCATTCGATCGTGTCCCTGGGAGCGAGCAGCACCGTGTCCTGCCATTGCCGGTACGGTACCGGCGAACCGTTGCGCGCAAGCACCAGCATGCTGAAGCCGTGGATGTGCATCGGGTGCCACCAGGCAGTTTCGTTGCGCATTGTGAGATGACAGGTTGCGCCGCGGGGCAGGGTGAACTGCGGCGCCATGCCGGCGTGGCCATCACCGGTCATCGACATGCCGTTGATCGCCCAGGCAGCGCCTCCCTTCATGCCGGGTGTCGCCATGCCCATCATGCCGCCGACGCCAGCGAGCTTGCCGCCACCCATCATGCCGCCTTGCAGGACGATCTCCTGGCGCTCGGTGCTTGCGAGATCGGGTTGCTGCAACGGGTTGCGCGGCAGGCCAAGCGGCGTACCGAGAGGATGGGTCCGAAGTGGCGATGCGCTGTCATAGGCAAGCGTGGTCAGCGTATAGGCGAGACCGTCATAGAAATCGTCGATCACTGCGTAACGCTTGCCTGGGTCGCCCTGCATATCGATCACGACGTCGATGCGCATGGCAGGGGCCAGAACAAGGCGGCCGTCCTCCGGTTCATGCGGATCACAGGGCTGGCCGTCGATCGCCACGACGACCGGGCGGTGGCCTTCGAAGCGCAGCGACATGATGCGGGCGAGCGACGCATTGGCCAGCCGCAGCCTGACGCGTTCGCCCGCCCTTACGCTCTGGTCGGCCGGCGCCGTGCCGTTGATGGTGACGACGTTGCCGACGCGGCCGGACATCGCCGCGTCCATCGCGCTGCCGAAACCGGGCGCCATCTGCCCGTCGTCGGCAAGCCGCCAGTCCTGCAGCAACCACAAGAGGTCGCGGTCGACGGCAACGGGTTCGGTTTCCTCGACAATGAGGGCGCCGGCGAGCCCGCGGCCGAGCTGCACAAGGCTGTTGGCATGCGGATGGTACCAAAAGGTGCCGGCGTCGGGCGGCGTGAATTCATAAACGAAATCTGTTCCCGGCTTGATCGGCTGCTGCGTCAGGCCGGGTACTCCGTCCATGGCGTTTTGCAGGCGGATGCCATGCCAATGGACCGTGGTTTCCTCGTCCAGCCCGTTCTCGACCGTGATGTGAACGGGTCGGCCCTGGCGCAGGCGCAGCATCGGGCCGGGGACCGTCCCGTCATACGCCCAGACGGGAGTAAGCGGATCGCCAGGGCTGGTGAAGCTGGCGTGGCCGGGCGCGATCCTGATGCGGCGTTCATCGACGGCGGATGCTCTTGGCGTTGCGGGGTGCACCAGGGTGGCCGCAGCAACGCCCGCCGCGGCAAAGACGAACCTGCGGCGTGAAATGGAATGACTGGAATCGATACTCACTCTCAAGCCCTTTGCGATCTCAATCGACGGCGAGCCTCTCGACGTCGAATTGCCGTGTGCCTGCCGGCGCGAAGCGCAGCGGCAATCAAACGCCGGAAATCAGCCGTGGGATGGCTGAAACGGCGTCAGACGAGATCGGTGGATTTGGGAGGGAATGGGTCGGGCACGGAACTTCGCCCGTGAAGGAACGGCATCGGTAGCGCCGATGGTTGCTGCACCGGTGGAACCATGGTGATGGCGAGGCTTTGAGGGAGTACGGCGAGCACCGGCGCGATGCAGGTCGGCGGACAATGCATCGGTTTGCCGGTGTCGCCCGCGCCCTTGAGGCAGGCGTTGCAGTCGCCATTCATGGCGGTGTCGGCCATCTTGGCCATGCCGGTGCCGACAGGCATTGTCATGCCGCCGCCAGCCATCATCATCTTCGCCGACATGACGCTCGCCTGAGCGGCAGACAGGCTGAACCCGGCGGTCAGGAATACCGCGAGGAGCATGACAAGCATATGTTTTGGCGACCGGCGTGCCATCATGCATCTAGGCTGGCCTCAAAAGATGGCATTTGCAAGCTGGATTCCGATGCTGCGACAATCCCGGCATCGCATCGTGCCTGAGGAAGAACATGCTGTTGAGGGCTTTGGACTGTCGGTAATCCGCTTACGAAGCCTGGCCGTGTCGCCAGCAGGCGATGAAATGGCCGGCCGCTGTCTCTCTGGCGGGCGGTTCGGCCCTTTTGCAGTCGGGCAGGACCAGAGGGCAGCGGTCGGCGAAGGAGCATCCGGTGTTCGGGGCTTCCTCGATGTCGACTGGAGCGGATAGCTTCGGCTCAGCCTCATCGGACGCTGCCGCCAGAAGCAATGCCGTATAGGGGTGATTGGGGCCCTGAAAAATCTGGTCGGATGAGCCGGTTTCGACGAGGCGGCCGCGATAGAGCACGCCGATCCTGTCGGCCATATAGCGCACCACCCTGAGGTCGTGGCTGATGAACAGATAGGTCGTGTCCTTGTCGCGCTGCAGGTCGTTGAGCAGGTTGAGGACGGTCGCCTGTACGGAGACGTCGAGCGCCGAAGTGGGTTCATCGAGCACGACGACCTTCGGCAGGCCGGCGAAGGCCCGCGCGATGGCCGCCCGTTGCCGCTGGCCGCCGGATAGTGATCGCGACTTCTGCTCGGCTGTGGCGCCGGCAAGGCGAACCGATTGCAGCAAGTCGCGGACGCGAGCCTTTATCTCACTGCCGCGCAGGCCAGCGAGCCGGCGCAGCGGGCGGCCGAGGATCCTGCCGATCCGCTGGCGCGGGTTGAGCGTGCGATCCGGCGACTGGAAGACCATCTGCACGTCGCGGCGTTCGGCAAGGTTCCTTCTCTCGACGCGCGGCGCGACGGTCCTTCCGAACAGTTCGACCGACCCGGCGTCGGGCGGCTGCAGGCCGGTGACGATCCTTGCCAGGGTCGACTTGCCGGAACCGGACTCGCCGATCAGCCCGAAGGTCTCGCCCTGGCCGATATCGAGATCGATGCCGTGCAGCACTGGCTGGCTGCCGAAGGCATGGCTGATGCCCTTGCAGGCGATCGCGATCCGGCGTTCCTTTGGCGGGCCAGCGGCTTCATTCTGGACTGCCAAGCGCGATGGCTGGCCGTCCGTCTCCGCCAGTCTTCCGTTCCGCTTGGTGTAATTGAGCGCCGGGATCGAGGCGATGAGCGCCTTCGTATAGGCGTGAGACGGGTTGTCGAAGACATCGCCGGCGGCGCCGCTTTCGACCACCTTTCCCGACTGCATCACCGCCACCCGGTCGCAGGAGCGGCGGATCATGTTGATGTCGTGGCTGATCAGCAGGATGCTGGTTTTGTGGTCCTTGCGCAGGTCGGAGAGGATGGCGATGATCTCGGATTGGACGCTGGCGTCGAGCGCCGTCGTCGGCTCGTCCAGCACCAGCAGCGACGGGTCGAGCGCAATCGCGATGGCGATGTTGGCACGCTGCTGCATGCCGCCGGAGAGTTCGTGTGGATAGAGCCCCAGCACCCGCTCCGGATGGCTCACCCGAACGCGCCCGAGCAGTTCGCAAGCCCGCTCGCGCGCCTCGTCATGGCGCACCGGGCGATGCCGCATGATCGTTTCGGTGATCTGGCGGCCGATCGTCATGCTTGGGTTAAGGGCCGCGCCCGGATGCTGGTAGACGGCGGCGATATGATCCCCCCTAAGCTGGCGCAACTGCTCGGCGGGGAGGTCGCGGATTTCCCGGCCCTGGAATTCCAGCGCTGACGCCGCGACGCGGGCATTCCTCGGCAGATAGCGCAGGATAGCGAGCGCGACCGAGCTTTTCCCCGATCCGGATTCGCCGACAAGGCCGAGTGCTTCGCCTTCGGCTATGCGCAGCGAGACGCCGCTGACGGCGGGATGCGACCCATTGCGCCCGTCATAGGCGATGGAAAGCTGGTCGACGTTCAGAACCGAGGAGAACATTGGGGGCTTGAAACCACTTTCTTCCAGCGTCGCGATCGAGGGCAATCGCTTCCACTTTCTCAATGCATTATCTCTATAAAGTTACTCGAATTAAGCCGGAGCGCAATCTAACTTTCAGGGCTCAAGAGAGATTGTCGCCGTCTGCCGAAGCAGCGCGACGTCCCTCGGAGCAGATCTGGAAGGAGACCGGCATGGCTCGAGCCCACATGATCCTCAGCGCATTTTTCTTCAACCCGCAGGGCGATCATCGGATGTCGTGGCGCCATCCGCGGGCGCCGGGCCGCGAGGTGCTGGACTTCGAGTTCTACCGCGATCTCGTGCAGGCGGCCGAGCGGGCCAGGATCGACACCATCTTCGTCGCCGACCACGTGTCGATCTGGGATTCGGTCAAGAGCGGTGTCGCCCACTACGCCAATGCCCGCCTCGAACCGCTGACGCTGCTGTCGGCGCTGGCCGGGGCGACCAGCCATATCGGCCTGATCACGACGGCGTCGAGTTCCTACAGCGAGCCCTACAATGTGGCGCGCATGTTCGCCTCGCTCGACCATATAAGCAAGGGCAGGGCATCGTGGAACGTCGTCACCTCGGCGATGGATGAGGAGGCGCGCAATTTCGGCCGCGATGGCAACATCGAGCATGCGTTTCGCTATGAGCGCGCGGCCGAATTCCTCGATATCGTCAAGGCGCTGTGGGACAGCTGGGAAGACGAGGCGCTGCTGATCGACAAGGCGTCGGGCTATTTCGCCGACCCCGACAAGGTCCATCCCATCGACCACAAGGGCAAGCATTTCAAGGTGCGCGGGCCGCTCAACGTCTCACGGCCGCCGCAGGGCCATCCGCTGATCGTCCAGGCCGGATCGTCCGAGGACGGCAAGAACTTCGCCACCGCGCAGGCCGATGCGCACTTCGCCATCTACAGCACCAAGGAGGATGGCATCAAATATCGCCAGGACATCAACGAGCGTCTCGCCCGCCACGGCAGGCGGCCGGAGAGCTTCAAAATCTTGCCCGGCATCCTGCCGATCGTCGCCCCTTCCGAGGCGGAAGGCCGGGAAAGACAGGAATACCTCCAGACCCTGCTGCCCGACCAGGTCGGCATCGACCTGCTGTCGAGCTGGAGCGGCATCGATCTCTCCGTCTATCCGCCGGACGGGCCGCTGCCGCCGCTGCCGGACGAAAGCACCTTCAATGGCGGGCGCACGTCGCTCAACCGGGTCAAGCAGTGGGCGAAGCAGAATCTCAGCCTGCGAGAGATTGCCCGCAAGCTCGCCAACAGCGGTTCTGTACCGACCGTCGCGGGCACGCCAAGACAGATCGCCGACCAACTCGAAGACTGGTTCGTTTCCGGTGCCGCCGACGGCTTCAACCTGATGTTCCCGCTGCTGCCGGAGGACTGGGTGAACTTCGCCGAACAGGTGGTGCCCGAGCTGCAACGGCGCGGCGTGTTTCCGAGCGAATACGCGCAGGGAACGCTGCGCGACCGCTTCGGCCTGGCGCGGCCCGCCAACCGCTTCGCCGAGCAGCGCGACAATGCGCGCGCCGTGTCCTGACCGGGAGAACGATCATGACTGTCGCCCCAAGATTGCAGCCTCGTGAAGCGACCGCTCCGCAGCTCGTCAACGTTCTGCACAGCCCCAAGCGCGTGCGGGTCAAATTCGGCGGCCGCACCATCGCCGACAGCCGCAACGTGCTGGTGCTGCGCTCCAACCATTTCCTGCCGATCTATTTCTTCCCGCCGTCAGCGGTCGACCCGTCGGTGCTGAAGCCTTCGCTGCATCGCGAACCGCATCCAGTGGGTGGCGAGACGGCCTATTGGGATATCGACAGCGGCGACAGGCGCAGTGCCAACGCGGCGTGGGCCTTCATCTCGCCGCCGGATGAGAACCTGGCGCCGCTCGCCGGCCGCATCGCCTTCACCTGGAAGGCCGTCGACCAATGGTTCGAGGAGGACGAAGAAGTCTTCGTCCACGCGCGAGACCCTTATGCGCGCATCGATGTGCTGCAAAGCACGAGCCATGTGCAGGTCTGGTTCGACGGCGAACCGATCGCCGACAGCCATCGTCCGGTGCTGCTGTTCGAGACGCATCTGCCGACCCGCTTCTATCTGCCCGCGGAAGACATCCGGCTGGAGCGGCTGACGGCGTCCGTTACGACGACGCGATGTCCCTACAAGGGCATCGCCTCCTACTGGTCCGGTCTGCTGAGCGATGGAACGGTGCGCCCGGACATCGCCTGGAGCTATCGCGATCCGATCGCGGAGATGCCCAAGATCAAGGGCCTCATCGCCTTCTATCCGCAGGCCGTGGACCGCATCCATCTCGACGGCGAACCCGTCGCATAGGTTTCAATCTTCATTTCAGAGCAGGGTTTTAACATGACCAAACACAGGGATATCGACGCACTTCGCAATCTGTCGGGAGACATCTGGAATGTCGCCGTCGACGAATATCAGGGCGGCTTTCTCAAGCGCCGCGATCTCCTGAAATATGCCGCACTGCTTGGCCTGACCGGCTTTGCCGCCTCGCAGGGGCTGGGGGGCGCGCGCGCTGCCGCAGCAGCAGGCGGCACAGTGCGTGTCGGGCTCGGCCAGCCGACCAAGGCGATCGATCCGGTTTCGGTGACCGATCCGGCCAGCATCGGGGTGATCAGCCAGGTCGGCGAATATCTGATCCTCGACGACCCAAAGGACGGGCTGCAGCCGAAGCTTGCCCTGTCCTGGGAAGCCGACGAGACGGCCAGCCGCTGGACCTTCAAATTGCGGCAGGGGGTGAAATTCCACGACGGCCGCGCGGTCACCGCCAAAGACGTGGTGGTGAGCTTCGAGCGGCTGGTCGATCCGGCCAGCGGCTCGTCTGCCTTGTCGGCCTACAAGGGCATCCTGTCCAAGGGCGGCGCCAAGCTGGTCGACGAGCAGACAGTCGCTTTCGATCTCGACGGTCCGAACAGCAACTTTCCCTTCTATGTTTCCTCCGACGTCTACAATGCCGTCATCCTGCCGGCCGACTATGCCGGTGATTTCGAGAAGACTTTCAACGGCACTGGCCCGTTCAAGCTCGAATCCTTCCGTCCCAAGCAAGGCGCCAGCTTCGTGCGCAATGAGGATTACTGGGGCGACAAGGCGCTGCCCGACCGGGTCGAGATCAAGTTCTTCGACGACGAGCAGGCGCAGGTGCTGGCGCTGCAGGCCGGCCAACTCGACGTTATCCCGAGCACGACGCGCCTGGAACTCGCGATCGAGGGCAATCCGAATTTCAAGCTGCTGAGCGTGCAGGCGAGCTCACACGACCAGGTGCATCTCAGAACCGACCAGGCTCCGTTCACCGACAAGCGCATCCGCCGTGCGCTGGCCCTCACCATCGATCGCGAGGCGGTGGTCAAGGGCCTGCTCAAGGGCCGTGCAATCGTCGGCAACGACAGCCCGTTCGCGCCGATCTTCCCCTCGGCCGATCCGTCGGTGCCGCAGCGCAAGCAAGACATTGCGGAAGCCAGGCGGCTGCTTGGCGAGGCGGGCGTGCCCAACGGCTTCGAGGTGACGTTGACCACCGAGCGCGCCTATGACATTCCCGACTATGCGGTGATCATCCAGAACTTCGCCAAGAAGGCCGGCATCGACGTCAAGCTCAATGTCCTGCCGCAGGACGCCTATTACGGCTCGGCGACTTTCGGCAGCTCGCCCTGGCTGGATTCGGTGCTCGGCATCACCGACTATGGCCATCGCGGCACGCCCGATATCTTCCTCAACGCGACGCTGAAGAGCTCGGGAGCCTGGAACGCGGCGCATTTCAACAACCCGGCCTATGATGCGCTGCTGCTCGACTACTCGAAGGCACGTGATCTGCAGGCACAGCGCCTCGTTGCCGGCAAGATCCAGACCCTCTTGCTTGACGAGACGCCGGCGATCATCAGCTACTTCTCGCAATACAGCCGGATCGTCAGCTCAAAGGTCGAGGGCGTGCGCTTCACCGCGATTTCGCATCTGCTGCTCGACCGCGTTTCCTTCGTCCAGGCATGATCGCGACATGCTGACCGGCCGCATTCTGTCGGCGCGTGTGGGCACGCTCGTCCTCACGCTGTGGCTGGTCAGTATCCTGGTGTTCTTCGCCGGGCAGGTTTTGCCCGGCGATGTCGGCCGCGTAATGCTCGGGCCGTTTGCCGACGCGCAGGCGGTGGCGGAGCTGAACAAGCGGCTCGGCGCCGACCAGCCGGTTCTCGTCCAGTACTGGCTCTGGTTCAGCAAGGCGGTCACAGGTGACTTCGGCACGTCGCTGTCGATGCGCGGGCCGGTGGCGCCCTTCGTGCTGGAAAGCCTCAAGCGCTCCGCTGCCCTTGCCGGCATTATTCTGATTCTTCTCGTTCCGCTCGGCGTGGGCGCCGGGATCGTTGCCGGACTCAACGCCGGCCGCTTCATCGACCGGCTGATTGTGATGGCGGGCGTCTCCTTTGGCATCGTTCCTGATTTCGTTTCCGGCCTGATGCTGCTCATCGTCTTCGGCCTGTGGCTGAACTGGTTCCCGATCTCAGGCGTTGCGCCGGCTGGCGCGGGCTTCTGGACGCATGGTTATTATCTGATCCTGCCGGCGTTGCCGCTGGTGCTCAATCTTGCCGGCTACATCGCCCGGATGACGCGGGCAGGCGTGATCGAGGCGATGGCCGCCGACTACACACGCACAGCCGTCCTGAAGGGTCTGAATCGGCGTGAGATCATCCTTCGGCACGTGCTGCGCAATGCGCTGACGCCGACCATCGCGGTGCTGGCGACGCAGACCGGATACATGCTTGGCGGGCTGGTGGTGATTGAGGCGCTGTTCGGCATCCAGGGGCTTGGCAATCTGGTTTTGAACGCGGCCAAGGCACGCGATTTTCCGATGCTCGAGGCCGGCGTGCTGGTGATGGCGGCAATCTTCGTGCTGTCGGCGGCAGTGGGCGACCTCGTGCTGGCCTTGCTCGATCCGCGGCAGCGCCGTCGGACCTCGCCATGACGGATCTGACGGAATCTCCGGCGCCGCGGCGCGCTGTGGTTGGTTTGCCAGCGGTGCGCAGGATCGGCAGTGCTTTCTCCGGACTGCCCCCATCGGTCGTGATCGGAACGCTGCTGCTGCTGTTCTGGGTCGCCTGCGCGCTGTTCGGCAATCTCTTCGTTCCCTACGATCCGTATGCCGAGGATTTTCTGGCGACGCTAACGCCGCCCGATGCCTTGCATTGGTTCGGGACCGATCAGCTCGGCCGCGACCTGCTGTCCCGCATCGTGGTTGGATCGCGCGACATCCTGCTGGTTGCGCCGTTGGCGACGCTGGCCGGCGTTGCGGCCGGCAGCATCATCGGCCTGGTGCTCGGCTATTTCGATGGCCTCACCGATGCCATCGGTGCGCGGCTGCTCGATACGCTGATGGCATTTCCGTTCATCGTTCTCGTCACCATGACGCTGGTGGCGATCGGGCCGTCGAACCTGACCGTCATCCTGGTAATCGGCATCGCCTATGCGCCGCTGGTGGCGCGCACCGTCCGCGCCGCCGTGCGCGAGCAGAAGGAGCGCGAGTATGTCAGCGCCGCCCGGCTCGGCGGCGAAGGCGCGCTTGCCATCATGTTCCTGGAGATATTGCCCAACATCAGGGAGACTATCCTCATCGAACTCGTCACCCGGCTAGGCTACGCGTTCTTTTCGATCGCGACGCTGAGTTTTCTCGGCCTCGGCATCCAGCCGCCATCGGCCGATTGGGGGCTGGCCGTCGCCGACGGCTACGGCTTCCTGACCGGCGGCAAATGGTGGGTGGTCGTGTTCAATTCCGCGGCAATCGTCTCGCTGGTGATGGCGACAAACCTCATCGCACAAGGCATCGGTGCCTTCGAAAATAGCGATGCATGAGCGTTAGACCGGGCGCGCTGGAAAACTTCTTTTGCATTGAAGCCCGGCGCGCATCCTTATATCGCATGGCTATGAAGAAAATCGGTTTCCTGTCGTTTGGGCACTGGACGCCCTCGTCGCAATCGCAGGTGCGCTCGGCATCGGATGCGCTTTTGCAATCCATCGACCTTGCCGTCGCGGCCGAACAGCTTGGCGCGGACGGAGCGTATTTCCGCGTGCATCATTTCGCCCGCCAGCTCGCTTCGCCGTTCCCGCTGCTGGCGGCTGTCGGCGCCAAGACCAGCCGCATCGAGATCGGCACGGCCGTCATCGACATGCGCTACGAGAATCCGCTCTACATGGCGGAGGATGGGGGCGCGGCCGATATCATCGCCGGCGGCCGCCTGCAACTCGGCATCAGCCGCGGCTCGCCCGAACAGGTGATCGACGGCTGGCGCTATTTCGGCTACGCGCCGCCGGAAGGCAAAAGCGACGCCGACATGGCGCGGCATCACGCCGAGGTCTTCCTCGACACTCTGCGCGGCGAGGGGTTCGCACGGCCCAATCCACGGCCGATGTTCCCCAACCCGCCTGGCCTGCTGCGGCTTGAGCCGCATTCGGAGGGCTTGCGCGAGCGGATCTGGTGGGGTGCAGCGACCAACGCCACGTCGGAATGGGCGGCGAAGCTTGGCATGAACCTGCAAAGCTCGACGCTCAAATTCGACGAGGGCGGCAAGCCGTTCCACGTCCAGCAGGCCGAGCAGATCCGCATCTACCGCGAGGCCTGGAAGGCTGCCGGCCACAGTCGTGAACCGCGCGTCTCTGTCAGCCGCAGCATCTTCGCGCTGGTCGACGATCGCGACCGCGCCTATTTCGGACGCGGCAATGAGAGCCGCGACCAGATCGGCTTCATCGAGGAGAACACCAGGGCGATCTTCGGCCGCAGCTACGCCGCCGAGCCGGACGTGCTGATCAAGGAATTGGCTGAGGACGAGGCGATCGCCGAGGCCGATACGCTGCTGCTCACCGTTCCGAACCAGCTCGGCGTCGACTACAATGCGCATGTCATCGAGGCGATCCTGACCCATGTTGCCCCGGCGCTGGGCTGGCGCTGACACCGGATCGGTCAAGACGGATCATTTCAGGGAGGTACACCATGGCGAAGAAGGCTTTGATCGCCTGGGGCGGCTGGGAAGGTCACACACCGGAGCGCAGCGCCAAAATCATCAGCTCGCTGCTTGAGCGCAACGGATTCGACATCACGCTCGGCCAGGGGACCGCGATGTTCGCCGATCCAGAGCTTGCCTCTTTCGATCTCATCGTTCCGGTGATCACGATGTCGACGATCGAGAAAGCCGAACTTCAGAACCTGACGCTTGCCGTTCGCGGAGGCAGCGGGCTCGGCGGCTTTCACGGCACGATGGGCGACAGTTTTCGCAACGAACCCGACTATCAGTTCATGACCGGTGGCCAGTGGGTCGCGCATCCCGGCGATATTATCGACTATAGGGTTGCCGTCACCAGGCCGGACGACCCGATCACATCCGGCATCGCCGATTTCGCCTACCGGTCGGAGCAGTATTACATGCACGTCGACCCGAGCAACGAGGTGCTGGCCACGACCACCTTCACCGACGCGCATTTCCCGGGGATAGGCGGCGTTGTCATGCCGGTCGTCTGGAAGCGACGCTATGGCGCGGGAAAGGTTTTTTACAGCGCGCTGGGGCACAATGCCGACGAGTTCGCGGTCCCAGAAATGGCCTTGATTGTCGAGCGGGGTCTTATCTGGGCCGCCCGCTAGATCAGCGGAAATGAGGACATGAGCATGACGGTCTCGGTGACAGATTTGCCTCTGCACACGCCCATCGATGGCCGGCACCGCAAGATGCTGATCGATGGCGCCTGGTGCGATGCGCTCAGCGGCCGGACGTTCGAGACGCGCAACCCCGCCACCGGCGCCGTGATCGGCACTGTGCCGCTCTCCGATTCCAGCGATATCGACCTCGCGGTGGCGGCGGCCCGGCGCGCCTTCGACGGGCCGTGGAGCCGGTTCAAACCCTATGAGCGCCAGGTGCTGCTGCTGAAGATCGCCGACCTGATGGAGCGCCATTGGGAGGAGATCGCGCGTTCAGACACCATGGATATGGGCATGCCCATCGTGCGCACGCTCGCCAACAAGAACCGCGTGCTTGGCATGCTGCGCTTCTACGCCGGCATGGCGACAGCGATCCATGGCCACACGATCGGCAATTCGCTGCCGGGCGAGATCATTTCGTACACGCGCAAGGAGCCGGTCGGCGTCGTTGGCGCGATCATTCCGTGGAATGCGCCGACCGCCGCGTCGATCTGGAAGATCGGCCCGGCGCTGGCGACCGGCTGCACCATCGTGCTGAAGCCTTCCGAGGAAGCGCCGCTGACGCCGCTGCTGATCGGCGCGCTGATGATGGAGGCCGGCGTGCCGCCCGGCGTCGTCAATGTCGTCACCGGCACTGGTGCCGAGGTGGGCGCGCCGCTCGCCGCCCATATGGACGTCGACAAGATCGTCTTCACCGGCTCGACAGTGACCGGCCAGAACATCCTGCGCGCCTCGGCCGGCAACATGAAGCGCGTCTCGCTGGAGCTTGGCGGCAAGTCGCCGGTCATCGTCTGCGCCGACGCCGATCTCGATCGCGCGGTGCCGATCGCGGCGATGTCGGTGTTCGCCAATTCCGGCCAGATCTGCATCGCCGGCTCGCGGCTGTTCGTCGAACGGCCGATCCATGACGAGTTCGTCGAGCGGGTCTCGGCCTATGCGGCGAAGCTCCGGATCGGCGATGGCGCCGACCCCGAGACCGAGATCGGACCGCTGATTTCGCCCAAGCAGCTCGAACGCGTCGCTGGATTCATTGAGGATGGCACAAGGCAAGGCGCGCGGCTGGTCACCGGCGGCAACCGCATCACCGAAGGTGCGCTTGGAGCGGGCAACTTCATCACGCCCAGCGTCTTTTCCGGTGTCACCGACGACATGCGCATCGCCCGCGAAGAGATCTTCGGCCCGGTCATCTCTGCGTTGCCGTTCGACACGCTGGACGAGGTGGTGCGGCGCGGCAATGACACGCCCTATGGGCTGGGCGCCGGCGTGTTCACCCGCGACCTCGGCAAGGCGCACCAACTGGCCAACAGCCTGCGCGCCGGCTCGGTCTGGGTCAACACCTACCACGCCATCGACCCGGCAGTGCCCTTCGGCGGCTACAAGATGAGCGGCTACGGCCGCGAGGGCGGGGCGGAGCACCTCGACGAATATCTTAATACCAAGGGCGTGTGGATAAGGACGGATTGAGAGGCCGGCATTTTGCAGATGGCGCTCTACGGCGCCCCCCTCTGTCCTGCCGGACATCTCCCCCACAAGGAGGGAGATTGGCAGTTTCGGCGCTGGCTCTCCTCCTGCTACGTTGAAGATTGGCGAAGGTCGCGGTGACGGCCAATCTCCCCCCTCGTGGGGGAGATGTCCGGCAGGACAGAGGGGGGCGCCAAGGAACTCGACGGCGGTGCTGGGTTCTTCCCGCTCCACTCACCCGATGCCACCCGTGACAGCATAGGCGCCAGCCGTCCGCCCATCCTCCAGCCGCACGACCGCCGTCACGATCGAGCCATACGAGCCGCGCCAGACGCTGTGGGACCTCTGATGCTCGGCGGCCGGGACGAGCGCACGCCCGCTGAAGCGCGCGCCGCTGCGCTGCAGTGCGACCGCCTCGCCGTTGACGTGCACTTTGACGCTGGCCGCCTCGGCGACTTCGTTGGGCAGGTCGAGCGTGATGAGGATTTCATCCTGATCGCCGGAAGGCCGCGTCTCAGCGGCGAGCTTTATGGCAAGCGGCGGCGCCTTGCCGTCGCCGGCTCGGGCAGGGCGGCTCGAAAAGACTTCGTCGGGCAGCTCGGGCGTGCGCGGCGGGCGGGTGCGGCGCTGCGTGGAGCGCTCGAAATCGCCGGCCATGCACAGCAGTCTCTCGTCGTCATAAGCCTTGCCGGCGAAGGTCAGGCCGACCGGCATGCGGATATCGGCCATCGTTCCCATCGGCACGGTGACGGTCGGGATGCCGAAATGGCGCCAGACCAGATTGCCGTTGGCGACCCAGGTGCCGTTGCGCCAGGCAAGCGCGGCGGATGCCTCGTCGACATCGGCATCGGCCGGTCCGACATCGGCCGCGGCGGGCAACACCACGGCGTCGATGCCCTGAGCGTCCAGCCAGTCCTCGAAATCGATCCGCCTCGTCGCCTCCAGTCCCTTCAGGCTCTCTTCGAGCGTCGGAATGTCCGCGAAGGGCGTGACGCCGGCCCGCGCCCGCTCGACATACTCCGCCAGGTCGAAGCCGCCCTCGTAGCGGTCGGGCAACGTGCCCGGCGGTTGCGGGAAGATTCTTGGGCCATCGACCGAAACGAGATCGGGCAGGGCAGGGTCGGCATTGGCGCGCAAAAAGTCGTCCCAGCCCCAGATGCAGAGATCCCAGAGTTCGCGGTCGGCGAACTCTTCTGGTACCAGCCCGCGCTCGACCATGGTGCGCGCGCCGGGGCGGTCGCGCTCGTAGTTGGAAACGACGGGAAAATCGACCTCGATCACCTCGGCGCCAAGCCGCGTGAGATCGGCCGCCGCCTGCTCCCACAGGGCAAGCACCGAGGCGCGGGTTTCGATCGGCGCGTCGGCGTCGCTGTCGCGGCCGATATACATTCTGGGCACGCCGAGGCGCATGCCTTTCAACGATCCCGCCTGTGCGAGGTCGGTATAGCGTGGCGGCCGCACGTCGGAGCTTTTCGGCAAGACGACCCAAGGCTGCGCACGCCAGAAATCGCCTCTCGTCTCGGGATCGTCGGCGACGATCACGTCGAGCAGTTCGAGCATGTCGGGCACGCTGCGCGTGTGCGGCACCACGACATCCATGGTTGGCACCAGCGGCCAGTTGCCGCGCACCGAAATGATGCCGCGCGATGGCGTGTAGGCGACCAGCGCGTTGTTGGTCGCCGGCGCGCGGCCCGACGACCAGGTCTCTTCGCCAAGCCCGAAGGCGCAGAAGCTGGCTGCCGTCGCCGTGCCGGAGCCATTGGATGAGCCCGACGCGAAGGCGGCGGTCAGGAAGTTTGCGTTGTAGGGGCTTTCGGCGCGGCCATAGACGCCGCGCTGCATGCCGCCATTGGCCATTGGCGGCATGTTGGTGAGACCGATCAGCACGGCGCCGCCTGCGCGCAGCCGGGCGATGGTGAAGGCGTCCTCATTGGCGACGAGATGCTCGAAGGCCGGCGAGCCGGCGGCCACCGTCAGGCCAGATACCTTGTAGCTGTCCTTGGCGGTGTAGGGGATGCCGTCGAGCGGCCCGAGCACGGCACCCTTGCGGCGCCGCTGGTCGGAGGCGGCCGCTTCCTCGAACATCGCTGGATTGAGTACCGGGACGGCGTTGAGAGTTATGCCGTGGCGGTCGAAATGCGCGATGCGCCTGAGATACGCACCGACCAGTTCGACGCTGGTGACGGTGCCGTCGTCGAGCGCGCGGCGCAATTGGCCGATCGTCGCTTCGACGAGATGAAGGCTGGCATCGGTCATCACTGGTCCCACATTTCCACGCGCCATGGATGAGTGAGGCCGTCAGCTTCGGCAAGAGCCTATCGCGATCTTCGTTGGAACTTTTGTCCGGCTGGCGATGTTGGGTGTATAGTGCGATTCCGAAATGGCCAGGAGGGTGCTGCCGATGACCACGAAATGCGTTGCGATCCTAGCTCTCGCTGTGGCAATGGGCTCAAGCCTTTGCGCCCCGGCCTTCGCTGGCGACCGGCATTACGACCGCCGAGCCCACTCCGAACGCTACGTTCCCGCCGAAGGCGATCTCATCGACATCCTGTTCGGCGGCCCGCGTTACTATGATCAGCAGCTGTTCACGACGGCGGCTGGCGCCTGTTCCTACCATCGCGTCGGACCCGATGCGAATGCGTTGAACAAGATCAACGATCATCACTGCGGGAAGTAGGGCAGTAGGCAGTAGCTACGCCTCAACGCTGGCAGCTTTCCTTCATCCGCTCGATGATATCCGTCCTCCGCGCGAGGTCGCGGCTGAATCGGCAAAGTCGGTCAGTGGCGCCGGCCACTACGGCATCCTCCTATCAATGCCCTGCGTTTTCCGCATGTCTTCCAATAAGTTGAGACGCGTCAGGATTTAGAACAGCGCTCAGGGATTTTTTGACCGTGCAGCCCTACGCCATGCCTGGCTTGCCGGCATTCGCTACAACCAAAGCGCGAAAAAGACATCGCGGAGGGAACCTTTTAGGAGTATCGGCGGTAGTAGCTGCTTTTGTGCAGGGGAGGTTGTAGAGCGTTGGGAGGTGAAACAATGCTTGGTCAGGACGACCTGATCCGAGCGGCCGTCGGACGGCTGCTCGCCGAGAAGACAGGTGCCGCCGTCATATCGATGAGAGAGAGCATTACGGAGCTTCTGACGCTGACCGGTGCCGGGCTGGACGAAACACTGCAGGACCTGTTGCTGGAAATGGCCGAAGTCCGCGGCATGACGGTCGCTCTCGACCTTTAGGGTCGCCGTCGGCCGCGCGACTTCGGCAGATCGCACAAGGTTGAGCTTGTGCGGAGCTTTGCGCGTTGCATCCAATCCATTTGAGGATGTCCTTTACATGCCCATGTGAGGCTGGACCAGCGTCCGCGCCGCGTCTTTCCCTGCCGCGAGGATGCGATCGGACAATTCGGTTCCTTTGACAGCGCGGGCCATTTGAAGCGCACCGATGACCGTCGCAAAGACAGCAAGCGCCACGCCTTCCGGGTCCTTGGCCCGCGGAAGTGCCTCACCCAATTGGCGCACCAAAGCCAGCAAATGGTCGGTATAGGCGTCGCGCGTTTCAGGTGGCTGACGCGCCAGCTCCGGCAGCAGCGCGGCTGACGCGCAGCCCTTTCCCGGATTGTCTCGATGCTCGGCCGAGAGATACGCCTCAATGGCCATCTCCGGGCCACCCGCGGCCAATGCTTCCGCCATCTGCTGCGCCTGAAGCTCCATGGCTGCCGCCACGCTTTCGCGCACAAGCTCCGCCTTGGATTGGAAGTGGGGATAAAACGCGCCGTTCGTCAGGCCGGCGTCGCTCATGATGGTCGCAAGTCCGGACGCGGCTATGCCGTCGCCGCGAAAGCGGTCGGCGGCGACCTCCATGATCCGGCTGCGTGACGCGTCTTTCCGGCCCTTTTCGTAACGCATGGCTGCCATTCCTTTCTGCTATTGCATTATGAGCATAATCTGATATTATGAGTGTAATTCAACGGGCGCATAAAAGCTAGCCCCCATCAGCTTGGAGCACGAAATGACTATGAATTCGGGAAAAACCGCGATCGTTACCGGAGCCTCCTCGGGCATCGGCCGCGCCAGCGCCGAGGCGCTAGTGCGGGCAGGGTTCACTGTCTTCGGAACGAGCCGCCGCAAGGCCAACGGCCCGGACGGGGTGACCATGCTGATTTGTGATGTGACCGATGGCGAGGCCGTCACCGCACTTGTCTCAACGGTGCTCGCGCAGACCGGCCGGATCGACCTCTTGGTCAACAATGCCGGCGTCGGTCTGCTTGGAGGCGCCGAGGAATCCTCAGTGGCACAAGTGCAGGCTCTGTTCGACGTCAATCTGTTCGGTGTCATCCGCGTGACCAATGCGGTGTTGCCGTCGATGCGGCGGCGCGGCGAAGGACGCATCGTCAATATCGGCTCGGTATTGGGATTCGTGCCGGCGCCGTATTCAGCGTATTATTCGGCGGTCAAGCACGCGCTCGAGGGCTATTCGGAATCGCTCGATCACGAGGTTCGTGCCTTCAATATCCGCGTCTCGGTCATCGAGCCGGCGTTCGTCCGTACCGTCTTCGACCAGAACGGGATCGAGCCGGATTCCCTGTTGAAAGAATACGATCGGGCACGAGCCGGACTCGAAGCGCTCCTTCGCGATGTGATGCCTGTAGCCGATCGACCGGAAGTGGTGGCCCAGGTGGTCGTCAAGGCGGCGACCGATGCCAATCCGCGACGGCGCTATACCGCCGGCAAAGCCGCGCGCCAGGTCAGCCTCCTGCGCCGCTTTGCCCCTGCGGGGATATTCGACAAGAGCCTGCGCAAGCAGTTCCGCCTGCCGGTCTGAACAACAGTCAGATAGAGGATCTCACGCACATGCGCCTAGCAACGACGACACAATTGGCCAGTCCCCACAAGACGGAGGTGCCAAGCACGACGCATAGGTTCAATCAGTCGCCCCGCTCACCGGCGTCGTTCCAGGACACGCCGACGCGTTCGGTGGATGTCGGCGGCACGGCGTTCGTCTACCGGGAGCTCGGCCCCAGGACCGGCGTACCGGTGATCCTGCTCAACCATCTCGCTGCTCAACTGGACAACTTCGATCCACGCATCGTCGATGGCCTCGCCGCGACCCGGTGGGTGATTGCCTTCGACAATAGGGGCATCGGTGCTTCGGGCGGCAAAACGCCGTCAAGCGTTGCCGAGATGGCACGGGATGCGGTCGCCTTTATCCGGGCGCTGGGGCTCGAAGAAGTAGATCTCTTCGGCTTTTCGCTCGGCGGCTTCGTGGCGCAGGAGATCGTGCTGAGCGAGCCCAGGCTTGTGCGCAAGCTCATCCTGGCCGGCACCGGGCCGGCCGGTGGCGAAGGCATCGACAAGGTGACGCCGTTGACGATCGTCGACATGATCAAGGGGGCGCTTACTCTTCGGGATCCGAAATACTATCTCTTCTTCACAAGGACGGCGAATGGGCGCCGCGCCGCCAAAGCTTTCCTGCAGCGGTTGACGGAGCGCCACGCCGATCGCGACAAGCCGGTATCGCTGAGCGCGTTCCGCGCTCAGCTCAAGGCGATCAAGGCTTACGGACTGCAGGCGCCGCAGGACCTGAGCGCCGTCCGAATTCCTGCTTTGGTTGCGAACGGAGATCACGACAGGATGGTGCCAACCGGCAACACGCACGATCTCGCCCGGCGTATCCCTGGAGCGCAACTGGTGATCTATCCCGATGCCGGACATGGCGGGGTCTTCCAGTACCACGCCGATTTCGTCTTGAAGGCCTTGGCCTTCCTCGATGCCTGACGTCTTTCTCAGGGCGGTTTTTTCGTCGCGGAACATCAACAAACATTTTCAGGAAGTCACTGTCATGAAGGCATTCGTCGTCGATAAATATAACAAGAAGGGCATTCTGCGGCTGGCCGAGATGCCGGAGCCGGTGCTTGGGGACAATGACGTCCTGGTCGAGGTCCACGCCGCGGCCGTGAACCTCCTCGATTCCAAGATCAGAACCGGAGAGTTCAAGCTCATCCTGCCCTATCGCAGGCCCTTTATCCTGGGCCATGACGTGGCCGGTAGGGTTGTCCGCGTGGGATCGAAAGTCCGCAAGTTCAAACCTGGCGACGATGTCTATGCACGGCCGCGCGATGGACGGATCGGTGCATTCGCCGAGTTCATCGCCATGGACGAAGCCGACGTCGGCCTGAAGCCCAAAAATCTCAGCATGGAAGAGGCGGCCTCGGTCCCGCTGGTGGGGTTGACCGCCTGGCAGGCGCTCATTGAAAGGGCAAACCTAGGGAAGGGACAGAAAGTCTTCATCCAGGCGGGCTCCGGCGGCGTGGGCACATTCGCCATCCAATTGGCAAAGCATCTTAGCGCGACCGTCGCGACAACCGCGAGCGCGGCGAGCGCCGATCTGGTCAGGGGGCTCGGGGCCGACGTTGTCGTCGACTACAAGAAAGATGATTTCGAGAAAGTTCTGTCGGGATACGACGTCGTCTTGAACAGCCAGGACGCAAAGACGCTTGAAAAATCGCTGAATGTGCTGAAACCGGGTGGGAAATTGATCTCCATCTCCGGTCCGCCGGATCCCGAATTCGCCCGGGAAAAGGGACTGAACCCCGTGCTGAGGCTGATACTGCGCCTGTTGAGCCGAGATATCCGGACCAAAGCCAAACGCCGCGGCGTGAAGTTCTCGTTCCTTTTCATGTGGGCGCAGGGTGATCAGTTGAGCAAGATTGCATCCCTCATCGAATCCGGAGCGATCCGCCCGGTTGTCGATCGGATATTTCCCTTCGAAGCGACCAACGAGGCTCTGGCTTACGTCGAAAGCGGACGTGCCAAGGGCAAGGTCGTCATCAAGGTCAGATAAAACTCGGCAGTGAAAGAGCCTCAGCCGCGCCGGGCCGCGTCGATCGCTGCGACGTCTATCTTCTTCATGTCCATCATTGCATCGAACGCGCGCTTGGCTTCGTCGCCGCCGGCCGCCATCGCCTCGATCAGTGTGCGCGGCGTGATTTGCCAGGACACGCCCCATTTGTCCTTGCACCAGCCGCACGCACTCTCCTGGCCGCCATTGCCGACAATGGCATTCCAGTAGCGGTCGGTTTCCTGCTGATCGTCGGTGGCGATCTGGAACGAGAAGGCCCCGCTTTGCTTGAACGCGGAGCCGCCGTTCAGTCCGATGCAGGGAATGCCGGCGACGGTGAATTCGACCGTCAGCACATCGCCCTGCTTGCCGGACGGAAAATCGCTCGGCGCACGGTGAATGGCCCCCACCTTGGTGTCTGGAAAGGTCTCCGCGTAGAAACGAGCCGCAGCCTCGGCGTCCTTGTCGAACCAGAGGCAAATCGTGTTCTTCGGCGTCTTTGGCACTGCGTGTTCCTTTCGATCTAAAGGCTGATTTCCGTCCTCGCGTTCCACCCGCGCTCTTGTGACATAGGTCGCCAACCGCTTCTCGCCACTGCCGCAGCCCGCATGGACCGACGGAACCGGCGTGGCCCTGACGAATTCAATATTGGCACAGGAGGTTGCCATGATCCGCAAGCTGAAGTCCGGGGAGTTCCGACTCTATTCCCGGAAGGTCGATCCAAAAACCCACAAGCGCAGAAATCTCGGTACGTTCAAATCGCGCGAGGCCGCCGAGAAGCACGAGCGTGAGGTCCAGTACTTCAAGCGGCATTAGCGCGCGCTGCGTTCGCCAGCTGCGGATGTCCATCTGCGTCAGGCTGTTCCAACATCGAGTCAGCCCAGAAGATTGCGTGCCGCGCGCATGAAAATCCTTGAGCCGATCGGGATCAGGTCGTCGGGAAAATCATAGTCCGGATTGTGCAATGAAGGGTGCCGCTCGCCTGCGCCGAGGAAGAACATCGCCGATGACGCGCTGTGACCGAACAGGCCGAAATCTTCCGAGGCGCGCATCGGCAGGGCCTCTTCGCTGTGCGCGACGCCCTCTTCGCCGAGCGCGCGTTGCAGGTGCTCCACCGCATCCTGCGCGTTGACGCTGGCGACGAAGATTTCGTGATAGTCCCACCGGGCAGCGAGGCGATGCTCGGCGGCAATCTTCGCGACCAGCGCCTCGGCGGCGGCGCACAGGTCTGCCATACGCTCGTCGCGGCGGGTCCGCAGCGTCGCCCACACCTCGGCATGACCAGGCGCGATGCCGAACACGGCTTCGCCCATTGCGGCATGAGTAACGGTGACCATGGAGAAGGCGTCGTCGGCGAAGGTTCCGCGCCTGAGCGCGGGGAGGGCCGGCATCAGCTCGCTGATCGCCAGCATCGGCGAGACGCCGGTCTCCGGCATCGACGAATGCGCGGTCTTGCCCTCCAGCACGATGCGCATGCCGCGTGAAGCACAGTTGACCACGCCGGGTTTGAGCCGCACTTCGCCGAACGGCACGCCGGGCAGGTTGTGCAGCGAGAAGGCGAAATCCGGCGCGATCTCGCCGAAACGCGGATCGGCGATGACGCCGGCCGCGCCATTGCCGGTTTCTTCCGCGGGCTGGAACATCAGCACGACGCGGCCGCTTGCTGGCCTCTCGCGCCCGAGCTGGCGGCCGAGGGATGCAAGGATCGCGGTATGTCCGTCATGGCCGCACATATGCGACTTGCCAGGCACGCGCGACGAATGCGGTACGCCCGAAAGTTCTTCGATCGGCAAGGCATCGAGCTCCGATCGGAACAGCACCGTCGGCCCCGCTCTGCCGCTGTCGTATATGGCCGCGACGCCGTGGCCGCCCAATCCGGTCAGCACCTTGTCCGGTCTGGTATCGGCGAGGAAGTCGATGACCTCTTTTGCCGTCTTCTCCTCTTCGTTCGAGATTTCCGGATGCTGGTGCAACTGGCGCCGCCACGCGGTCAATTCGACGATGTCCCGGTTGGTAAGGGTCATGCTCTTTGGCCTCCGCTGCATTCACGACACGCCCGGAGGCGTCAAACTGCGATGACGAGTATCGACAAATGGCTGTGCCTGCCACACTCCAATCTTCAGGCTTTAGCGGGCCAGGCAACGCCGCAATGCCTCGCGAATGGTCTTAGCGCACGCGATTGGGGCACAGGGCTTTGAACTGGTCCAGAGTGTAGTCGTATCCCGAGGCACCCGAGCCATCCAGCACCACATTGTCGTCGGTGTCCGATATCAAATAGTCCGTCGTCGCGTCCGCATCGGGGTTGCGGCCCTGGAACCGCATGTTTGCACCGTAGAGGGTGGTGAATTTGCCGGTCCGGCAGTTAGCGGTGATCTCGAGGTGCAAGGGCGTTTGCAACTCCTTGGCAATGCAGTCCTCGGTCACCTTGCCAACATAGTCGCGGCAGAAGGCGATTGCATTCCGCCTTGTGTGCCCGGTCAGTATCCTGGCATGCGAAGAGCCGATGCCGGATGCCTTGACGATTGTGGACCTCCATGCCCGCCCTGCCGCCGTAGTAAAGCGTTTTGGCCTCAGCCGAAGAGGCAAGGATTACAGCGCAAAGCACGGCCAGGAAACGTCGCATGCAAACCTCCCTTTGGGTGGAAAAGGTCCACATGCGCCGTCTCTGGTCAAGCTCTCCGTGCCGCTTTTTGTGCGACACCCAAAACTGGCGGCCGCAGCCTACTGATTGATCTCGGGTTCGACGAGCTTTGCCAGGTTCCTGAGCGATTCCTGCCAGCCGAGATAGCAGGCCTCGACCGGAATCGCATCCGGAATGCCGGCCTGGGTGATGTCGATCTCGGTGCCGACCGACACTTTTTTCAAGATTACGGTCACCTGGATCTCGCCGGGCAGGTTGGGGTCGTCGAATCGGTCGGTATAGCGCAGGCGTTCTCCTGGAACGAGTTCGAGATACTCGCCGCCGAAGGAATGGCTGCCGCCGGTCGTGAAGTTGCGGAAGGCCATCTTGAACGTCCCGCCGACCTTCGCCTCAAGGTGATCGACCGTGCAGGTGAAGCCGTTCGGCGGAAGCCATTTCGCCAGCGCATCCGCCTCGGTGAAGGCGCGATAGACCTTCTGCGGGCTGGTCGTCAGAACGCGGTGCAGACGTACGGTGCCGGGCATATTCCAGATCCTTTCGTGATTGTTTGTTCAATGGCCAAAGGACGAACGAGAGGCGGCCAGTCCGACATAGCTCCCGGATTTCTTTTTTAAAGGCCTCGCTGCCTGTTCGACTGCGCACGCATGGCGTGCGCTTGTTCAACCCTGCGCCCCCCGGCCAATGGTCGGCTATTCGATCTAATTTCTTTGCAAACCGTTAATGCGGCCATGCTGTTAATAAGCATTTGCTAATCAAGCGATCCGGCTGGAGTAGCCATGACCAAGAATCTCGGCAACGCGCGTTATATGCCGCCAAAGGACGCCAGGATCTCCGTGTTCAGCAAGGCCGCACCGGCACTGTTCCCGCTGGTCGTGGCGGCGCTGGGCTACATGATCGGCAAGCACTTCTTCGGCTTCTAGGCTCGAATGCCGTCTTCCGGCGGAGTGTAGATCAAGCGCCAACCTCGGTAACCTCCTTTCTGGCCTCCGCGGAGCGGATGCGTTCGCTGGCCAGAAGCACCACCGGGCAGGTGACGGCGGCAAGCACCGCCGTCGCGGTATCGCCGAAGAACAGCTCTTCGCCCGGCCTTTGCGTTACACCCATCACCACCAGGGCAGCCCCCTTGGCGACCTCCCTGGCGATCGCCTTGTCAGGGGTGGCGCGGGTGCGGATTGCGGTGTCGACCTGTACGCCATACCGAACGGCCAGATCGGCAATATCCTTCAGCATGGCTTCTTCGCGCCGGTGCGAGACGGACGTGATCCTCCCGCCTTGCCGCGCCGCCTTCGAGACGTAGAGAACCTTCACGCGCGCCCGGTTCGGGCGTGCCAGCGCCAGGGCCAGATCGGCGGCGCGGCGCGACACTTCGGTGCCGTTGACGGGAACCAGTATGGTGGTTCCGGTCCGCAATACCGGCATCTTGCCGGTGGATCCGGCGCCGTTCAGCACCAGGCATAGTGGGCCGTCGAACCCTTCGGTGATGTCGTTCAGCGCCGGTGTGAACGACCCCTTCACCGTGAAAGCGTCTTCCAGGCCGAGCAGCAGCAGGCCGTAGCCTTTGCGGGCCTCCTCGGCGATCGTCGCGGCTGTCGCCCCGGATTCAGTGCGGGTGGTCAGATGGACTTTCGCGACCAGGGTGTCCTCGGCCTTGCTGACGGCCTTTGCACTCTTCTGCGCACCCTTCTTCACTTCCTTGACTGACTGTTCCGGGCCCTTGTCGCGGTTCGGGCCGGCGAGCTTGCCATCCTTGAGATGGAGCAAAGTGGTCGGCATGCCGCTGCCGCCGCCAACCAGTCCGGCGAGGTAGGCGGTGAACTTGCCGATCGGGCTGTCGTCGACCAGCAGCAGCAGCCGCTCAAGCTTCGAGACGAAGCCGCGCTCGTCGAGCAATTCGCGGTCGACGCGCTGCTTCTCGACATCGTCGACAGGCAAGCGGCCGAGCGCCCAGCGCAACATTGGTGGCATGGCGAGCGTGGTGAGGGCGGCCATGGTGACGATCATGGTGAAGAGGTTGTGGGAGAGGATGTTCATCGACAGGCCGATGCTGGCGACGATGACCTCGGTCGAGCCGCGTGCGTTCATGGCGCTGCCGACGGCGATTGCCTCCTTCAGCGACATGCCGGCAATCCTGCCGCCGAGGAAGGCGCCGCCGAACTTGCCGATACTGGCAATGACCAGCAGCGCCAGCGTCAGCAGCGCCAGCGTCGGGTCGGCAAGCACGGTGAGGTCGGCTGACAGGCCGGCCATGCCGAAGAAGATTGGCATGAACAGCGCTGTGATGACGCCGCGCAATTGGCCCTCGATGTGGGCGGACAGGATCGGCGATTCGCCAACAAGGATGCCCGCGACGAAGGCACCGAGGACGGTGTGCACACCGATCAGATTGGTGATCAGCGCCATCACGCCCATGATGAGGAGGATGACGGTGATGACGGCGTATTCGCTGCGGAAAGAGTCGTTGCTCCAGCGGATCAGCATGAACACCAGCCGGCGGCCTATGGTGAAGGAGAACACCATGAACAGCGCCACCTCGGCGACCGTGGTGAGCAGCGGCAGCAGCTGCAGGCTGCCGTTGGTGGCGATGCCGAAGGTGACGGCGATGATGAGCCAGCCGATTGTATCCTCGATGATCGCCGAGGAGATGATGACCTGGCCGAGATTGCGGCGCATGAAGTTCATTTCGCGCACCACCATGGCGACGATCTTGACCGAGGAGATGGACAGCGCCGTGCCCAGGAACAGCCCGGCGACGACGCGCTGCGTCGGGTCAGGCAGCAATGTATCGGGCAGGAACTGCGCCAGTGCGAAACCGCAGACGAAGGGCACGATGACGCCGGTGATCGAGATAGAAAAGCAGGCCGCCCCCACCCGGCGCACGAGGCGCAGGTCTGTCTCCATGCCGGTCAAGAGCAGAAGCAGCAGAATGCCGAGCTGCGAGACCGCGTCGATCATGCTTTTCTGCGCCGGATCGGTCGAGAAGATCAGGTGCTGCGCGTCGGGCCACAGCCAGCCGAACAATGAGGGCCCGAGCAGGATGCCGCCGATGAGCTGGCCCATGACCGCCGGCTGACCGTGGCGCTGGAAGATCTCTCCGACACCCCGGCCGACCAGAAGCAGCAAGACGATCTCGGCGACGAACACCCCCTCCGCTGAGCCACCCATGCCCGAAGCGTGGCCTGCCGGCTGGGCGGCGAAGGTCGTGCCTGCCGACGCCAAACCGAATACGGCCAGCAAAAGGGCCGGCGCAATGCTGCGTGACGTCGTTGCCGATCGACAGGCCATGGATTCCCTCAAAACGCCTCGGCAGACTGACCATCACAACGCGCAGGCCATCATTTGCGTTGCAGCCGCGTGTCGCCAGACATCGACGTCAAACATGGACGTCGCCGAAGGAAAGTTCGCCGTCGTCGCCGGCCACGAAAAAGACGATGGCGAACAGCCCGGCATAGAATGCCGCCACAACGACCACGATCGCCACACCGGGAATGGGGCCAAGGGCGGCGCTGTCGACGGCCTCGCGAAGCGAACCGACAAACCCGGTCCTGAGGCCCACGGCCTGAAGACTGGGGGTCGATATCTTGACCATCCAGGCCAGCAGTAGGATCAGGAACAGGTAGATGTAGTTTCGCCGCAGGCGGCGCGCCAGCGCAGCGCGCTGCGACAGCAGAAACTTCGGCGCGCGCAGGCCTTCGCCGACGATGAGCAGCCAATCAGAGGCAAAGTCGGGTTGCGGGGAGAAGATCTGCGCGAAATAGTGACGCTCGAACTGGCGCACGCGAGCCCGATAGAAATCGAAGAAGCGATAGCGGCGCGCCTCGATCCACAGCAGCAGGAGGATCAGCAGCATGGCGAACAGCAGCACGCCGTGATGCGCACTGGCCGTGGACAGCGACACCGAAAGCAGCGCCGCCACCACCGTGATCGCCCAGTTCGTCGTCCGGTCGAGCCGATCTCGCCACCCCGCCATGCGCGCGATCTCAGCGCGATGAAAATGCGATAGCGTGTTGACCCGTTCGGCCGATGTAAGCACCGGCCTGATGGGCTTCGCCGACGCATCGTTCATAACGCCCTCCAACTCAGTAAAACGCCTCAGACTTGGTCTCGTTCCGCGGCGTCCGGATTTCGCACCGGCCGGCGGCCTCCGCCGTGACCGCCACGCTGCGCCGGCGTGGCTGGCGCCACCGCAGTTCAACGATCACATTGCATTATCGGATCTTGACCCCACCGCGGCAAACCCCAAATCAAGCATACCGGTGCCGACGCGGGCGCCGGCTTCATGGCGGCGCCGCGGAGAGTGGTGGTTTTGTGGCCGTCAAACTCGGGCACCAGGTAGCCGGAGGCGATGAAGGCCCGCGAGACCTGGTCCAGGGTGTTTCCCAGGTGGAGCGGATCGGAACAGAAGGGAGCGAAAAACAGAAAGCGCAAATGGGGTGTGGGTCGGACGGCGCATTGTCCCCCGGAGCATGGCATGTAAACGAACAAAAACCAGGATCAAGAAAGGAGCAATGCAATGACCATTCGTGATCTAATGCCATGGAGCCGCGACGCCAACCAGGCTTCTACCCTGTTTCGCGACCGCGACCAGGACCCGTTCATGAGCCTGCATCGCGAGATGAGCCGCCTTGTCGACGACATGTTTCGCGGCTTCGGCTCACGGCTTCCGTCCATGTTGTCTTCGGCCGGCGGTAGCTGGCCTAGCGTGGAAATCTCCGAAACGGACAAGGAGATCCGTGTGACGGCCGAGATACCTGGCATGGAGGATAAGGACATCGAGGTGTTGCTCGATGACGGCGTCCTGACGTTGCGCGGTGAAAAACAGGCCGAAACCGACGACAAGGAACGTCAGTTCTCCGAGCGGTTCTACGGCCGCTTCGAACGTCGCATTCCGATCGGTTTCGAAGTCGAAGAGGACAAGGTAGCGGCCGATTTCCGCAATGGCGTGCTGTTCGTCACTTTGCCGAAGTCCGAGAAGGCGCAGAGCAGGACAAAGCGCATTCCCATCGGCGGCAAGAGCACCAAACACTAGAATAGACCAGCAGCCGGGCGAGCAAATCGCGCACGCCCGGCATCAGTCACCGGATTTCGCGCCGGTCACATGGACCTTGAGTATCCCTCTGCCTTGGGCAAACATGGCGGAGAGGGCCGGGGGCGCGAAAATGAACAAGCCGATTTCTGCCGTATCGCCGCGCAAGGCGCCGATGGCGCTGACCGAGGAGCTCGTCGCCCGCACCATGCGCGCGGTCGAGGATGCCGGGCCGACGCCGGGCATGGTCTACATGACCGACGCCGACTATGCGCGCGTCCGCGATGAGGTGCTGGCTTCGGCTCCGGCGGGGCCGACAAGGCTGTTCGCCTATGGTTCACTGTTGTGGAATCCGGTTGGCGAATTGCGTGGCGGCGAAAGGGCGGTGGCAACGGGCTGGCATCGGTCCTTCTGTTTCACCGTCAAGCGTTTTCGCGGCACGGTCGAGCGGCCCGGCCTGATGATGGCGCTCGATCGTGGCGGCCAGTGCCAGGGCATGGTGTTCGAGATCGCCGAACCGGTGGCGGCCAATCTCGAAGCGCTGCTGCGCCGCGAGATGACCGTTCTGCCCGCCGTCAACGTGCCGCGCTGGCTGCGGGTCAGGACAGGTGGCGGCCTATGCCGCGCGCTTGGCTTCGTCGTCGATCCCGCCAATCCGCGTTATGCCGGCAAGCTCGACAAGCAGGTGATCGCGGCAACGCTGGCAACGGCCGTCGGCCATTGGGGCTCGGGCGCTGAATATCTGTTCGCGACCATCCGTCACCTCGAAACCTGCGGTATCCGCGACCGCAATCTTTGGCGATTGCAGGAATTGGTGGCCGAGGAGATAGGCCGCTTCACCCGTCCCTGAGCCAAACCAGCATTTCGCCAGGCTCGCGGTTGTCCCAGGCAAAGTAGGGAATGGCGGTCAGGCGCGTCTCTGTCGTGGCCGGGGGTTCGGGCCTGTAGAGCCCGCTTTGCCAGTCGTCGGCGGCATCGGCAACTGCTGTAGCCGACAGCGTCACCACGCCGCCGAGAAGCTCGGGCCTGTGCTGCGCTTCGAGGCTGGCCGTCCTTGGCAGCGTCAGCCGATGCAGCTGGCTGTCATTGTCGGTCGCCTCGACGCAGTAGATCAGCGGCCCGCGCGACAGCGCGACGCGGCCGGCATCCTGGCGCACCTGCGGGTTGGCGTAGAGCCGCTCGATCGGCATTTCGAGATCGAGCCGCACCTGGTCGCCCTTCTTCCATGTCCGCCGGATCGCCGCGTAGCCGTCGCTGGTGACATCCGCCAACTTGACCGCCTCACCATTGACCTTGAGCGCAGCGCCGGTGCTCCACGCCGGCATGCGCAGGTGCAATGTGAACGCAACCGGCGCCTGCGGCTCGATCGTGATCTCGACGGCGCCGTCCCAGGGATAGCGGCTTGCCTGCGTCAGGCTCACCGGCACGCCTGATATATCGAAGCGGGCGGTCGAGTCGCCATAGAGATGGACGGCCAGCGCGTCGTCGGCCAGGCTGTAGAAATAGCTGCCGATCGAGGCGACCATGCGCCCGATATTTGGCGGGCAGCAGGGGCAGCGGTGCCACTTCCACCTGTTGTGCTTGCCCCGGCTTTCCAGCGGGTTTTCGTAGAAGAACAGCGAGCCGTCGAGCGACAGGCCCGAGATCGAGCCGTTGTAGAGGGCGCGTTCCATCATGTCGGCATAGCGGGCATTCGGCCCCATGCCGAGCATGCGGTTCGCCCAGAACACCAGTCCGACCGCGGCACAGGTCTCGGCATAGGCGCTTTCGTTGGGCAGATCGTAGTCGCTGGTGAAACCTTCATTGTGAGCCGACGGCCCGAGCCCGCCGGTGATGTAGAGGCTCTTGGTGGTGAGATCGTCCCACAGATGGTCGAGTGCCACGCGCAAGCTGTCGTCGCCATATTCGGTGGCGATGTCGGCCATGCCCGAATAGAGGTACATCGCCCTGACCGCGTGGCCGACGACCTTGTCCTGCTCGCGCACTGGAATGTGCGACTGGCTGTATTCATAGGTCTTGAAATGGTAGGCCTTCGGGTCGGCGCCGCGGGCGCGGGCCTCCTCGTCGAAGTAATGCGGCTGCTGGCCGCGCTGGTCGATGAAGTATTTGGCGAGATCCATGTATTTCCGCTCGCCGGTCACCCGCGCCAGCTTGACCAGCGCCAGCTCGATCTCCTCGTGGCCGCAATAGCCCTTCTTCTTACCGGGTTCGGGGCCGAGCACCGACGCGATATGGTCGGCATAGCGGCACATGATGTCGAGCAGCTTGCGTTTTCCCGTCGCCTGGTAATAGGCGACCGCACCCTCGATGAGGTGGCCGGCGCAATAGAGTTCATGGCAGTCGCGCAGATTGGTCCAGCGCTTGCCGGGCTGGATGCGCTGGTACCAGCTCGAGAGATAGCCGTCCTCCTGCTGCAGTTTGCCGTACATGTCGATGACGGCATCGATCTTCTTCTCCAGTTCTGGATTCTTGCGCCGGTAGAGCGAATAGGCCGCGGTCTCGATCGTCTTGCCGAGATCGGAATCCCAGAACATCTGCGTGGTCACCGTCGACCCGGTGAATTCCGCGCCCTGGCGGTCGGCTTCGTCGGGCGAGGGCGAGTGGAAAGGAATGACGACGCCGGGCGAGGGCCGGTCCGGGTCGATCTGCTCCAGCATGCGGGCCTCGACGCAGCGGTCGTAGAGGATATCGGCGGTGCGTGTGGCTACCGCGTCGGCGCGGTCGCCCCAGAAGCCGTGCACGTCGACCTGCGGCACCGGCAGCGGGCGGAAGGCGAGCTTTGGTTTTCCGGTTTTTGCGGATGGCGATGCGGTCATGTACTCACTCCGTCTATTTGATGGCCCCGGCCATCAGGCCGCGGATGTAGAAGCGCTGCAGGACCAGGAACAGGATGAGGCAAGGCACCATCATGACTGTGACGCCCGCCTGCACCGCACCCCAGTCGATGGCGCCGAAGCGGCCCGACTGCAGTGCGGTCATCATCACCGGCAGCGTGAACTTGGACTGGTCGGTCATCAGCACGAGGGCTGCGAGGAACTCGTTCCAGGCGCCGAGGAAGGCAAACAGCGCGATGGTGACGACGCCCGGCCAGACCAGCGGCAGCATCACCTTCAACAGCATGGTGAGATTGCCGGCACCGTCCATGCGGGCGGCTTCCTCGATCTCGCGCGGCACCGCGTCGAATGCATTGCGCATCATGAAGATCGAGAACGGCAGCTGCAGCGTCACATAGACGCCGACCAGGCCGGTCAGCGTGTTGTGCAGGCCAAGCTTGGTCAGCACCAGGAAGATGGGCGTCAGGATCGACTGGAACGGGATCATGATCGTCGATAGGATGAGGATGAAGAACAGGTCCTTGAACGGAAACCGGAATCGCGAAAAACCGTAACCGGCCAGCACGCTGACAGCGACCGACAGCAGCACGGTCATCACCGAGACGTAGATGCTGTTTTGCGCCGAGACCCAGAGCCCGTCGCCGAAGCTGTTGAGCGTGGCGTAGTTCTCCAGCGAGAAGCCTGACGTCGGCCAGGGCGGCAGCGGCGGCAGGCGTGCCTCGGCGGCTGGCTTGAACGCCGACAGCACTGCCCACACGATCGGCGCCGCAAACAGCACCGAGGCGATGATGCCGGTCGAATGCTCGCCGATGCGAGCCAGGAGCCGGCGGTTGCGGGAAGCGGCCTGCGCCATCAGTCGAGCCCCTCCGGCTTGCGCAGCAGCCACAGCTGGACGAGGCTGAGCGCCACCAGGACGACGAGCAGCACCATCGAGAGCGCGGCACCATAGCCGAGCTTGAACGAGACGAAAGACTGGTTGAAGATCCAGTAGACGGCCGTCAGCGTCTGGTTGCGCGGACCGCCACGCAGGATGATGTAGAACTGGTCGAAAGCGAGGATCGAGCCGGCGACCGACAGGATCAGCGCGAGCGCCAGTGTGCGGCGCATCAGCGGCAGGGTGATCGCGCGGAACCTGGCGAACGGCCCGGCGCCGTCAATGACTGCGGCCTCCTGCAGGTCCTGCGGGATCGACTGCAGGCCGGCCATCAGGATGATCATGGTGAAGCCGGCGACCTTCCAGACGACCATGGCGATGATCGACCAGAAGGCCGGCTGGAAGGTGGCCAGCAGGTTGAATTTCTTGTCGATCAGGCCGAGATCGTAGGCGGCCGGGCTGAACAGGCCGGAATCGACATTCAAGAGCCATGACCAGAGCAGGCTGGCCGAGGCGAAACCGACCACCGCCGGCATGAAGAACATGGTCCGGTAGAGATTGGTCAGGGGCCGTGGGCGTTCGACGAACAGCGCCAGCGGGAACGCCACCACGAAGATCGCGATGGTGACGATCACGGTGTAGTAGGCGGTGAAGCGCAGCGCGTTCCAGAACCTTGTGTCGCGCAGGATAGCGACATAGTTGCCGAGGCCGACATAGCTGTGCTCGCCCATCAAGGGCCAGTTGTGCAGCGACATCCATGCCGTCATGCCGAGCGGGATGAGAAAGAAGACGACGACCAGCGCGATGGCCGGCGCTACATAGAGCAGGCCGATCCATTGCCGTCCGGCGCCGACGAGTCTTCGGGCGCGGGGCGGCGCGGTGATGGTTGCGATGGAGGTCATGGCTGCTCTGCTCTTGCTTTCCGTTCCCCTTGTGAGGAGGGAATTCCAGCTTGGGTTCCTCGCCCCCGCCAGAGGCGGGGGAGAGGTGGCCGCGAAGCGGCTGGAGAGGGGGCCTTCATAGGGCGCAGTCCCCCTCTCCGTCTCGACTTCGCCGAGCCACCTCTCCCCCACTCACGTGGGGGTGAGGAACCCAAGCTGGATAGGCCGAGCGGATGTCTCAAAGCTTCCATGTCGAATAGCCTGCATTGACGGATGCGATGTCATCCTCCCCTCAAGGGGGAGCTGGGGCGGCCACCCGCCCAGGGAGACGAGCGGGCGGCCGGCAGACGCCGCTATTTCTGCGGCGCCTGGTCGATGATCGACTGCATCGTCTCCTGCGCATTGGCGATCGCGCCGTCGACGTCGTCGCCGAAGAAGACCTCGTTGATCATCTGCGTCCACGGCCCGTTGGCGGAGTTGATCAGGTCGTTGAACACCACCGAATAGGGCGTGCGGCCCTTGGCCATAGCCTCGGCGGCAATCTGGTAGCGCGGATCGAGATCCTTCAGCGCTTCCTTGGCGATGTCGCCGCGCACCGGCAGGCTGCCGTATTTGGCAAGAATGGTCTGGCCCTCGAGCGAATAGGCGAAGTCGAGGAATTCCTTGACCACGGCAAGTTTCGTGGTGCCCTTGGTGACGACGAAATTGTCGCCGCCGGCAAAGGACGACCAGCCGCTATCCTTGCCCGGCAGGAAGGTGACGCCGTAGTCGATATCGGGATACTGGGTGTTGAGCGCGCCGATGGCGAAGGCGCCGGAGGGTGAGATACCGATATTGCCGGCGGCGAAGGCGGCGAAGAAGTTGGCGCCGGTGTCGGTCTGCGCACCTGCCGGCACTAGGTCCTTCTTGACCATCGAGCGGTAGAGATCAATGGCGCTGCGCAATTGCGGGCTATCCAGCGTCGCCTTGGACCCGTCCTCCGAGAGGATGTCGCCGCCCGACGCCCAGATCAGCGGCGTGAAGGTGAAGATGTTGCAGCCGCCGCAATTGCCCGAGAAGTAGAAGCCCTTGATGTTACCGCCGAGTGCGTTGACCTTCTCGGCGTCGGCCGCGATCTCGGCCCAGTTGGTCGGCCCCTTCTCAGGGTCGAGGCCGGCCTGCTTGAACAGCTTCTTGTTCCAGATCAGCACCGAGGCGTCGGCGGAGAACGGCAGGCCGTAAATGTGGTCCTTGTAGGTGCCGGTCTTCACATGCGCCGGCGACAGGCTGGCGAAATAGGGCAGCGACTTGGCCCAGTCGGTGATATCCTCCAACTGGCCGGCAGCGGCGAAGGACGGCGTGTAGATCAGGTCGAGCGACAGCGCGTCGGGCGCCGTGCCGCCGGCGGCCGCTGCACCATATTTCGGGATGATCTCGGCATTGGGGATGATGTCCAGCTTGACCTGGTTGGTGTGCGCCTTGTTGTAGGCGTCGACGATCCTCGGCATGAAATTCGAGCCGTCGGCGCGCACCCAGATGTTGGCCGTCTCGGCGGCGGCAGTGCCGAGTCCGCTACCCAGAACGGCAGCGGCCAGGGCCAGTTTGGCAATCAGGTTCCTCATGTTCTCCTCCTCCAGGTTTGGCCGCGCTCCGCGGCTTGGCGCCGATTGCGCGGCGCTTGGTTTCAGCCATCCAGCGGATGGCCGCATGACTGCCGCACCACCAGCCGGCACGGCAGTTTTCGAATGCCCGGCGCGGCGCGCTTGCCGCCGACCAGCGAAAGCAGGGTCAGCCCGGCCTCGCGCCCGAGTGCGACCAGGTTCATGTCGATGGAGGTCAGCGGCGGGCGCGTCGCCTCGGCCACGATCTCCCAATTGTCGAAACCGATGACGCCGACATCGCGCGGAACGTTCAGGCCGCGCTCGCGCAAGGCATCGATGACGCCGCGCGCGATCTGGTCGTTGCCGCAGAAGACGGCGTCCGGCATCTCGCTCTTGCCGTCGAACAGTTGCGCTACCGCCTGATGACCCCAGGCTTCCGACCAGGAACCGAGCAGGGGCTCGGTGACCGGCAGGCTGTTTTCGATCAGCACGTCGCGGTAAGCCTGGGCGCGGGCGTGCACCACGGCAAAGCTCGCTGGGCCGGTGACATGGGCGATGCGCTTCCAGCCCAGCCGGCAAAGGTGCTCGACCGCCAGCCGTGCGCCGTCGGAATCGTCCGAGACGAAGGCGATGGCGTCGGGATCGGGCTGCGTGAAGGCATAGATCACCGGGACGCGCAGATTGCTGAGGTCGACGGGCAGATGGCGGTCGATGCGCTTGCCGGTGGCGACGATGCCGTCGACGCGCTTGTCGAGCATGGCATCGACATGCATCTGGCCCAGCCGCGGATCCTCCTCGACATTGCACAGGAACACCGACACGCCATTGTCGACCAGCGCGTCCGAGATGCCCGACATCAGCGGCAGCGAGAAGCGGCCATAGGTATCGTTGGTGAGCAGGCCGACAGTGAAGCTGCGCCGCCGGAGCAGGCTCTGCGCCAGGCTGTTTGGCCGGAAGCCGAGGCGCCGCGCCGTCTCGCGGATGCGTTCGCGCGTTTCGCCGGTCATTCGCCCCTGGTTGTTGAGCGCCTTCGAGGCGGTAGCGACGCTGACGCCGGCCTGCGCGGCCACGTCACGCAACGTGACTGGCTTGGAAAAGACCGGAACAGGCAGATCGTCCGATGGCATCGCGCCGAGAATCCTTAGCTGGGAAAAGGTTTTCTCTTACAGCCCGGAAAAGAACCGGCACGTGGCCAAGCCCTATCGGAAATGTTGGAAAAACCTTTTCTCAAACCAAGGCTAAGCCAGATCTGATGGTCGTTCAAGCGGAAAAATGGTCTGGACAGGCAATGACTTCAGGTTTGGATTTCGCCCCGATGGTCGAGGAGATGGATCTCGGCTGATCCGCCGAAACCGGCTGCCGTCGGGCCGCACCATTGAGTCCGCGACCTCATCGCCTGAGTTGCCGTTGAGCGCGAGCCAGATGATCCAGGGAATTGAACCACGATGGAACCGGCACTGCTTTCGACAACAGCGTTCGCCAAGCGACCGCCGCGGTCATGCAGGCTGATTCGGCCTGGACCAGGGCGGAATCATGAATCGTTAACGCTCTGGTAACCAAGCGGGATTCTGTTGGCCGGGAAGGAGACCGGCGATGGACGCAAGC
>NZ_JAMYUW010000030.1:0-82427 GCF_040323315.1 Mesorhizobium sp. M0047 | reverse complement strand
TCGACTCCGTCGAGCATGCGCGTCAACACGGCTTTCGACGACTGCCAGACGATGGCGAAAATCGCCACGGTGATCAGCAGCCCGATGATCGGATCGGCAAGCGGAAAGCCCAGCCAGACGCCGATAGCGCCGAGCACGACCGCTAGGCTGGTGAAGCCGTCGGTGCGGGCATGATAGCCGTCCGCGATCAGGGCTGCGCTGTTGATCTCTCGCCCGACGCGGATACGAAATACGGCGACCGCTTCATTGCCGATGAACCCTATGAGGCCGGCGATGGCGACCCATCCGAGAAATGCGATGGGACGCGGATTGATCAGCCTGTCGATCGCCTCGTAGCCGGCGACGATGGCGCTGAACAGGATGATGAGAACGATGACGATCCCAGCCAGATCCTCGACCCGGCCCAGTCCGTAGGTGAACGTCTTGCTCGGTTTGCGGCGGGCCAGCACGAAGGCGATCCACAGCGGAATGGCAGTAACCGCGTCGCCGACATTGTGGATCGTGTCGGCCAGCAGCGCCACGCTGCCGGAGAGGAACACGACCACAAGCTGGAGCGCTGCCGTGATGGCCAGAACGACGAATGACCATTTGATCGCCCAGATGCCGCGCGTTGTCGTGGCGATCGTCGGATCGATGACGCCATGGGTGTGGCCATGGCGACCATCACCGTGGTCATGTCCGTGGCCGCTGAAGCCCTCTGTCATAGGGCCGAAGCCGAACCAGTCCCGCACTCTACCCAGCATGACGTTTCTCACAGGTACTTGGTAATATCCTTGAACTCATCGATCGAGCGGCGCTGCTCGCGCGCCAAGGGCCCGACGACATCTTCAAGGCAATGGTTGAGATGATCCTGGATCAGGGTCTTCTTGGCTTGCGAGATGGCCTTCTCGACAGCATGAAGCTGCTGGGCGAGGTCGAGGCAGGGCCGGCCCGCTTCGATCATGTCGATGACGCCCTTGAGATGTCCATCGGCCCTTTTCAGGCGCTTGACGATATCGGGATGGGTTTCGTGGATGTGGGATTGGCCGCTCATGCGACGGATACTATCCTCCTGGAGGGGATGTAACAAGCCTCAGAAGGGCCTCGATCGCAGCCCTAGCCATTGCGAAACTTTTTGAGAGTCGCCCCATTCCCACCAAGGATGATATTCCTATCTTGGGAATGTAAAGCCCGATTGATATGGCCCGGATGCGGTTTTCGTTCCGCTGTCAACTCGAAGGCGGACCGGTGCCCGCCTTCGACGGTCGGCCTAGCTGCCCATCTTCTTCGCCATCGCGCAGAATTCTGCATGCGACTTGTTAAGCGTGGTATCGCCGCAGTCTTTCAACACCGCCTTCTGTTCATCGGGTTTCATGGCCATCCATGCGGTCTTGAAATCCTTCTCCGTCCTCAACGTTTTCATCCCGGCGTCCGTGAAGAACGGTGACATCTTTGCCGGATCGTCGAGTGCGGATGTGCTGCCAGCAACTGCGGCGCCGGCCATCATCGCAAGCGCCATCGCGCCCATTGTGAGCATTTTCATGTTCATTGTTTCCTCCGTCGTTAGGTCATTCAGCATGACCTTTGGGGAAACGTGGATCACTGAACTCGGTTCCCGGCGCGTTCCATTAGCCCAACCCCCTGCATGATGAATTTGTAGATCGTGCCTACAAAAAAGCCCGCCGCTGCTGAGGGTGAGCGACGGGCCTTGCTATGGCGGCACTGTAACACAGCCGCCTAGGAATGATGCCCCGGATGGGAAAGGAAAGCAGACATGATCGCCGTGTGGTTCGCTATCCCGGCGCGTTTAGTTGGGATCGCCGGACCTTGAGCCCCCGTGGGCACCGCCACCGGCATTGTCTGATCCGCCGTGCTGGTTGTCGGACTGACCTCGCCCGAACTTATAGCCGCTATTGGAGGAGCCTACGTGAACGTGGTTCTTGTCACCTGATCCTTTACCGGAACGTGATCCACTTGATTTGGCCACCGCCTCGGAGTTCAAACTTGTGCCGAGCAGAAGTGTTATGGCCGGCGGCGTCACGGTTGCGAAACGGCCAGCCTTCTTCAGAAAGTCGCGGCGCGCTTTGGCCTCCGATACCTGCTTGTTTTGCCCTGTGCTTTCAGTTGCCATTTCAGCACTCCTTTAAGCTACCCTAGTCTTCATTGCAGAAAATAACATTGCTCCAAAAGGCTTAGGTTAGTTGGTTTCAGGTCTTGATCAGTAGGGAATGGAAACGTTAGTGGGGCGCGCATGCCGAAACCAAAATGCCGACTTAAATTCAAATTGCGCACTACCGAGGAGCTCGTCAAAGAGTGGACGCGAGCCAGTAATTTGACGGAACGCGATAGGCATTTCGCATATCAGTCCGGCCTCCTGTATGCTTGGCGCAAGAGCATGGGAGAAAAGCCGTGTCCCGAGAGCGTGACGCGCGTATGTGGCGCGAGGCCGGGAAACTTGTGGAATCCGGCGACTACGAAGGGTGGCAGGTCATCGAATGGGAGCTTCGCAAAAGAGGGTTCCCACGCGCCAAGCTATTGCTTGATAACGACCGGATCCGCGACAAATTGGATCAGCTCTGCAAGAGCGCACAGGCGCAACGCGCCTATGCCAACCGGACCTAACGGCCAGAAGCGCCCGCCGCTGTGATCGGCAATGCGTCCGCGCGTTGCGACGAATCTAACGATCTGCGAAACCAAGAGGCGGCTCTGGTTTCGGCGTCGCTTTGCTCAGACCGCCGTCGTGGTCATCCTATCAACCGCCACGATTATCACCATCCGGACTTGTTATTCGGGCCACAGTGGTTTTCCGAAAAGGAACAGCACAACCGTAACAACGCAGATCTGAGCACCCGCCACTAGGGTGCTACAATGACGGGCGCCCCATCTGCAGCGTGGCGACCGTCCTGTCGTCGAGCAGACCAGTCTCGCAATCCTCAGGCCGAGCCATCGGATTGATGCCCCGCAATCACGCTCAAGAAAACCTGCCCGAACTCCTTCAGCTTTGCCGCCCCCACGCCATTCACTTCGGCGAAGGCGTCGAGGTCGCGCGGGCGGCGCTCGGCCATGTCGATCAGCGTGCGATCGGAAAACACCACATAGGCCGGCACCTGGCGCTCTTTGGCCAGGCGCAGGCGCAAGGATTTGAGCGTGGCCAGCAGAGATGCATCCACGCCTTCCGCGTTCATACCCTCGGCCGCTCGCATCTTGCGCAAGGCGCGGCTGCGCACCTCTACACGATAGTGGAACGGCATCTCGCCACGACCGAGTGCATGGCCCTTTTCGGCGATGGCGAGACCACCATGGCCGCTCGGATCCGGCTCCAGGAAACCGCTCGCGGCGAGCTGCCGGATCAGCGACAGCCAGAAATCCTTCTTGTGCGCCAGCCCGCTGCCGAAGCTGGCGAGCCTCTGGTGGTTCCTGGCCAGGATCTTCTCTGTCTCATGGCCAAGCAGGATGTCGATGACATGGCCGGCACCGAAGCGTTCTCCGCTCTGCGCGATGGCCGCCAGGATGGTCCGTGCTTCCGCTCCGCCATCGGCGCGCGGCGCCTGGTCGAGACAGGTGTCGCAATTGCCGCAAGGCTGCGCTTCCTCCCCGAAATAGCCCAGCAGCACCTGGCGGCGGCACTGCGCCGTCTCGCAATAGCCGATCAGCGTGTCGAGCCGGCGATGCGAGCGCCGTTTGTGCTCGACGGCGGCATCCTCGTCGTCGATGAACAGCCGCCGCATACGGATGTCGCCAAGGCCGAACAGCATATGCGCTTCCGCATCCCGCCCGTCGCGGCCGGCGCGGCCGATCTCCTGGTAGTAGGCCTCCAGGCTGCCCGGCATATCGGTGTGGAAGACATAGGCGACGTCAGGCTTGTCGATGCCCATGCCGAAGGCGATGGTCGCCACCATGACGACGCCGGACAAAGTCATGAAGGCGTTTTGATTCGCATCACGCGCCTCCTTGCTCATGCCGGCATGATAGGCGAGCGCGGTGACGCCGTTCTTTTCGAGGAAGGCTGCCATCTCTTCCGTCTTCTTGCGCGACAGGCAATAGACGATGCCGCTGCGGCCGGGATGACGCTCGACGAAGCGCAGCAACTGGCGCTTGCTATCCTGCTTGGCCTCGATGGCAAGCTTGATGTTCGGCCGGTCGAAGCCCAGCACCAGGGTTTCGACACGCTCAGCAAACAGCCGGGCTTCGATGTCGGTGCGCGTGCTCTCGTCGGCGGTCGCGGTCAGCGCGATGATCGGCACATTGGGGAAAATGCCGCGCAGCCGCGACAAGTCCTCATACTCGCGCCGGAACGCCGGGCCCCATTGCGAGATGCAGTGCGCCTCGTCGACGGCGATCAGGCTGATATCGAGCCTGGCCAGCGCGTCGAGCATCCGTTCGGTCATCAGCCGCTCCGGCGCGAGGTAGAGCAGGCGCGTCTGGCCCGAAGCGACGCGTCGCCAGGCGGCGATATTGGCGTCGCGGTCGATCGAGGAGTTGATCGTGTCGGCCGCCACGCCGGCAAGGCGCAAGGCGGCGACCTGATCCTGCATCAACGCCACCAGCGGCGAAACGACAATGGTGAGCCCGCCCAGAACCAGCGCCGGCACCTGGTAGCAGAGCGATTTGCCCGCACCCGTCGGCATGACGGCCAGCACGTGCCGCCCGGCCAGCAGCGCATCCATGACATCGGCCTGGCCGGGGCGAAAATCATCGAAGCCGAACACGTCCTTCAGCACGCGCCGCTTGGGATCCTGCTCTTCTGTCGCGATGACAGCCGCCTGCATCACGGAGCGTCCGTGGTCGGCGCGCTTACCGCCATATCGTACCCGAACTCGGCACAGAAGCGCCCGACGCGGGCGAGAAATGCCGGCGACAGGCCCCTGAGATAGATCCGCAATTCTTCATTGCTTTCCCATTTTCTCAACGATGTCACCCGGATCGGATTGTCCGGATCCTCGCTGAAGCGAATCCGCGGCGTCAGCCCGAACGACTGCGCGATCCTCTCCTGCATGGCATCGGGCGCGCCGACCATGTCTTCGTAACGAACAAAAAGTATCTGCCTGTGCGGCTGTGCCTTCTTCAGCTTTATCAGCGCGTCGTATTCGGCCAGCCAGCGCTGCGGCGTGACGTGGAACCGACGCTCGTTGCGTGTTTGCGGATGCGAACTTGTCAGCGTGTCGAATGGGTGGCGCACGCAATAAATCAAGCCAATGGACGCAGGCAACTTCGCCAAATGCGCAAAGCTGCGCGCATCGCGCTTGACGACGAGGTTGGATTCCGGCCGGTCCAGCATGTCCAGGATTGTGTATCGCGCTTCGGGCGGATGGACGAAAGTGTCCTCGAAACACCTCATCAGCCGCTGTGTCAGTGTCGTCCCGCTGCGCGCACAGCCCGAGATGAAAATTCTGTTGGCCGGCGTCGCGCGTGCGTATGTGCGTGTTTGCATGCGCCGTTTCAGGGACAGTGGTACCAGCCGCTGAAACTCCCGCACGACCCTCCGCGTGGCCGCACCGAACGCAACCTCAAGCCTGAGAGCGCCCTTCATCCGCAATTCCGCTTGCATAATACGGCGACCCGATCTTGCATCAGCGCCACCCAGTGCAAAACCTGCCGCTTGGGGTCCACGGCCAAGATGCTCGTCGCCCGCACTTGCATCAGGCAGACACCGAGCCGACATTTCGTGAATTGGAGAGGATGTGGAAACCGGTCAAAACGACTCTCCGCATGGGCACCTTGCCTTAGCCCAGCAGGCATAGGACCACAACAGGAACAGGTCAGTATAACAGGCCAACCGATCGGCGGCATCGAGCAAGGGCGGGCCTTCCCCAAGGGCACCCGCACCCCGCTGGTTCCCTCACGCACCACGATGTAAGCTCGGCCCGGCAAGCCAGGGAGGGCGCGATGCTGCAGACCAGACAGGATGCTCTCGGCGAGCGTTTTCGCTTGCAGCGTACGGCCTTCGAGGCGCAGCCTTTCCCCGACAATGGCGTCCGCAAGGATCGCCTGAAGCGCCTGCTGGCGCTGACCGGGCGGCATGAGGCCGAGATCTGCGCGGCCATTGACGCCGACTTCGGTGGCCGTTCCGCGCACGAGACGCGGCTTGCGGAATTGTTTGTCGTGCGCGCCGGCATCCGCCACGCGCTTTCCCATCTCAGCGGCTGGATGCGCGAACGTCGCGTTGCCACGAGCATGCCGTTCCTGCCGGGCAGAAATCGCCTCATCGCGCAGCCGCTCGGTGTCGTCGGCATCGTATCGCCCTGGAACTATCCCTTCCAGCTCGCTGTCGCGCCGGTGACCGCCGCCCTTGCCGCCGGTAACCGCGTGCTCATAAAACCTTCCGAACTGACGCCGGCGTTTTCGGCGCTGCTGGCCGAACTCGTTGCCGAGCATTTCGCGCCCGACGAGCTCAGCGTCATCACCGGCGATGCCGAGATGGGCAAGGCGTTCGTGTCGATGCCTTTCGATCATTTGCTGTTCACCGGCTCGACATCGGTCGGACGCCAGGTCGCGATCGCGGCGGCCGCCAACCTGACCCCGGTTACGCTCGAACTCGGCGGCAAGTCGCCGGCGATCTTCGATCCGTCATGCGATCTCGACGCGGCGGTATCCAGCGTCGCCTATGGCAAGCTGTTGAATGCCGGGCAGACCTGCATCGCACCCGACTATCTGCTGGTGCCGAAGGGACAGGCAGAAACGATCGCTGCCAAGCTCGCAATGGCGATCGCGAAGCTCTACCCGACCTTGCGCGACAACCCCGATTATACCGCCATTATCAGCGACCGGCACCACAAGCGCCTGCGCGACATGATCGTCGAGGCGCGCGATGCCGGCGCCGAAGTCACCGAGATCAACCCGGCCGGAGAGGAACTTGGTGCCACAAGCCGGAAGTTGCCGCCAACCCTGGTCCGCAACGCCGGTGCAAACCTGCGGTTGATGCGCGAAGAGATTTTCGGGCCGGTGCTGCCGATCGTCGAATATAACGGGATCGACGAGGCGATCGGCCATGTGAACCGGGCAGACCGGCCGTTGGCGCTTTACTGGTTCGGCCGCGACAACGGCAATCGTCAACGCATCCTGCATGAGACGGTCGCCGGCGGCGTCACCATCAACGACTGCATGCTGCATCTGGTGCAGGAGAACCAGCCTTTCGGCGGCGTCGGCGCCAGCGGCATGGGCGCCTATCACGGCGAATGGGGCTTCCGCACCTTCAGCAAGGAGAAGCCGGTTTTCCATCAATCCCGCCTGAGCGCCGGGGCCTTGCTGCGCCCGCCCTACGGCAAGACGTTCGAGCGGCTTTTCAGCCTGCTCCGGCACATCACCTGACCGAATGCAGCCGCCCAGCCATCACCACCATCCGCGCATTAAGACTATCTTCACCATCATGCGGCAGCTTCCGCATCCTGCGGTCATGTCTTGAGTACCGCGGCGCCACAAGCGCCCAGGCAACAACCCGCGCCTCTTCAGGGGCGCGGGTCTTCCCTCCTCGATCTCCCACCGTTAAGCGAGGAAATCGGCCCGATGCGGCGTAAAGCTGTCGACCAGCCGCCCCGCTTCGAGCGCCTTGACGCCGTGCACCAGACCGGAGGGCACGATGAAACTGCCGCCGGCCGCAATGGTTTCGGTCCGGCCGTCGATGGTCACCTCGAAGCGACCCTCGGCGACGTAGCTTGCCTGCACATGCGGGTGCGAATGCAGGGCGCCGACGCCACCCTTGTCGAAGCCGAATTCGACCATCATCAATTCATCGGTGTACAGGAGAACGCGCCGCCTGTTGCCGTCCGGCGTCGCCGTCCACGCGCCCTCGCCGGCATGCGCGAAAATCTTTGCGGTCATCGTCATCTCTCCTCATCGCGCCAGCCAGCCGCCATCCACCGGCACCACCGCGCCATGCATGTAGTTCGACGCCGGCGCCAGTAGGAACACGGCGGCATCGCCAATGTCTGCCGCTTCGCCCCAGCGGCCGGCCGGGATGCGCGCCAGGATGGCGGCGCTGCGGTCGGGATCGGCGCGCAGCGCCTGCGTATTGTTGGTCTCGATATAGCCCGGCGCGATGGCGTTGACGTTGATGCCCTTTTGCGCCCATTCGCAGGCGAGCAGCCGGGTAATGCCGAGCACGCCATGCTTCGAGGCGGTATAGGACGCGACCCGGATGCCACCCTGGAAACTCAGCACCGAGGCGATGTTGACGATCTTTCCCTGGCGCCTGCCGGCCAGGACACGCCTGGCAAAGGACTGGCAGAGCAAGAAAGCCGTCTTCAGATTGAGGTCCATGACGTCGTCCCAATCGGTCTCGCTGAGATCGACGGCATCGGCGCGCCGGATGATGCCGGCATTGTTGACCAGCCCGTCGAGCGGACCGCTTTCCTCCCAGATACGGTCGAGCAATGGGCCGGCGGCCGACGTATCGGCAAGATCGGCGCTGACCGCCTCGAATTGCCCGCCCATCGCGGCGACCCTGCTTGCCGTATCGTCCATCGACGAGCGGCCGACGCCGATCACCACGCCGCCGGCGCGTGCGATCGACACCGCGATGCCCTGGCCGATGCCGGTGTTGGCGCCGGTCACCAGGATGCGCTTTCCGGCAAGGCTGAAGGCGGAGAGGTCGCTCACCGCAGATCGTCCAAGCTTACCGGATCGACATCGGTATAGTCGACATTGTCCCCGGCCATTGCCCAGATGAAAGCGTAGTTGGAGGTGCCGGCGCCCGAATGGATCGACCAGCCCGGCGACAGCACCGCTTCCTCGTTGCGCACCACCAGATGGCGCGTTTCGTCCGGCTCGCCCATGAAGTGGAAGACGCGCGCCGTCTCGGCCAGGTCGAAATAGAGATAGGCCTCCATGCGCCGGTCATGCACATGGCACGGCATGGTGTTCCACACCGAGCCCGGCGCCAGCTGCGTCATGCCGACCACCAGCTGGCAGGTCTTTGCACCCTCGGCATGGATGAACTGGAAGATCGAGCGTTCGTTGCAGGCATCCTTGCTGCCGAGATCGAGGCGCTTGGCATCGCCGATGCGGATCAGCTGGCTGGGCCAGGCGTGATGCGCCGGCGCGCTGAGCAGATAGAATTTTGCCGGCACGCCCTTGTCCGCCGACGCAAACGACACGTCGGCTGATCCCATGCCGAGATAGAGCATGTCGCGCGCCTGCAATTCAAAGGACTGGTCGCCGGCCTCGATGACGCCTGCCCCACCGATGTTGACGGCGATCAGCTCGCGGCGGTCGAGGAAGTTCTTGGTGCCGGTCGGCTTGATCGCTTCCAGTTGAAGCGGCAAGCCGGTCGGCACGGCGCCACCGACGATCATGCGGTCGTAATGGGTGTAGGTCAGGCTGATGCGGCCGGGCTGGAACAGGTGGTCAATGTGGAAATTGTGACGCAGCTCATCGGTTCCCATCGCCGCGGCGGCGACCGGATCGATGGCAAATCGTGAGGTGAAGTCGGTATGGCTCTGGCTCATTATAGTCCTGACTTGCGATGATTATTCGCCGCTAGCGGCGGCTTTGACCGAGTCGGTGTAGAAAGCCTGACGCGCATGCAGGCGCTCGCGGTAGCGCTGCTGGCTGGCGGTGAGGTGTTTCCGCATGGCCTCACGCGCGGCCTCGGCATCGCCCGATGTAATGGCGTTGAGGATCACCAGATGCTCGCGCTGCAGCCCGCGCTGGTAGCTGTCGGACTGCACAAGCTCGGTCGACCAGGGAGAAGTCACGTCGCACGGAATGGCACGCCGGCCGAGCACATCGAGCATCTCGACATAGAACGGGTTGTTGGTGGCGCTGGCGATCGCGCGGTGGAAGGCGAGATCGGCCGGGCCGGTCGGCTCGCTGGCGAGCAGCAGCCGCTCGAACTCGAAGAACGCTTCCTGGATTGCCGCCTCCTGCGCGGCGTTGCGGCGGATGGCGGCGATCCCGGCAGATTCGATCTCGATCGCAAGCCGCACTTCGAGCACGTTGAGCGCGATCGAATCCTTGCTGCCCATGTCGGCGGCCAGCGCGCCGAACATCGTCGAGATGTGCTCGGTGACGAAGACGCCGGCGCCCTGGCGCGGCTCGACCAGCCCATCGGCGGCAAGCTTGGCCAGCGCCTCGCGGATGACGGTGCGGCTGACGCCGAAGGTCTCGGTCAGCTGGCCCTCGGTCGGCAATTTGTGGCCAGGCTGAATCTCGCCCGCCTGCAGCTGCCTGCGGATCGCCGCGACGACGGTTTCCGACAGCTTGGGTTTTCTCTCGACCTTGAGGTCGTTTGCGGCAGCGGACACGTGGTGGTCTCCTTAAGCAATCCCGGAAAAGCGTGAAACGGTTTTCCGTCCGGAATTGCGTCAAAACTCTAGTGGAACAGGCTCGGCAGCCACAATGAAATCTCCGGTATGTAGGTGACAAGCATCAACACGACGAAAGCCGCGCCGTAGAACGGCCAGATCGAGCGCATCGCCGTCCAGATCGGGATCCGTCCGATGGCGCAGCTGACGAACAGCACCGCCCCCACGGGTGGCGTGCACAGGCCGATGCCGAGATTGAGGATCAGGATGACGCCGAAATGCACGGGGTCCACGCCATAGGCCATCACCACGGGCAGGAAGATCGGCGTGGTGATGATGATCAGTGGCGACATGTCCATGAACGTGCCGAGGATGAGCAGCACCACATTGATCATCAGCAGGATGACCAGCTTGTTGTCGGACACGGACTGCAGGAAGGCGACGAGCGCGGCGGGGACCCTGAGATAGGCCAGCAACCAGCCGAAGGCGGCAGCACAGCCGATGATCATCAGCACCATTGCCGTCGTGCGCACGGCTGCCGTTGTGGCGGCGACGAAGTCGTTCCAGCTCATCGAGCGGTAAATGACAAGCGTCACCAGGAAAGCGTAGACGATGGCGATGCACGAGCTTTCAGTGGCCGTGAAGATGCCGGAGCGGACGCCGCCGAAGATAATGCCTATCAGGACCAGGCCCGGAATCGCGGCGACAAGCAGTTGCAATGCGCGGCCGAAACCCGCGAACGGCTCGGTCGGATAGCCGCGACGGCTGGCGACCCAATAGGCGGTGATCATCAGAGACAGCGCCAGCAGCAGGCCGGGTATGACGCCCGCGGTGAACAGGTCGGCGATCGAGATGCGCCCGCCGGCAGAGATTGAATAGATGATCATGTTGTGCGAGGGCGGGATCAGCAGCGCAATGATGGCGCCGACGGAGGTGATGTTGACGGCATAGTCGATGCCATAGCCGCGCGCTTTCATCTGCGGGATCATCAGCCCGCCGACCGCCGAAGCATCGGCCACGGCCGAGCCGGAAATGCCGCCGAACATGGTCGAGGCAGCGATGTTGACCTGCCCCAGCCCGCCACGCAGGTGACCGACCAGGGAACCGGCCAGCGCCACCAGCCTGGCTGCGATACCGCCACGCACCATCAGGTCGCCGGCGAAGATGAAGAACGGGATGGCCATCAGCGAAAATACGCTGACGCCGGAGTTGAGACGCTGGAACACCACGAGCGGCGGCAGGTCCAGCACCAGCACCGTCGCGAAGCTGGCGACGCCGAGGCAGAACGCGATCGGTGTGCCGATGATCAGCAGGAAGACGAAGGTGCCGAACAGAACCGTCAGTGCCATCACAGACCCTCCTCGCCCGTGGCGTACTGATCAGCATCGACCGGCAGTCCTGCAAACCGCCCGGCCAGCCGCTCAAGCGAAAACAGGCAGACAAGCGCGCCGCCCAGGATGACCGGCAGGAAACCGACGCCGCCCGGGAAGGCAAGAGACGGCATCACCGTGTTCCAGGTCAGCCTGGCAAGCTGGACACCGTAGACGATCATGCCGGCGCCGAAGGCGAGCACGACGATGTCCGAAATGCTGCGCAGCACCGCCTTGGCGGCGGTCGGAAGGAAATAGAGCAACACATCGAACCCCAGATGGGTGCGCTCGCGAACACCGACCGCTGCCCCCAGGAAGATGAACCAACCCATCAAAAGCACCGAGAAGGGTTCCGTCCAGCTTGGCGAACTGTTGAGGATATAGCGCGAAAATACCTGCCAGAAGATGATCACCGTCATCAGGGTCAGTCCGATGCCGCTGATCCACAGCGCAAGCCTCGCCAATCCTGACAGCAGCCGCTCTATTGCGAGCCAAAATGGTTTCATATGCACGCCTCCCCCGGATGATGGCGCGGACATCGCGCCATCATTTGCCACGAACGGGTTACTTGGTTGCCTGGATACGTGATGCGAGGTCTTTCAACTCGGGCGTCGACAGATACTTGTCATAGACCGGCTTCATCGCATCGATCAGCGGCTGTTTGTCGATCTCGCTGACCTTGACGCCAGCCTTCTCGACGATGTCGCGCGACTTCTTCTCCTGCGCGTCCCACAATTCGCGCATCTTGACGACGCTGTCTTTTGCCGCTTGCCGGACGATCGCCTGGTCTTCCGGCGCGAGCTTGTCCCAGCTCGCCTTCGACATCACCAGCACTTCCGGAACGATCTGGTGCTGGTCCATGGTGTAGTGCTTGGCAACCTCGTAGTGCTTGGCGGATTCGAAGCTCGGCCAGTTGTTCTCGGCGCCGTCGATGACGCCCGTCTGCAAAGCCGAATAGACCTCGCCATAGGCCATCGGCGTGGCATTGGCGCCCAAGGCGTTGACCATATCGACGAACACATCGGACTGGATGACACGGAATTTCATGCCCTTCATGTCGGCCATCGAAGTGATGTCCTTCTTGGTGTTGTAGAAGGAGCGGGCGCCGGAATCGTAGAAGGCGAGGCCGACGAGGTCATGCGCCTCGAAAGCCTTCAGGATCTCGTCACCGATCGGCCCATCCATCACATGCCGCATATGGTCGACCGACCGGAACATGTACGGCAGGGACGGAACCGCCGTTTCCGGAACGACGCCGTTGAACGGTCCCATCGAGACGCGATTGAGGTCGATGACGCCGGCCTGGGTCTGCTCGATCGTGTCCTTTTCCTCTCCGAGCTGCGCCGAATGGTAGACCTCGACCGAATAGCGGCCATTGGTGCGCTGCTTGATCAGGTCGCCCATGTATTTGACCGCCTCGACGGTCGGATAGCCGTCGGGATGGGTATCCGATGACCTCAGCACGGTGTCGGCATTGGCAATGCCAACCAGCAGTGAGCCGAAGGCGAACGTGGCCGCCGTCAATTTCGAAAAATGCAACATAACTTCCTCCCTTTCAAAATCGTAGCGCCCGGCTCAGAGCCGGTACGCCTTCTTCGCAAGCGTGTAGGCAAGCTCCCGCGCCAGCTCATGCGCCTCGTCCTCGCGCAGCCTGTGCTCGGCGACGAGACGCGCGAGGAACGCGCAGTCGACCCGGCGCGCCACATCGTGACGCGCCGGAATGGATGGGAAGGCGCGGGTGTCGTCGTTGAAGCCGACGGTGTTGTAGAAGCCGGCCGTCTCGGTGGTCATCTCGCGGAAGCGCCGCATGCCTTCCGGGCTGTCGTGAAACCACCAGGCCGGCCCTAGCTTCAGCGCCGGATAGACGCCGGCAAGCGGCGCCAGTTCGCGCGCGTAGCTGGTCTCGTCGAGCGTGAAGAGGATGATCGTGAGGTCGCGTTCCAGCCCGACGCAGTCGAGCAACGGTTTCAGCGCCGTCACATAGTCGGTCCGGGTCGGGATATCGAAACCCTTGTCGCGACCGAATCTTTGGAAAACGGCCGTCGAATGGTTGCGCCAGGAACCGGGATGGATCTGCAGCACAAGCCCGTCGTCGAGGCTCATCTTGGCCATCTCGGTCAGCATCTGGGCGCGGAACAGTTTCCGCTCGCGCTCGTCGTCGGAACCGCGGCGAATCCGATTGAACAGCTCCTCGGCCGCCGCTTCGGAGAGATTGGCGGTCTCCGCCGTTGGATGGCCGTGATCGGACGAGGTCGCGCCAAAACTCTTGAAGAAGGCGCGCCGCTGGCGATGCGCATCGAGATAGCCGGTCCAGTTGCCGGTGTCGCAGCCGGTGATTTCGCCGAGCCGGTCGAGATTGGTTGAAAACCCCTCGAAGTCGGGATCGACGACGGCGTCGGGCCGGTAAGCCGTCACGACACGGCCCTGCCAACCACTGTCGCGGATCATCTGGTGCCATTTGAGATCGTCGAGCGCGCCCTCGGTCGTCGCGATGACCTCGATGTTGAAGCGCTCGAACAAGGCGCGCGGGCGGAAATTCTCCCACTGCAGCAGCGTTGCGATGGTGTCGTAGTGGCCGTCGGCGGTCGCCGCGTTCAGCGGTTCGCCGATGCCGAACAGATCGGCGAGCACATGATCGAGCCACAGCCGGGTCGGCGTGCCCCGAAACAGATAATAGTGCTCGGCAAAGCGCCGCCAGATCGTCCGGCCGTCGGTCTGCACCGGCGTGCCGTCGAGCGTCGCCACGCCGAGATCCTCGAGGCGAACCCCCTGGCTGAACAGCATGCGGAAGATGTAGTGGTCCGGCACGATGAGCAATTGCGCCGGATCCGGGAACGGCTCGTTCAGCGCGTACCAGCGCGGATCGGTGTGACCATGCGGGCTGACCAGGGGCAGATCCTTGATCCCGGCATAGAGATCGCGGGCGATCGAGCGCGGAAGCGCCTCGGCAGGAAACAGCAAATCCGCATTGGTCAGTGCCACGATCATCCTCCCAGGGCCGCTATCTGGTAGGGTCGACAATAAATAATGTCAACATACAAACACGCGCTTGTTGTATGATGACTTGTCGGCCCATTGTGTGGCACAAGTCTGGATGTTACGCCGCTTGCCGACCACTCCCCGAGGGCGATTCATGCCATCCGAACAGACCAGCCGCGCCACGACGCCAAAACGCCTTTCATCGATAACGGCGGGGACATTGCCGGCTTCGGTCGTGACACCTTCGTATGATCGCAGCCACGTCGTCCCGGGCATCGTGCATCTCGGTGTCGGCGCCTTCCATCGCGCCCATCAGGCGGCTTATGTCGATGATTGCCTGGCGGCCGGCGAGACAGGCTGGGGCATCGTCGGTGTGTCGCTGCGCAGCGCCGACACGCGCGACGCGCTCATGCCGCAGGATGGGCTCTATACGCTGGCAATCAGAAGCAGTGGAACCGAAAAGCTTCAGGTCATCGGCTCGATCGCCTCGATGCTGGTGGCGCCGGAAGACCCAAGCGCGGTGCTGGCCGCGCTGACCGATCCGCGCACGCGCATCGTCACGCTGACGATCACCGAAAAGGCCTATCTGCGGGCGGCTGGCGGTGGATTGGACGCCGCTCATCCCGATATCGTCAACGACCTGGCAAATCCGAGCATGCCGAAGACGGCGCATGGTTTTCTGGCCAAGGCGCTTGCCCAGCGACGCGCAGCCGGCACGCCGCCATTCACCGTGCTGTGCTGCGACAACCTGCCGGCCAACGGGGCCACGCTGCACCGGCTGCTGATTGAATTCGCCGAAATGCGAGATGCCAGGCTCGGCGCGAAGGGCGATGCCACACTCGCCAAACACATCGCCGATGCGGTCGCCTTTCCGTCGAGCATGGTCGACCGCATCGTACCGGCGACCACAGATGCCGACCGGGCGCGAATCGCTGTCGAGCTTGGCGTCGAAGATGCATGGCCCGTCATGACCGAGCCTTTCTCCCAATGGGTGATCGAAGACAATTTTCCGACGGGCCGGCCGGCCTGGGAAAAATTCGGCGCCACCATGGTCGACGACGTCAGGCCGTTCGAAGACATGAAGCTACGCCTGCTTAACGGATCGCATTCGGCGATCGCCTACCTTGGCCTGCTCAGCGGCCATGCCACCGTCGATCGCGCCTTCGCCGATCCGGCGATACGGGCCTTTGTCGATAGACTCTGGGCCGAGGCTATCCCGACGCTGCCAAAAAATGCCGGGCTCGACACTGCAAGTTATACCGCCGAGCTGGCAGAACGCTTCTCAAACAAAGCACTTGCCCACCGCACGGCGCAGATCGCCAATGACGGCAGCCAGAAACTGCCGCAGCGCATCGTCGCTTCCGCCTTGGAGAGCATCGAAGCCGGCGCTGTGCCCGAACACCTGACACTGGCGATCGCCGCCTGGATCGCGGCCTGCGAAGCACGCAGCAAGACCTTGCCGGAGAGCCATTTCACCGATCCGCTTGACGCGCCGTTGACGGCAATCGGCGACAAGCGCCTGTCGGCTGCGGAAACCGTCGTGTCGGTTTTTGATCTGGCTGGCTTTGCCAAGGAGGAGTCCGGGCGCGCAAACCTGATGGATCTCACGACCGCCCATCTCGAACAGTTACGCCGTGACGGACCGGCAGCTGCCTTCGCTGCATTGGGCATCTAACAAAAAAGCGAGGCAAGGCCCCGCTTTTCGATCAATCGTCTGAAGCAGACTTTAGGCCGGCAAGATGGCAGCTTCCAGCGTGGTGAGCTGGCTAAGGAACTGTTCAGCCTTGCTTCGCACCTGGTCGTCCTTGGCGTCGGCGGCGTCTTCCCTGGCCTCCTGGATGCGGCGCGCGAGATCGGCGCGGTCGACATCCTTCACCGCGACAGCCGATTCCGCCAGCAGCGTACAGCCGGCCGGAACGATGTCGGCGAAGCCGCCGAACACCACATAGCGTTCTTCACCGGCCGCCGCGGTCTTCACCGTGACGACACCCGGCTTGATCGTGGTCATGACCGGGGCGTGATGCGCCATCACGGTCATCTCGCCTTCGGCGCCGGGAATGACGACGGAATCGACCTCGGCGGAAACAAGCAGGCGCTCCGGCGAGACCAGTTCGAACTTGAAAGCTTCAGCCATGTCAATTTAGCGAATAGCGAATAGCGAGTAGCGAGTAGTCAGAAGAATTCGCCGGCCCATATTCCCTATTCGCTACTCCCTATTCGCTATTCGCTTGATTACGCCGCTTCAGCCGCGAGGCGCTGTGCCTTCTCGACTGCTTCCTCGATGCCGCCGACCATGTAGAAGGCAGCTTCCGGAAGGTGATCGTAGTCGCCGTTGCAGAGGCCCTTGAAGCCCTTGATGGTGTCGGCGAGGTCGACCAGCTTGCCCGGCGCGCCGGTGAACACTTCGGCGACGAAGAAGGGCTGCGACAGGAAGCGCTCGATCTTGCGGGCGCGGGCCACGGTCTGCTTGTCCTCTTCCGACAGCTCGTCCATGCCCAGGATGGCGATGATGTCCTGCAGCGACTTATAGCGCTGCAGGATCGACTGCACCTGGCGCGCGACGCCATAGTGCTCTTCTCCGACGACCAGCGGGTCGAGCATGCGGGAGGTCGAATCGAGCGGATCGACGGCCGGGTAGATGCCCTTTTCGGCGATGGCGCGGTTCAGCGTCGTCGTCGCATCAAGGTGAGCGAACGAGGTCGCTGGCGCCGGATCGGTCAAGTCGTCGGCGGGCACGTAGATGGCCTGCACCGAGGTGATCGAACCCTTGGTGGTGGTGGTGATGCGTTCCTGCAGCGCGCCCATGTCGGTGGCGAGCGTCGGCTGATAGCCGACCGCCGACGGGATACGGCCGAGCAGAGCCGACACTTCCGAACCCGCCTGCGTAAAGCGGAAGATGTTGTCGACGAAGAACAGCACGTCCTGGCCCTGGTCACGGAAATATTCGGCAACAGTCAGGCCGGTCAGGCCGACGCGGGCACGCGCGCCCGGCGGCTCGTTCATCTGGCCGTAGACGAGTGCGGCCTTGGAGCCTTCGCCGCCGCCCTTCTTGTTGACGCCGGATTCGATGAACTCGTGATAGAGATCGTTGCCTTCGCGGGTGCGCTCGCCGACGCCGGCGAACACCGAGTAGCCGCCATGCGCCTTGGCGATGTTGTTGATCAGTTCCTGGATCAGCACGGTCTTGCCGACGCCGGCGCCGCCGAACAGGCCAATCTTGCCGCCCTTAGCGTAGGGAGCCAGCAGGTCGAGCACCTTGATCCCGGTGATCAGGATCTGTGCTTCCGTCGACTGCTCGACATAGGTCGGAGCCGGCTGGTGGATGGAGCGCATTTCGATCGCGTCGACCGGGCCTTCTTCGTCGACCGGCTCGCCGATGACATTGATGATGCGGCCGAGCATGCCCGGGCCGACCGGCACGGTGATCGGCGCGCCGGTGTCACGCACGTCCTGGCCGCGAACCAGACCTTCGGTCGAGTCCATGGCAATGCAGCGCACGGTGTTTTCACCCAGATGCTGGGCAACTTCGAGCACGAGGCGGTTGCCGACATTGGTCGTCTCGAGCGCGTTCAGGATCGCCGGCAGGTGATCGCCGAACTGCACGTCGACAACGGCGCCGATGACCTGGCGAACCTTGCCTACAACGCCGGTTGCCTTGCTCGCCAGGGCGGCCGTGTTGGCCGGAGTTGCCTTCGCTGCTGGAGCCTTGGCCGCCGCCTTCGCGGGGGCTGCGGTCTTCGCGGCTGCTGCCTTGGGGGCCGCCGTCTTGGGAGTCGCCTTCTGGGGGGTCGCTGCTTTCGCCATCGTCTTTACCCTTTTTCGTCCTTTGTTTCTCACGCGATCCGGTCGCGGGTCGATGACCCGCGGACCGCGCCTAGAGCGCCTCGGCGCCCGAAATGATTTCGATCAGTTCCTTGGTGATCTGCGCCTGCCGCTGGCGGTTGTAGGTGATCGACAGCTTGTTGATCATCTCGCCGGCGTTGCGCGTCGCATTGTCCATGGCGCTCATCTTGGCGCCCATTTCGCCGGCCGCGTTTTCGAGCAGCGCCCGGAAAACCTGCACCGAGATGTTGCGCGGAATGAGGTCGGAGAGAATTTCGCCCGGCTCCGGTTCGTACTCATAGACGGCGTTTCCGCCATCCGTCACTTCCGCCTGAGCCGAAGCAACGCCCGCCGGAATGATCTGCTGCGCTGTCGGGATCTGGCTGATCACCGACTTGAACTGCGAATAGAACAACGTGCAGATGTCGAAGCTGCCCTCGTTGAAGAGCTGGATGACCTTCTTGGCGATGGCATCGGCGTTGACGAAACCAAGCGTCTTGACCTCGCGCAGATCGACGCGGTCGATGATCAGCGACGCATAGTCGCGGCGCAGGATGTCGAAACCCTTCTTGCCGACGCAGATGATCTTGACGTGCTTGCCGTCGGCCAGCAGCTTGCGGATATGGTCTCGCGCGTGGCGCGCGATCTGCGAATTGAAGCCGCCGCACAGGCCGCGCTCGGCAGTGCAGATGACGAGCAGATGCACGTCATCCTTGCCAGTGCCGGTCATCAGCGCCGGGGCATCGCCACCGCCGCCGATCGCCTGGGTGATGTTGGCCAGCACGGAACCCATGCGCTCCGAATAGGGGCGCGCCGCTTCCGCGGCCTCTTGCGCGCGGCGCAGCTTCGCCGCGGCGACCATCTGCATCGCCTTGGTGATCTTCTGCGTCGCCTTGACCGAGGCGATGCGGTTACGAAGGTCTTTTAACGAAGGCATGCTTCAAACCTGATCCCGTCTTGTCTCATCCCGACTGGCGCTTCGCTCAGGCGAACGTCTTGGCGAAAGCGTCGATCTCGGCCTTCAGCTTGGCGCGCAGATCGTCCGACAGCGCCTTTTCCTTGCGGATGGCGTCGAGAATGTCCTTGCCGGCTGCACGCATGTGGCTGAGCAGGCCATGCTCGAACTTGCCGACCTGGTTGACCGGCAGCTTGTCGAGATAGCCGTTGACGCCGGCGAAGATCACCGCGACCTGCTCTTCCGTCTTCAGCGGCGAAAACTGCGGCTGCTTGAGGAGTTCGGTCAGGCGCGACCCGCGGTTGAGCAGACGCTGCGTGGCGGCGTCGAGATCCGAGCCGAACTGCGCGAAGGCCGCCATTTCGCGGTACTGCGCGAGCTCGCCCTTGATCGAGCCGGCAACCTGCTTCATCGCCTTGATCTGCGCGGCCGAGCCGACACGGCTGACAGACAGGCCGACGTTCACGGCAGGACGGATACCCTGGAAGAACAGGTTGGTTTCGAGGAAGATCTGGCCGTCGGTGATCGAGATCACGTTGGTCGGGATGTAGGCCGACACGTCGTTGGCCTGCGTCTCGATGATCGGCAGTGCGGTCAGCGACCCACCGCCCAGATCGTCGTTGAGCTTGGCGGCGCGCTCGAGCAGGCGCGAGTGCAGGTAGAAGACGTCGCCGGGATAGGCTTCGCGGCCCGGCGGGCGGCGCAGCAGCAGCGACATCTGACGATAGGCGACGGCCTGCTTCGACAGATCGTCATAGCTGATCAGCGCATGCATGCCGTTGTCGCGGAAGTACTCGCCCATGGTGGCGCCGGCGAATGGCGCCAGGAACTGCATCGGTGCCGGATCGGAAGCGGTGGCGGCGATGATGATCGAATATTCGAGCGCACCGCGCTCTTCCAGCACCTTGACGAACTGCGCGACGGTCGAGCGCTTCTGGCCGACGGCGACGTAGACGCAGTAGAGCTTTTCCTTCTCGGGGCCGTTGTCGTGCACCGACTTCTGGTTGAGCATGGTGTCGAGGATGATAGCGGTCTTGCCGGTCTGGCGGTCGCCGATGACCAGCTCGCGCTGGCCGCGGCCGACCGGGATCAGAGCATCGATGGCTTTGAGGCCGGTCGACATCGGCTCGTTCACCGATTTGCGCGGGATGATGCCGGGCGCCTTGACGTCGACGCGCTTGCGCTCGACTGCCTTGATCGGGCCCTTGCCGTCGATCGGATTGCCGAGCGCGTCGACGACGCGGCCGAGCAGGCCGGGGCCGACGGGAACGTCGACGATGGCGCCGGTGCGCTTGACGATGTCGCCTTCCTTGATGTCGCGGTCGGCGCCGAAGATGACGACGCCGACATTATCGGCTTCGAGGTTGAGCGCCATGCCGCGGATACCGCCCGGGAATTCGACCATCTCGCCGGCCTGGACATTGTCGAGGCCGTAGACACGGGCGATACCGTCACCGACGGACAGCACCTGTCCAACTTCGGAGACCTTGGCCTCCTTGCCGAAATTCTTGATCTGGTCTTTCAGAATTGCGGAAATTTCCGCGGCGCGGATGTCCATCAGCCGACCTCTTTCAGTGCAAGCTTGAGCGAATTGAGTTTGGTTTTGAGCGACGTATCGATCTGGCGCGAGCCCATCTTGATCACCAGCCCGCCAAGCAGCGACGGATCGACGGTGACGGAGATGGCCACGTCCTTGCCGGCAACGCTCTTCAGCGCGGCCTTGAGTTCAGTCTGCTGGGCTGTCGTCAGCTCATGCGCCGACGTCACTTCGGCAGCGGTCTCGCCACGATGTTCGGCGGCGATCCTGCGGAACGCCCTGATCATGCCGGGAATGGCGAACAGGCGGCGGTTGCGGGCGACGACACGCAGGAAATTGCCGGTGAGGCCAGTAATCCCGGCCTTGTCGGCGATCGCCGCGATGGCTTTGGCCTGATCCTCGCTGGAAAACACCGGGCTGTTGATCAGGCGGGTAAGGTCCGCGCTGCCCGCGAGCATGGCTTCGAAGCTGTTGAGGTCGGCTTCGACCTTGGCGACGGAATTTGCCTGCAGGGCGAGTTCGAACAGCGAACCCGCATAGCGTTCTGCGACACCTGAGATTGGCGATGACGATTGAGCCACGGACCGTCTTTTCTCTTGTCTGACAGGCCGTAGATTGTTGGCGCGAGCAAAAACTCTGGCTAAATCTTTGACCTTACTGCATTTTTTCGAGCACGGAGGCGCGGCTTCCGCTATCCCCGGCCGAAAGTCGATTGCCGTCTAGCACAGGCATTTTAAGACCGCAATGCGTCGTTCCGCATGGTTTTCAGGCACTATTGTCGCATCCGGCGAAAGTCGTCGCCCTTCCATCGCGGAATACCTAACGATTCAAGGCAGAAAGCCAAAGGCGAAGGCAAGCGGCAGCGCCGCCAGCGCCAGTTCCACCACGATGGAAACCCAATTGAATGGCGTGTTGGCGCCATCCGACATCATCGACAGCAGCCGACCAAAGGCGGTGAACAGCCAGGAGAAGCCAAGCGTCATGTAGATCAGCGGCTGCGCCAAGAGGATGCAGCACAGGCCGACGCCGAGATAGAAACCCGACATCCTGCCGCGTCCCTCGGCGATCGCCGCAGCCTTCTCGGGCTTGGCCTGCAAGCGCAGCGCACGGAAGGCGAGGCCAGGTGCCAGAAAGAACAAAAGTCCGAGCAGCACGGTAATGACGGCGCTCGACCACGCCAGCCATTCGCCCTGGGTCGTCGGCCACGGAAGCGCAAAATCCATCTTGTCCCCTCGAAATGCCTGTTTGCAATTTCGGGGCATTCTAGCGGAGGAAAAACCCGGCGCCAGATGGCTCCCGGCACTTTGGGCGAAACACGTCAACTGAGCGCAAATTCGATCGCCGCCTCGGCATGGATGCGCGTCGTGTCGAAGACCGGGATGTCGAAATCCTGCTGGCCGATCAGCATGGTGATCTCGGTGCAGCCCATGATGACGCTGTCGGCGGCCTCTTCGCGGCGCAGGCGTTCGGTCTCGGCGATATAAGCCGCCTTGGAGGCTTCGGTGACGATGCCCTGGCACAATTCCTCGTAGATGACGCGATGGACCATGTCGCGCCCGGCCGCGTCGGGCACCACTGGCGAGAGGCCATATTTGTCGGCGAGCCGGCCCTTGTAGAAATCCTGCTCCATGGTGAAACGCGTCGCCAGCAGTGCCGGGCGCTGCATGCCGGCGCGCTTGACCGCCACCGCCGTGGCGTCGGCGATGTGGATCAACGGGATCGACACCGACGCCTGCACCTGGTCAGCCAGTTTGTGCATGGTGTTGGTGCACAGAAGCAAGCCTTCCGCGCCGCCGGCCTCGAGCTTGCGCGCCGCTTCGACGAGAAGCACGCCGGCGCCCTCCCAGTCACCATGATGCTGCCGCTCGGCGATTTCGGCAAAGTCGAACGACCACAGCAGGAGTTTCGCCGAATGCAGCCCACTCAGCCGCTCGCGCACGATCTCGTTGAGCAGGCGGTAATAGATGGCCGTTGATTCCCAGCTCATGCCGCCCAGAAGGCCAAGGGTTTTCATAAGATCTTCCATTCCTCGCTGACCTGCGGCCAACTATTCTTGCAAACGCGATCTACAAAAAGCTCTGCGGGTCGATATCCACCTGCACCCGGACCGAACCGCGCTGTTTCGGCCCCTTGGCCAGCATGGCGCGGATAAAGCCTTGCATGTCGGCGCGCCGTTCGCCCTGGATCAGCAGGCGGAAACGGTGTCGGCCGCCAAGCAGGGACAGCGGTGCCTCGGCCGGCCCCAGCACAAACAGGTCGGTGGCTTCGGGCGCAGCGCGGCGCAGGCCCCGTGCATGGCCCTCGGCTTCGGCTCGCGTCACCGCGCTGACGATGACACCGGCCAGCCGGCCGAAGGGCGGCAGGGCGGCCCGCTCGCGCTCGGCGATCTCGCGCTCGTAAAAGGCCTCGGCGTCACCGGAGACGATCGCCCTCATCACCGGATGGTCCGGCTGGAAGGTCTGTAGCAGGCCGAGGCTCTTCTTACCGGTACGGCCGGCGCGGCCGGTCACCTGGCTGAGCAGTTGGAAGGTGCGCTCGGCGGCGCGCGGATCACCATTAGCAAGGCCGAGATCGGCATCGACGACGCCGACCAGCGTCATGTTGGGGAAATTGTGGCCCTTGGCGACGAGCTGCGTGCCGATGACGATGTCGGCCTCGCCATTGGCGATCGCCTCCAACTCCAATCGCAGCCGCCGCACGCCGCCCATCAGGTCGGACGACAAAACGATGGTGCGCGCGTCGGGAAAATGCGCGACGACCTCTTCGGCGATACGCTCGACACCTGGCCCGCAGGCGACCAGGTGGTCAAGCGTGCCACATTCCGGGCAGGCTTCGGGACGGCGCTCATTGTGCCCGCAATGATGGCAGACCAGCTGGCCGCGAAAGCGGTGCTCGACCAGCCAGGCCGAGCAGACCGGGCAACCGAAGCGATGGCCGCAGACCCGGCATAGCGTCAACGGCGCATAACCGCGCCGGTTTAGGAAGAGCAGCGACTGCTCCTTCCTCTCCAGCGTCTGGCGCATCTGGTCGAGCAGCACCGGCGACAGGAAGCCGCCGCGCGCCGGCGGTGCGCGGCGCATGTCGATTGCCTTGAGATGGGGGAGCGCCGCCTCGGCGAAACGGGCAGAAAGAACGGCTCTGTTGTATTTGCCTTGGCTCGCATTGACCCGACTTTCCACCGATGGCGTCGCCGACGCCAGCACCACCGGAAAGCTGCCGATATGGCCGCGCACCACCGCCATGTCGCGCGCATTGTAGAAGACGCGGTCCTCCTGCTTGTAGGCAGGGTCGTGCTCCTCGTCGACGACGATCAGGCCGAGTTCCTTGAACGGCAGGAACAGCGCCGAGCGCGCGCCGGCGACGACCCGCACGCCGCCTTCCGCCACTTGCCGCCACACTTTTTCGCGCATCCGCGGCGGCAGGTCGGAATGCCATTCGCCCGGCTTGGCACCGAAGCGCTGCTGGAAGCGCTCGAGAAAGGCATGCGTCAGCGCGATTTCCGGTAGCAGGATCAACACCTGCTTGCCCTGGTCGAGCGCGGCCGCCACCGCCTCGAAATAAACCTCCGTCTTGCCCGATCCGGTAACGCCGTCGAGCAGTGCGACATTGAACACGCCGGCTGCGACATTGGCGCGCAGCATCAGCGCCGCGTCGCTCTGGTCCGGCATCAGTTCCGGTGTGGCGTAGATGGAATCGGGCGCGGCCACCACCGGGCGCGGCGGGATCATCACCGTCTCGAAGACGCCTTGCGCCCTCAGGCCGTCGATCACCGTCGACGACACGCCTGCGGCATGAGCCAACCCGGACCGCGTCCAGGCAAGGCCGCCTTCGGCCGTCTCCAGCACCCGCTCCCTGGCGGCCGTCATCCGGTCGGGCACCAGAAGCGTGCGCTGCAGCCCCTCGATCCATGGTTCGGGATCGAATGCTTCCGGTGCCCTGAGCAGCATGCGCGCCACCATGCCCGGTGGCGACAGCGTGTACTGCGCCACCCAATCGACGAAACGGCGCATCGCGCGGTCGATCGGCGGGCAGTCGAAGACCTGCTCGATCGGGCGCAACTTCTTCGCATCGACCTTCTCGACCATGCCATCCCAGACGATGCCGGCTACCTGGCGCGGGCCGAGCGGCACGCGCACGATCGAGCCCGGCACCACGTGCATGCCGGTGGGCACGGCATAGGTGTAGGGGCGTTCGGCGGGCATCGGCACCAGCACCGGTGCGGCTGCGACAAAGGGCGAATCTTCGATCATGAGGCGTGACCTTGCCCTGACTTTGGTCTAGATCAAAGGCCGACCCCGAATGTGCATGGCATGCACATAAAAATCTTCAGGAGACCTGCCATGAAATTTTTTGTCGACACCGCCGATATCAAGGATATCCGTGAGCTGAACGATCTGGGACTGCTCGATGGCGTTACCACCAACCCGTCGCTGATCCTGAAATCCGGCGGCAAGATCTCCGAGGTCACCAAGCAGATCTGCGACATCGTCGAAGGGCCGGTGTCGGCGGAAGTGGTGGCCACCGAATTCAAGGCCATGATGGCGGAGGCCGAGACGTTGGCCAAGATCGCGCCCAATGTCTGCATCAAGGTGCCGCTGACGCTCGACGGGCTGAAGGCCTGCAAGACGATCCGCACCCAGATGAACCGTATGGTCAACGTCACGCTGTGCTTCTCGGCCAACCAGGCACTGCTGGCGGCCAAGGCCGGCGCTTCCTTCATTTCGCCCTTCGTCGGCCGTGTCGACGACACCGGCGCGGACGGCATGGAGCTGATCCAGGAGATCCGGCAGATCTACGAAAATTACGATTTCCAGACCGAGATCCTCGTCGCTTCGGTCCGCACGGTGAACCATGTCAAGCAGGCAGCCCTGATCGGCGCCGACGTTGTTACCGCGCCGCCGGCGACCCTGAAGGCGCTGGTCAACCATCCGTTGACCGACAAGGGCCTCGCCGCCTTCCTCGCCGATTGGGCCAAGACCGGCCAGAAGATCGGCTGAGCGATCCGATATCCGATACGAAAAAAGGCCGGGCATCCGGCCTTTTTTATGCGCCGCAGCTTGAAGCGACGGCCGATCAATCCGTGCCGTCATCGTCAGGCGCGGTTGCCGACGGGCGCCGCCCCATGATGATTTCGCGTTTACCGACATGGTTGGGTGCGCCGACCAACCCTTCCTTTTCCATGCGTTCGACCAGGGATGCGGCGCGGTTGTAACCGACGCCCAGGCGGCGCTGGATGTATGACGTCGAACACTTCTTGTCGCGCACCACCACCTTGACCGCCTCGTCGTAGATGGAATCACTGTCTTCGGCTGCAGCCGATCCCTTGTCGAAGACCGCGCCCTGGTCGGCTTCGACTTCTTCCTCATCCTCGTCGGCTGTCACGGTTTCCAGATATTCAGGCCGGCCCTGCGCCTTCAGATGTGCCACGACGTGCTCGACCTCCGCATCTGAAACGAAGGGACCATGCACGCGGGAAATGCGCCCCCCACCCATCATGTGCAACATGTCGCCCTGGCCGAGGAGCTGTTCGGCGCCCTGCTCGCCAAGGATGGTGCGGCTGTCGATCTTGGACGTCACCTGGAAGGAAATCCGGGTCGGGAAATTGGCCTTGATGGTGCCTGTGATGACATCGACGGAAGGGCGCTGCGTTGCCATGATCAGGTGAATGCCGGCAGCGCGCGCCATCTGCGCCAGACGCTGGATGGCGCCTTCGATCTCCTTGCCGGCGACCATCATCAGGTCGGCCATCTCGTCGACGATGACGACGATGTAGGGCATCGGCGCAAGATCGATTTCCTGCTGTTCGAAAAGCGGCTCGCCGGTGCCCTTTTCGAAACCGGTCTGCACCGTCATGACGACGGTCTCGCCCTTGTCGCGGGCAGCGGCCGCACGCTCATTGTAGCCATCGATGTTGCGCACACCGAGCCGAGCCATCTTGCGATAGCGGTCCTCCATTTCGCGCACCGCCCACTTTAGCGCGGTGACGGCTTTCTTGGGGTCCGTGACTACGGGCGTCAGAAGATGCGGAATGCCGTCATAAACGGAGAGTTCGAGCATCTTGGGATCGACCATGATCAGCCGGCATTCCTCCGGCTTCAGCCGGTAGAGCAACGACAGGATCATGGTGTTGATGGCAACCGACTTGCCGGATCCGGTGGTTCCGGCCACGAGCAGGTGAGGCATCTTCGCCAGTTCGGCGATGACCGGTTCACCGCCGATCGTCTTGCCCAGGCAAAGCGCCAACTTGCAGCTGGTCCTGCGGAAGCCCTCCGATTCGATCAATTCGCGAAAATAGACGGTTTCGCGCGTCTCGTTCGGAAGCTCGATGCCGATGACGTTGCGACCAGGCACGACGGCGACGCGCGCCGAAATCGCCGACATGGAGCGGGCGATATCATCGGCAAGCCCGATGACACGGGAAGATTTTACTCCCGGCGCCGGCTCGAACTCATAGAGCGTAACGACCGGGCCCGGGCGAACGTGAATGATCTCGCCGCGCACACCGAAATCCTCGAGCACGCTTTCCAACAGATCAGCGTTCTGCTCGAGCCGCTCCTGCGACATGTAGAAGCCTTGCCCCTCCGGGGGCTGCTGCAACAGCTCTTCCGAAGGAAGCTCATAAAGGTCGCCCGCCGTTGACAGCACAATATTCCCGGCCCTTGGCAAGCGCGGAGAGCGAGCAGCGGCGGCCCTGACAGTGACATCCACGCCGGCCGGCGCAGGAACGGCATCGCTTTTAGCAGCGAGGATTGCGGCAGCGTCGGCTCGGGGCGGAATGCCCGCAGATACGTCAGGCTGGACGACGGCCTGGTTCGAGTTAGCCGGCAAAACGTCCGGTAACGACTTCGATGTCTGACCTGGAAGCCATTCGATGACGCGAAACAGCGAGGTGGCATCGGTCACCATCGGCGAGCGGTTGTCGAGCCGCTCACGGGCGATGACAGGCGCTGCGACGACCGGTGCCGGCGAGGTTGGGCTGGCCTGCCGGGCCTGTGACGAAACATCGACCAGATAGGGCGCCATAGCCTCGAAGAACGCGTGATCCGAAAGATAGGGCCAGCGCAGTTTTTCGGCAGTGGCCGGTTTGATCGGCGCGCCCGGAGCGGCAGCCCCGCGCGCGGAAGCTCGTCCCGTTGCTGCCGTCACCGGAGCTACGATACCCTCCTTCTCTCTGGCCCGTCCCGGAAGAGCGAGAGCCGCAGCCGGCGTTGATGGTCTTTGCGTGGCGGCGCCGCGGCCTGCCAGCGGCTGGGAGGCCGGGGTTTTCACCGAGGCCGGCAACGCCAGCAGCGAGGGCGCGGAGGATGCCTCATCGACCATGGCTTGCGCGACTGTTTGCGGCGTGGGGAGCACGTCTGCATCGCCTTGCTCGACAAGACGCTCGTGCTGCGGGCGTTGCTTCTTGGCTTCATAGTCTGGTGTGCGGGTGAAACGCACGTTGGGCGCGAGGAAGAAGTATTCCTGCCAGGCAGGACTTTCGATATCACCGTTTTTCAAGGACGCGTTGCTCGCCTCCGCGCCCCTTGGCTCCATATAGGGCCGCCTGTTGCCGCCGAGATCGACAATCGGCACGGAATAGCCGACCTGGTGTGTGCCGGGCTGCCGGCCATCCAGTCCCTTGTGGGCCGGACGATCATGATCGCCTGTCGCGGCTGAAGACGTTCGCTGCCCGCCCTTGTCGCACTTCACCTCGGGATCATCGGGCGATGCTGCCTTCAACAAATTGACCCGGGAAAAACGCCTGGCTTCCATTCTCAAGACTCACTCTGAATTGCCTTCCGAGCAATAGGGAGCGAGTGGTTAACAGTTGCTTCCCGAATGGATCGCCGACGATCCTTGGACAGCAAAATCGTCGTGACAGCCTCTGCGAACGACGCAACCGAATCGTCATCTCACAGCGCACGCCGCTGGCGCGACCTGCCCGCTGTGCTGGGGCGGCTGATGGCGTCTCTTCGCGGCGATGCAGGATGTCTCTATCCGGGAACCTGATCGTGATCTCACGATCATCCCACCATGCTCGAGCCGCTAGAATGACAGGCCGTGCTAGCTGGCCCTGGCGTGCCTGACCAGATCCTGGGCGATGGACAATTGCAGCGCTTCGGCCAGTTCGCGCGCGGCTCGATTCTCGGCGTCGATCTGCGCCCGGTACGCGGCGAACTCCTGACGCGGCCTGTCGAAGGACGAGGTGATCGAACGCTTGCCGGATGCGATCACCACACCGGTCTTCACATCGGACAGCGTATAGTTGCCAGTCAGCGTCACGGAACCGGCGGTCGGTTCGTCCTCGTTGGTCCCAACCTGCACAAGTGCCGCGGATTCGACGGCTTCGGTCACGCCGAGATTGAGCGAATAGGCCGGTGAGGCCGGCTCGCCGGCACCTCGTCCAAACCCGAAAATCAGATTGTTGCGCACCTGCTGGGCATAACGCGAGTTGACCGGCTTGATGGCGATCGAAGCCAGTTCGGCATTGGCGCTCGCCTGCGAACCCGACAGCGACGCGCTCGAATAGAGCGGCCGCACGGTGCAGGCCGAGACAAGCGCGAGCGAGCCGACCAGGCCGGCGAACGCGATATGGCGCAGCACATGGCTCAGCCCTGTCTTTTCCCGATCAGGCAACGACATTGACGATCCTCTGCGGCACGATGATCACCTTGCGCGGAGCCTTTCCTTCGAGCGCTTTCTGCACGAAGTCGAGAGCCAATACCGCTTTTTCGACCGCACCTTGGTCCGCGTCGCGGGCAATTGTCAAATCTCCCCGCTTCTTGCCGTTGACCTGCACCGGATAGGTGACTTCGTTGTCGACGACCAGCGCCGGATCGAACGCCGGCCACGGCCGTTCGGCAACCAGATCGGTGCCGCTGAGCGTTTCCCAGCACTCCTCTGCCAGATGCGGCATGACCGGTGCGATCAGATGCACGAGAATCTCCACGGCCTGCCGGCAGGCACCCTTGAGTGCTGCATCAGCCTTGCCTTCGGCCACCTCGTTGAGCGGCGAGGTCAGCGCGTTGGCCAGTTCGTACATGCGGGCGATGGCGCGGTTGAAAGCCAGCTTCTCGATATCCTCACCGACCGCCTTCAGGATCTTGTGCGCGGCCTTGGAAACCACAGCGGCCTCGTCGCTGCCAGCCGCCGCGGGCTCGATGCCGGCCAACGTTTCGGCCGCCGTCGACACCAGGCGCCAGATGCGCTGGATGAAGCGATGCGCGCCGGCGGCGCCATCGTCGGTCCATTCAACGTCGCGCTCTGGCGGTGAATCCGACAGCATGAACCAGCGCGCTGTGTCGGCGCCATAGCCATCGGTGATGTCTTCCGGACTGACCGTGTTCTTCTTCGACTTCGACATCTTTTCGAGCGGGCCGATCGTCGCCGTCTCGCCTGTAGAGATCTCGATGGCGCGGCGCTTGCCGTCAACGTCTTCCAGCCGAATCTCGGTGGGCGCCAGCCAGCGGCCATTCGATGCCGAGCCGACGCGATAGGTCTCGTGCACCACCATGCCTTGCGTGAACAGCCCTTTGAACGGCTCGGCCAGATCGACATGACCGGCCTCGCGCATGGCACGGGTGAAGAAGCGGGAATAGAGCAAGTGCAGGATCGCGTGCTCGATGCCGCCAATATACTGGTCGACAGGCAGCCATTCATTGGCCGCCTTGGGATCAGTCGGTTCATGCGCCCAGGGTGCTGTGAAGCGCGCGAAATACCAGGACGAATCGACGAAGGTGTCCATCGTGTCGGTTTCGCGCCGCGCATCTCTACCGCATTGCGGGCATTTCACATGCCGCCATGTCGGATGCCGGTCGAGCGGATTGCCCGGCCGGTCGAAATCGACATCGTCGGGTAACTTGACCGGCAGGTCGGCTTTCGGGACCGGCACCACGCCGCAATCCTCGCAATGGATCATCGGGATCGGGCAGCCCCAGTAGCGCTGGCGCGAAATGCCCCAGTCGCGCAGGCGGAAATTCACCTTGCGCTCCGCCATCGGCCGGTTGCCGATGGTCTTCTGTTCCAGTAGCTTCGCCACCTCGTCGAAAGCCTGATCCGGCTTCATGCCGTCGAGGAAGCGCGAGTTGATCATCACGCCATCGTCGACAAAGGCTTGATCGATGATCTGGAAGCTTGCCGGATTCTCGCCTTCCGGCATCACCACCGGGATCACCGGCAGGCCGTATTTGTTGGCGAAGTCGAGGTCGCGCTGGTCGCCGGACGGACAGCCGAAGATGGCGCCGGTGCCGTATTCCATCAGCACGAAATTGGCGACATAGACAGGCAGCTTCCAACTGTCGTCAAACGGATGGACGACGCGGATACCGGTGTCAAAGCCCTTCTTCTCAGCCGTCTCAAGCGCCGCCACCGAGGTGCCCATATGGCTGATATCCTCGATGAACTTCGCCAGCGCCGGATTGCCTTCCGCAGCCTTCTTGGCCAGCGGATGATCGGCGGCGACAGCCATGAAGGAAGCGCCGAAGATGGTGTCGGGCCGTGTCGTATAGACTTCCAGCTCATGCTCGCCACCGACAGCATCTGCCAGCGGCCAACGGATCAGCAGGCCTTCCGAGCGGCCGATCCAGTTCTGCTGCATCAGCTTCACTTTTTCCGGCCATTCCTCGAGGCCGTCGAGCGAATCCAGCAGATCCTGCGCAAAATCGGTGATCTTGAAGAACCACTGCGTCAGTTCGCGCTGTTCGACCAGCGCGCCCGAACGCCAGCCGCGCCCGTCGATGACCTGCTCGTTGGCGAGCACGGTCATGTCCTCCGGATCCCAGTTGACCTTGGAGGATTTGCGCGTCACCAGCCCCTTCTCGACGAAATCGAGGAACAGCATCTGCTGGCGATGGTAGTAGTCGACGTCGCAGGTGGCGAATTCGCGCGCCCAGTCCAGCGACAGGCCCATGACCTTGAGTTGCTCGCGCATGGTGGCGATGTTTTGATAGGTCCATTCCTTGGGATGGACCTTGTTCTGCATCGCCGCGTTCTCGGCCGGCATGCCGAACGCGTCCCAGCCCATCGGGTGCAGCACATTGAAACCCTTGGCCCGCTTGTAGCGTGCCACGACGTCACCCATCGTGTAGTTGCGGGTGTGGCCGATATGGATACGCCCCGACGGATAAGGGAACATCTCCAGCACGTAGTATTTCGGGCGCGGATCGTCATTTTGCGCTTCGAACAGCTTCTTGGCGTCCCAGGCCTTCTGCCATTTGGGCTCTGACGCGCGCGGATTGTATCGTTCGGTTGCCATGGGATTATTTTCACTTAAAAGCATGCGCGAACTGCGGGCAACGGCTCGGCAGTTCAGGGAATGTGGTCCGGGTGTTCACCATGGTTTGGCAAACCCGTCAACCATATGGGTATCGCGTCTGACAAAAACGCGGGCCAAATCAGCAGGATTTGCATATGGGCGACGCCGTTCAGCAGTTTTTCACGGTCAAGGCCAGGATTGCCGCGGCGGAACAAGAGGCTGGCCGCCAGGCTGGAGCGGTGACGCTGGTCGCCGTTTCCAAGACTTTTGACGCCGCCGACATCCGCCCGATCATCGAGGCCGGCCAGCGCGTCTTCGGCGAAAACCGGGTGCAGGAAGCGCAAGGCAAATGGCCGGCGCTGAAGGAGGCATTTGCGGATATCGAACTGCATCTGATCGGCCCGCTGCAGTCGAACAAGGCGAAGGAGGCGGTGACGTTGTTCGATGTCATCGAGACGGTCGATCGCGAGAAGATCGCCGCCGAACTTGCCAAGGAGATCGCCAGGCAAAGCCATGCGCCAAGGCTTTATGTCCAGGTCAACACCGGCTCCGAGCCGCAGAAGGCCGGCATCGAGCCGCGCCAGGCCGTCGCCTTCGTCGCCCGCTGCCGCGATGTGCACGGGCTCGCCATCGAGGGCCTGATGTGCATTCCGCCAGCTGACGAAAATCCGGGTCCGCACTTTGCCCTGCTGGAGAAGCTTGGCCGAGAGGCTGGCGTCGCGAAGCTGTCGATGGGCATGTCCGGCGACTACGAGACTGCGATCGCCTTCGGCGCCACCAGTGTCAGGGTCGGTTCCGCGATCTTCGGCATTCGATAGCCATTGATAGTTGCAGTTCGAGTGCGGCATTTTTTGCTGCCTCACCGCAACAATGCTATATCTAGCCAAGCTAGCTAGGAAGCATTCTCATGAACTGGCATCTTCAGGACGCAAAGAACAATTTTTCCAAGGTGGTTCAACGCGCGCGCAGCGAGGGACCGCAGACGGTGACCCTGCGCGGCGAGCGCGCGGCAGTGGTGCTCTCTGCGGAAGACTACGACCGCTTGGCCGGAAAGAAGAAAAGCCTTGCTGAGTATCTTTTGACTGGCCCGGTCTGGGACGATGATTTCGCCGAGGAGGTCAACCGTCGCTCGGATACGATGATTCGGGATGTCGACCTCTGATGTACCTGCTCGACACGAACATCGTTTCGGACGTGCAGAGGCGGCTACCCAAGCCGACTGAATGGCTTACTTCGGTGGATCCGACATCGGTGAGCCTCAGCGTCATTACCCTTGGCGAGATCGAGCGTGAGATCGTCAAGCTACGCAAGGTCGACTCCGAAAAGGCAACGCGCCTCGATTTGTGGCTACGGGAGCTGCGGCGGGATAACGCCGACCGCATTCTTGCCGTTACGGAAGATGTCGCGTTGGCCTGGGGGCGCATCACTGCTGGTCGTACAAGGGGCAGCGCCGACACGCTCATCGCGGCAACCGCGCTTGTCCATGACCTCATTCTCGTGACCCGCAATGTTGCCGACTTTGATAATACCGGCGTGACGGTCTTCAATCCCTGGGTGATCTGACCCGTCCCACATTGCCACAAACCCCGGAGGTTGGATGCGGCAGCCGCGTCACAGCATCGCATTGCGATGCCGCGCCCCCTCCCTACCTCCGTCGGAGACCCTGAGCGACCGTCATGGCCGTTCCTTTGCAATGTCGAAGGAGGGCATCATGAACAACGAACACCTTTCCCACAAACAACCCCGTGACCGGCCTCACAACCGGCATGTCTCCGACCGGCTGCATCCAGATATCTATGGTGCGATGGCTGGACTTGCCGGATGGTACGCACTGTCCGCCTGGGCAGGCTTCGGCGGCAGCAGCTACGCCGATTATCTTCTCGTCGTCATGACCGGCTTCCTTGTTATGGCGGTGGCGTTGCCGGCCGTCGCCGGGCATGTCTGGTATCGGCACCGCCCGTGGACACCCGCGAGCATCGGCAGCTTCGAGGATTGGATCGCCGGCGAATTCGATCTCGGCCAGGGCAACCGCGTTGCCTCCAAGAGAGCGCTGCTCGAAATTCTGCTGCCGCTTGCCGCCGTCGCCTTCGGCATGACAGCCTTCGCGATCGTGGCGCTACTGGCCAGCTGACCGTCGGGCACGTCCAGGCATTGGCCAGATGAGAAATTCTTTGGGCCAACACTAGAAACGAAACGTACCGTTCCTATTTGTTTTGTGTCATCACAAACTCTCTGGAGCCTCCACCATGCGTTATAACCAGCTTGGAAATACGGGGATGTTCGTCTCCGAACTCTGCCTCGGCACCATGACCTTCGGTGCTGCCGGCGAAAATGCCCAATGGGGCCTGATCGCCAGCCTCGATCAGAAGGGCGTCAACGAGATCGTTGCCCGGTCGCTCGCCGCCGGCGTCAATTTCTTCGACACCGCCGACGTCTACTCCTTCGGCGCGTCCGAACGGCTGCTCGGGCAGTCGCTCAGGGACCTTGGTGTCGACAGACAGAATGTAGTCATCGCCACCAAGGTGCACGGCGCCATGGGCGAAGGCCCCAACCAGCGCGGCTCGTCGCGCGGCCACATCATGGATTCGGTCGACGCCAGTCTCGAGCGGCTGCAGCTCGACCATATCGATCTCTATCAGCTGCACGGCACCGACACCGTGACGCCGATCGACGAGACGCTGCGGGCGCTGGACGATCTCGTTGCAAGCGGCAAGGTTCGCTATGCCGGTGTCTCTAACTGGCAGGCCTGGCGCATCGCCAAGGCGCTCGGCATCGCCGACCGCAAGGGTTTTGCTCGCTTCGAGACCGTCCAGTCGTATTACTCGATAGCCGGTCGCGACCTTGAACGCGAGATCGTGCCGCTGCTCAATGAGGAGAAGCTCGGCCTGATGGTGTGGTCGCCGATGGCCGGCGGACTGCTGTCGGGTAAATACGGGCCCGGCGCACCGGGCAATGGCGAAGGGCGCCGCGCTTCCTTCAACTTCCCACCGGTCAACGAGGACCGCGCCTGGGCGGCTGTGGCCGTCATGCGCGAGATCGCCAAAAAGCATGACGTGAGTGTCGCGACAGTCGCGCTGGGCTATGTTCTGGCCAAACCCTTCGTGATGAGCGTCATCATCGGCGCGAGCCGCATGGAGCAGCTGGAGCAGAATCTTGCGGCGACGCAGCTGAGGCTCGACGCCGACGATCTTGTCCGCCTCGATGATGTCAGCGCCTTGCCGGCCGAATATCCCGGCTGGATGCTGGAGCGTCAGGCTGCCGGCCGGCGCCCAGCGCCGTTCACGCCGAAAGCATAACGCGGCCAATGCCGACATCTCGGGAGCCTGTGGGCTCCCGAGCGCCAGTCAGCTCAGCCGAACGCTCTCCACGAGAAAATCGAGAAAGGCGCGCACCCGCGCCGGCAGATGCCGGCCTTGGCCGACATAGACGGCGTGGGTGGCCTCCTCGTCGCCTGGATTGAAATCCTCGAGCAGCGGCACCAGCCGGCCGGCAGCGATATCGGCCGCCACATGCCAGCGGGCCAGCCGGGCGATGCCCGCGCCCGCCAGCGCCATCAGCCGCATTGCCTCGCCATCGCTCACCAGCGTATTGCCGATGATTGGAACCATGATGGAGTTGCCGGCCGCATCGAGAAATGGCCAGCCGTCGAGGTGCCGCACGAAACCGAAGCCCATGCGGTTGTGCCTGTCGAGATCGGTCGGTTTCAGCGGCGTTTCGTGCGTTTCGACGTATGAAGGCGCCGCGACGACGACCACCGGGCTTTGCCCAAGCTTTCGCGCCATCAGCCGTGATTCGCTGAGCGGCCCGGCACGAATGGCGACGTCAGCACGTTCCGCCATCAGGTCGATGACGCTGTCGCTCAGCACCAGATCGACCGAAATCTCGGGATAGCGCTCGAGGAAGCGCGGCAGCAGCGGGATCAGCCTGTGCACTCCGAAGGGAACGTAGCTGTTGACGCGCAGCCGTCCGCGCGGTGCCGCACCCGCCGCGGCCTCCTGCTCGGCCGCCGCCATGTCGGCGAGGATGCGCAGGCCGCTTTCGTAGAACGCGGTGCCTTCCGGCGTCAGTTGCAGTCTTCGCGTCGAACGGCTGACCAGCCGCGCGCCGAGCCGCGCCTCCAGCCGCCCGATCAGCTTGCTGACCGCCGACGGCGTCATCCGCAATGCGCGTGCCGCGGCGGAAAAACTACCGTCCTCGACGACACGCACGAAGACTTCGATCTCGCCGGAGCGATTGATGTCGGGCCTAGCCATCTGTGAATCTATTTCACAGAGAATATGCCCAGGGCAAGTCTGGTTCACAATGCGCTGCGACACGATCTTTCGGGCCGGGGCGCGGGACGGCGCTCGTCGCCATCGAAGTGGAAACCGCCATGCCTCTTGCTCTCTACGCCCTCGCCGCCGGTGCCTTCGGCATCGGTGTCACCGAATTCGTCATCATGGGTCTGCTGCTCGATGTCAGCAAGGATCTCGGCGTCACGATCTCGGCCGCCGGCCAGCTCATTTCCGGCTATGCGCTTGGCGTCGTCATCGGCGCCCCTTTGCTCACCATCGCCACCGGCAGCTGGCCCCGCAAGACCGTGCTTCTGGCACTGATGGCGATCTTCACGCTCGGCAATCTCGCCTGTGCGCTGGCCCCCGACTACTGGACGCTGATGGGCGCCCGCATCATCACCGCCTTTGCCCATGGCACCTTCTTCGGCGTCGGCTCTGTTGTCGCCACCGGACTGGTCGCACCCAACAGGAAGGCCTCGGCGATTGCGCTGATGTTCACCGGCCTGACCATCGCCAACATCCTCGGCGTGCCCTTCGGCACCTGGCTCGGCCAGACCTTTGGCTGGCGCGCGACCTTCTGGGCGGTGACCCTAGTCGGCATGGCGGCTTTCGCCGTTATCCTGGCACTGGTGCCACGCAGCCGGACTGCACCCGAAAAGAGCGACCTGCGCGCCGATCTCGCTGTGTTGCGCCGCACGCCCGTCCTGCTCGGCCTCGCCACCACCGTACTCGGCTATGCCGGTGTCTTCGCCGTCTTCACCTACGTCGCCCCGTTGCTGACCGAGATAAGCGGCTTCAAGGAAGCGGCGGTATCGCCTATCCTGCTCGTCTTCGGTGGCGGTCTCATCGCCGGCAATCTCGCGGGCGGCAAGGTCGCCGACCGCTGGCTGGTGCCCGCCGTGCTCGGCAGTCTCGTGGTGCTGGCCGTGGTGCTCGCCACCATGACCTTCGCCATCCACAGCCAGGTGATGGCAGTGATCTATGTCGGCCTGCTTGGCGTTGCCGCCTTCGCCACCGTGGCACCGCTGCAGATGTGGGTGCTGGACAAGGCGCAAGGTGCGGGCCAGAGCCTCGCCTCGTCGTTCAATATCGCGGCCTTCAATCTCGGCAACGCGGCAGGTGCCTGGCTCGGTGGCGCGGCGATTGCGCATGGCCTTGGCCTTGGTTCGCTGACCTGGGTCGCCGCGCTGCTGCCGCTCGCGGCACTCGCCGTAGCGGGACTGGCGCTGCGTCTCGATCGCCCCGGCACGCTCGGCGCCCCTGCCTCCGTCCAGTCGTGAATATCTGAACCGGATCGCTTTCGACATCCCTCGTCCACATCACCTGGAGCAAGAAAATGGACTATCGACGTCTCGGCGCATCGGGCCTGAAAGTGCCGGCACTCTCGTTTGGCGCGGGAACCTTTGGCGGTTCCGGCCCATTGTTTAGCGCCTGGGGCAACAGCGACGCCAGGGAAGCGCGGCGGCTGATCGACATCTGCCTTGAAGCCGGCGTCAACCTGTTCGACACCGCCGACGTCTATTCGAACGGCGCGTCGGAAGGGGTGCTTGGCGAAGCCATAAAAGGCCGGCGCGATGCCGTGCTAATCTCGACCAAGACCTCGCTGCCGATGGGCGACGGGCCGGCCGACTACGGCTCGTCGCGTTCGCGGCTGATCAAGTCGGTGGACGCCGCGTTGAAACGTCTCGGCACCGACTATATCGACCTTTTGCAGCTACACGCCTTCGATGCCGGCACGCCGGTCGAAGAGGTGCTGTCGACGCTGGACGAACTCGTACGCGCCGGCAAGCTGCGTTATGTCGGCGTCTCCAACTTTTCCGGCTGGCAAGTGATGAAGTCGCTGGGGGAAGCCGACAAGCACGGCTACCCGCGCTATGTCGCACATCAGGTCTACTATTCACTGGTCGGCCGCGACTATGAATGGGAGCTGATGCCGCTCGGCCTCGACCAGGGCGTCGGCGCGTTGGTGTGGAGCCCGCTCGGCTGGGGCCGCCTGACCGGCAAGATCCGCCGTGGTCAGGCTTTGCCGGAAAAGAGCCGGCTGCACGACACGGCAAGCTTCGGGCCACCGGTCGAGGACGAGCATCTCTACCGGATCATGGATGCCCTTGACGCAGTGGCGGAGGAAACCGGCAAGACCGTGCCTCAGATCGCCATCAACTGGCTGCTGCAGCGCCCGACCGTATCGTCTGTGATCATCGGCGCCCGCAACGAGGAACAGTTGCGCCAGAATCTCGGCGCCATTGGCTGGAATTTGACGCCGGAGCAGATGAAAAAGCTCGACGCCGCAAGCGAAGTCACCGCGCCTTACCCGTACTTCCCCTATCGCCGCCAGGAAGGCTTCGCCCGGCTGAACCCGCCGGCGGTTTGAGTTGGTAACCCCTGAACGGCGGCCCCGCCACCGTTTAGTGCAAGACGAACTCGCCATCCACCTTGCGCCATTCATTAGGCGCGATCAGCTTCTGGTGTGTGTAGCTGATCGAATGCAGCGGCCCGTCGAGCTTGGCCTTCCAGAATTCGATGAACTTGATCAGCACCGGAAACGTCGGCGCCAGGTCGTAGTCCTGCCAGATGAAGCTCTGCAATAGATGCGGATGGTCGGGGAAATGATAGAGAATCTTGGCCGTGGTCAGGCCATAGCCTTTGAACATCAGGTCCATTTCGGAATGGTCGCGCATGGCAGTCCTCTTGGGTGGTCTCTGGTTGAGTCTCCTTTCCTCCCAAGGTCAGAGTGTGCGCGCCGTTGCTTAACTGTCTATTGATTTTTCCTGATCGAGAACGGGTTTTCCGCGCGAAAACATGCAGTTAGCAGCGAGCTGATCTGAGTGCTGACAGCCTTGGATAGGGTCCCTGCGGCATCCCGCCGCGCGAATCCAACGTCTAATATTGCGATGACGGACGAACTGGTAATAATGCCGCCGAATTCGCGGCAGCTTTGCCGCGATCCCGCCGGCGTTTCAAGCCGGCGGATCGGTTTGGGAGGGAAGTCCGGAATGTCCGAGGTTCATGTCCATCGCGTCCAGCCGGCGTGGAAGAAAAACGCGCTGATCGACAATGACACCTACCTGAAATGGTATGCCGACAGCGTCAAGAACCCGGACAAGTTCTGGGGCAAGCACGGCAAGCGCATCGACTGGTTCAAGCCTTACAGCAAGGTCAAGAACACCTCCTTTGATGGCAAGGTCTCGATAAAATGGTTCGAGGACGGGCTGACCAACGTCTCGGTCAACTGCATCGACCGGCACCTGAAGAAGCGGGGCAACCAGACCGCCATCATCTGGGAAGGCGACAATCCCTACGACGACAAGAAGATCACCTACAACGAGCTCTACGAGCATGTCTGCCGGCTTGCCAATGTGATGAGGAAGCACGGCGTCAAGAAGGGCGACCGCGTCACCATCTACATGCCGATGATCCCGGAAGCCGCCTATGCGATGCTGGCCTGCACTCGGCTAGGCGCGATCCACTCGATCGTCTTCGGCGGCTTTTCGCCGGACGCGCTGGCCGGTCGCATCGACGATTGCAAGTCGACCTTCGTCATCACCGCCGATGAGGGCCTGCGTGGCGGCAAGCCGATCCCGTTGAAGGACAACGCCGACAAGGCGATCGACATCGCCGCGAAGGCCGGAACGAAAGTCGAAAAGGTGGTGGTCGTGCGCCGCACCGGCGGCAAGACCGGCTGGGTGGCCGGACGCGACGTCTGGTACCATGACGAGGTCGCGACGGTCAGGCCTGAGTGCAAGCCGGAGAAGATGAAGGCCGAGGATCCGCTGTTCATCCTCTATACCTCGGGCTCGACCGGCAAGCCGAAGGGCGTGCTGCATACCACCGCCGGCTACCTCGTCTACGTCTCGATGACGCACCAATATGTCTTCGACTACCATGACGGCGATATCTACTGGTGCACCGCCGACGTCGGCTGGGTGACCGGACACAGCTACATCGTCTACGGCCCGCTCGCCAACGGCGCCACCACGCTGATGTTCGAAGGCGTGCCGAACTATCCGTCGCAGTCGCGCTTCTGGGACGTCATCGACAAGCACAAGGTCAACATCTTCTACACCGCGCCGACGGCGCTGCGCGCGCTGATGGGCGCCGGCGATGCGCATGTCACCAAGACGTCGCGCAAATCGCTGCGTGTGCTGGGTTCGGTCGGCGAGCCGATCAACCCGGAAGCCTGGGAGTGGTATTTCAACGTCGTCGGCAACGGCAAGGTGCCGATCGTCGACACCTGGTGGCAGACCGAGACCGGCGGCATCCTGATCACGCCGCTGCCTGGCGCCACCGATCTCAAGGCAGGTTCGGCGACGCGGCCGTTCTTCGGCGTCAAGCCGCAACTGCTCGACGGCGAAGGCAAGGTGCTGGAGGGTGCCGCAGACGGCAATCTGTGCATCACCGATTCCTGGCCCGGCCAGATGCGCACCGTCTATGGCGATCACGATCGCTTCATCCAGACCTATTTCTCGACCTATAAGGGCAAGTACTTCACCGGCGACGGCTGCCGCCGCGACGCCGACGGCTATTATTGGATCACCGGCCGCGTCGACGACGTCATCAACGTCTCCGGCCATCGCATGGGCACGGCAGAAGTCGAATCGGCGCTCGTCAGTCACGACAAGGTTTCGGAAGCCGCCGTCGTAGGCTATCCGCACGACATCAAGGGCCAGGGCATTTACTGCTACGTCACGCTGATGGCCGGCGAGCAGCCGAGCGAGGAATTGCGCAAGGAGCTCATCGCTCATGTCCGCAAGGAGATCGGTGCCATCGCTTCGCCCGACAAGATCCAGTTCGCGCCCGGCCTGCCCAAGACGCGCTCGGGCAAGATCATGCGCCGCATCCTGCGCAAGATCGCCGAGGATGATTTTTCGGCACTCGGCGACACCTCGACGCTGGCCGACCCAGCCGTCGTCGACGATCTGATCGCCAATCGGCAGAACAAGAAGGCTTGATGCAAACCAGGCCTGCACTTGCACGGTCGATCGGCCGGCCAGCATCGAGGTCGGCGACACGATGCGTGTCCTGTAAGCTACCGGTACAGATCCGCCCGCGTCGGCGGCAGCCCGCTTGGGCCACGCGCGCGCTTGGTGGCGACGGTCTGGAAAATCTGCGCCGAGGCGCGCTCGAAGGTGATCGAACAGCCGGTCAGGTAGAGCAGCCACAGGCGTGCCTTCGGCTCGCCCACCTCGGCGATTGCCTCCGCGAAACGTGCACGCAATCGCTCGGCCCACAACCTGCAGGTGCGGGCATAGTGCTCGCGCAGGTTCTCGACATCGTAGATGAGAAAACCGTGCGCTTCGAGATTGCCGAGCGTCATGCCGATGGTGTCGAGTTCCCCGCCGGGGAAGATGTATTTAATCAGCGCCTTGTATTCCGGCCCCTTGCGCAAGGTCTTTTTCATGTCGCCCTTGCTGCGCCTGGTGATGGCGTGATGCAGGTAGATGCCGCCCGGATTGAGCAGGCGATGAACGGTCGAGAAATAAGCGGCATGGTTGGCAAGGCCGAGATGCTCGAACATGCCGATTGACGATATCTTGTCGAACGAGCCGGAGAGTTCCGTATAGGATTTTATCTCGATGGTGATGCGGTCCTCCAGCCCCTCGGCGCGGATGCGCTCACGGGCAAGACTGGTCTGCGCCTCCGACAGCGAGACACCATGGCCGATGACGCCATAGTTCTTCGCGGCATGGATGAGCATCGCTCCCCAGCCACAGCCGATGTCGAGCAGTCTTTCTCCAGGCTTCAGCCGGAGCTTGCGACAGATGTGGTCGAGCTTGTCGATCTGCGCTTGATCGATGCTGTTGGCGAAATCCTTGAAGTAGCCGCAGCTGTAGACCATGCGCTCGTCGAGGAAGAGCCGATAGAAAGCGTTCGAAATGTCATAGTGATGCTGGATCGCTTCCTGGCTTGAACCGCTGACGAAGGGATTGCGTCCTGAAAGATCGGTCCGCGCCGTCATCTGTTTCCTTGAAAACAGCACTGCCGGCAGGTCCCGCAGGATCGCCAGCTTCGGCAATGTCTTCAACTTCGTCCTGAGTTTGCCTTGCGAGGGCAAGGCGTAGAAATCGAACAGCGATCCCTCTTCGATGTCGACGGTCTTGGATATCCACATTTCGATCAGCGTCGAGAAGGTGGGGTGGCGGACCATCTGCCAGACGATGTCCTGGTCGTTGATGGTGAGCACGGGGCCGGTGACCGGGCCGATCCGTTCGCCGGTCCACAATCTGACCGCGAAGCCTGGCTTCAGCGTCTCGATGATCGTTCGAACGATCCGAGCTGCCTTGTCGGCTGCCTCCATGACAATCCTCCCTCGCTTCTAGCTTGGTCAGGTTGAGTTTGCCCGTCAGACCGGTCGGTCGCAATCCCGCGGAAAACCCGCTGGCGCCTTTTTCAACACGACGCCTTGCCATTTCCCAAATGAGACCCCATCATCTCGGTGTGTTCAACAAATCGAAAGGAGGTGATCCGATGTCGAGTGATTTCGTTTTCCAGAACGTGGCCTCAGCGGATTGCACTTTCGGGAAGCAGTCTTCCCGTTAAGGCGCGAAATGCGCGGCGGGTGACCTGATAGGTCACCGCCTTGGGCCGCGCCACGGACGGAAACACGGAAGGCCGCCGGCTTCGAAAGAAGAGGCGGCCTTTTCCGTTTGCGGACTACTGAGTCAACGCGACCTTTTCGGTGTTGCGGATGATTTCCTGAAAGGCGGCGTCCAATTCCACTTCGGTGGACACGTCGAAGAAATGTCTCTTGGCGGTTGAGGTGTCCTTCGATGAACAGCCCTTCAGCACCGCCTTCGCCTGATCCCGCTCGGTTGCCGACATGTCCTTGTCGTTCAGATCGAAGCCGATGGTGAAAATCTCGATGCCGTCATTTTTCATGTTACCGCACAACGTTTCGGCGTTGCCGCGCGCAAGGTTGCCCTGACTATTGTAGCTGCCCCCGACGCCAGCGAAGGCGGTGTTGAACTGGCCATCGGTCATCAGGATCGCGACCTTGGCGATCTTCTTCGGATCGGCATCCGAGGCGCCTTTGCCGAGACCGGCATTGTTGATCGCAGTGCGCCATTGCGGCGATAGCATATAATAGGTCCACTGGATGGCGATCGCGCCCGCCGTGTAACCATCGGCCCGGAAGTCGTCGATCGAATCCAGCAATGCGCTGGACTCGGCGGTCAGCGGGATCACTTTCGCATCAGGGCACCTGTTCATTCCCCCGCCACCGAGATGATCATCCCGGTTGACCAGGGCGTAATATTTCTTGCCGTTCCCGTCCGCCCGAACCGTGTCCGGGCCGTCGGCGCTCAAATCCGCATCGCCATTTTTGTCCTTGCGCTCCGTGGCGCAATTATCCGGGTGCGGCATCGCCGCGCCAACAATGGAGATGTAGTCGCTGAAGGACGGCAGCAAGTTTTTGCCCGTCTTGGCGACGAGAAGCGAACCGCCGGCGACCGGTGCTAGCTCGGAACTCCCTTGCTTCTCGGCATAGACGTTTTCAGCCAGCTTGCCGGCATTCACGCCAGATGCGTATGGCACAATCGCGACGCGAACGCGGGGGTTCTTCGGATCCTGGTTCCGGAGCATGGTCTGGACGGCGTTTTTCGCAGCTGCTTTCAGATCGCCGATCTTGTCGACGTTGCCCCGCTTCGCCATCGATCCTGTTATGTCGAGCATCATCGCCACTTCGATGGTCTTGTCCGAATAGAGCGCCGTCGTGGAAGCGGCGACGCGTCTCGCATCGCTCATGCCGAAAATCGGGAAGAACAAGGCAACATCGACATGGGCATCCACTTGGACCGTCTTGGCGGTCTTGTCGACGATCAGCCGGTCAAGGACGACCTGGCCAGCTTGTAGAATTCCGGCGGTATCGTTGGCGTCGAGAAAAGCCTTCACCGAATTGTTGGCATCGGCTTCCTTGATGACCCCAGTGGTCAGGTCGCGTGCCGTCGATGTCACCGCGGCGTCGATCACGCCTTGGAGGCTCGATTTGGCATTGTAGAGCTGCGAGATGTTGACCGAAAAGCCCGCAGCCAGCGCCAAGACCGAGGCGCTAAGGCCGAACAGGACTGCGAAATTTCCACCGCGATCCCTGGCGAACCCGCCGACCGCTTGAACAAGACCCCCGTAATTCCGCATCCTACAGCCCCCGCTTGCCTCGGCCTCGTCGCCGTGGACAGGGCAACGCAGGATTGCAGCCGGATGGCGCCGCTACGCCTCATAAGGTGAGGCTCCAACCGCCAACTCTTTGTTTTTGTTTGGCGTTAAGCTGCGCCAAGGTGAACGACCGGTAAACAGAAATCCGCGGGCGGCAGCGATGTTTACGAGCCGCTTACCATGATCAGCTACAGGGATCGCGCAATGCCAGACGACGTCCTGTTGCGGCACAGGGCCTCTGTGCCGAAGCGGACCAGCTGTTCCGAAACCGCCGCAGCACGCGAAATGGTCGGGTCCGACCCTCGCGGCTACTAAGCCAGCATCTGCGCGCTGACGGTCCTGTCGATGCCGCGATAGGGCGGGTTGAACAGATTGCCTTCCTGTTCGTAGGTCCACACCTTGAACAGGCTGAGCCGGTGCGGGCCGAAGCTGTGCAGCAGCGGCACGTCGGTGGCGTCGCGGCCGCGCGCGATGACGACGCGGCCGATCCTCGGCATGTTGTGGCGGGGATCGAATGTGTACCACTTGCCGTCGAGGAACACTTCCAGCCATGCCGAGAAATCCATCGGCGCCGGATCGATCGGCACGCCGATGTCGCCGAGATAGCCGTTCACATAGCGCGCCGGAATGTTCATGCAGCGGCACAGCGTGATCGCCAGATGAGCGTAGTCGCGGCAGACGCCGACGCGCTCCTCATGCGCCTGGGCCGCGGTGCGGGTCGAGCGCGCATAGCCGTAGCCGAACGACAACCGGTTGTGGACATAATCGACGATGGCTTGCACGCGCGCCCAACCAGGCGGGATTTCGCCGAAGAGCTGCCAAGCCAGATCACTTAGATGATCCGTCTCGCAATAGCGGCTGCCCAGGAGATAGCCGAGCACCTCGTCCGGCAGGTCCGCCACCGGCACTTCCCTGGCCACTGTGTTGACCTCGTCCGTCTCGCCGCTGTCCTCGATGACCGCGTCGTAGAGGATGCGAAAGCCGCCAGCGGGCGCGGTGAAGCGGCGGCAGCCATTGCCGTACGGATCGTGGTAGAGCCTGGTCGACACGGCAGGCGATGTCAGCAGCCGCGTCTGCCGCTTGATGTCGGCCTGCCTGTCCTTGTGGATCTCGAGCAGCGAAATCACCGGGGTGGGCGCAGTACATTCGATGGCGATTTCGTAGCCGAGCCGGATCAGCATCGCAGTCCCCCTTCGATTATCGCGGAAAGCAGTTTGTTGGAACGCGACAGAACGCGCTGTGGTTCCCATTGGGACGTCGCCTTTTCAACAAAACAGCCAGCTTGCGAATGGTTCGCCCAGCCATTTCCCTCGTAGGCTATCGGTGGCGAACTTACTGACCAAGACTTAGACCTACTGACCAACGTCGGAATGAGGTCCGCCCGACGGGACACCGCGCCGGCGGTCGAGGTGACCGCGTCGCAATATTTCGAGGAATGTCGCCGACGGCACGAAGAACAAAGTGCCGGTGATGGCGCGGCTGGGTGCCGCTGTTATGAATCTGGGTCGGGCCACTGTTATGAATATGGTGACGGTTGACCGTGGAGTTCTGTGACCTAGCTTAAAGCTCAGGATGGACCGTCCACAGCCGGAAATGATGGAACGGTACGCAAGATTTCTCGGGACGTTGAAATGCTGGAGGGACCTCGAGGCAAGTGACAAGTTCGCGAGCGATCCAAGGCTTGGCCAGCGCCAAGGTGAGGGCCAAAACACAGCTTCACGGGCTTAAGAATACACGCAAGACCGCACGGGCACGCCAATGCCAAATTATCTTGCTGAGATTTACGCAGACGACGCAGAGATTGCCGTACTGGGCGCGATAGCATTACTTGCGTCAGTGGGCATCTATCTTGTGCTCCGGCGCATCGTCATCGGAGTGCAAAGGCGACGTCGCCTAAAACCAGATGCCGACCTGAGCGAAGGCATATCCTATCCTCCCGGGCAGGCTCCTTGGGACTGGCAATGCCCGGTCGACCCTGCGACCGAGCGTGTACCTTCTTCTCAGCTTTCAGATCTCTCAGACACGGCACACCCGAATGTTCGGCCTTCGAATGCCAATTACCAGCAGTTCGGGGTGCGGGTCGAACATTTCGACGCAAGTTCCGAAGCTTGGGCGCGCTCGTCAGTGGCCCGGACCAGTGCTTTTGCTTCCACAACCCCGCAATCCGGCCGACTTGCGACATCCATCAGAGAAATCGCTGATTATGTTTATAGGCAGGCGGCGGTCAATTTTGCCGCTCTAAGCGAACCGGTGTTGTGGATTCTGAGCCGTGCGCCGACACAATTAGCCTTCGCGGAACGCGGGAAGCGAATCAGTGGGTCAGGGTCAGTATGGGACCAATTGCGTCGCAAGGCTGCTCAGTCGGTCAATCCGGCGCATCGCGGTTTGAAGACCACAGCTCAAACGGGACGATCCAGCCTGGATCCCGACCCGGCCATCGCGACGGCTTCACCCTCTCGCGTTCTCAGGCCGATCGGTCTTGTACTCCGTTTGGGCGCCGCAATCTGTCTGGCCGTGCCGCTTGGCTATGCGATGACGAGACAAAACTGGATCGAAAGAGCCCCCGCCATTTCGCCGGCGCAAGGCCACGCCAATCCGGAACCTTCGCGATCCTTCGAGCTTCCGGCGAGTGCTGCTCTAGGCATGCATGGACCAGCGCAGGGAGACGGGCGCACGAGTGTCGAATTGCTTAATCCGGACCTTAAGGCTGCTCGGGCGCAAGTCGGGGCAGCTCGTGCTCAGGCAGCCGCTGCGAAGGAATTGGCCGACCAGGAGCGGCGGGTGGCGGAAGGCGAGCGCGCCAGGAGCGCCGCTCTGCAGAAAGCGCTCCTCGAGTCGAGCAAGCAGATCGACGCGCTGAGGGCAACCATGGCAGCCGCCGACAACGCACGCGAGGAGCGATTGCGCAACGAACTCGCGGCAGCTCGAACCCTTGACGCATTTCGACGCATTGCGGGAGATGCCCGTACGCTGCTGCGCGAGACCGCCAACTATGTTTTTGTGGAGATGCCCGCTGCTCATCTGGAGCGTCAGCGATCGGAGCGGCTGGCGCGCGATTTATCGCGAGCGCGGGCGCAAATTGAACAGCTCGAGATCGAGACCGCCAAGGATCGTGCCAAGGCCAAGGTTTCGCTGGCGCAAGCGAGCGGAATGCTCGATGAGGAGCGCCGGAAGTCTGCGGATCTTCGTGGCGATCTCGCCAAAGTCAAACTGTCCAATGCCGCGCTCGTGAAGCGCGCGGACGCGGCTGAGCGGGGACGGACCGGTGCAGTCACAGCGAGAGAGCGTGCTGAACAGACTGCAGCCGAGACGGCACGGGCTCTGGACCGAGAACGCGCTGCAGCAGTTTCGATCCATGAGGATCTCGACAGAGTTCGCCGCGAGCGCGACGCCGCCCGAGCACTCGTGGCAGGGGTCGCCGACTTGAAGACGGCTCTGGACAAGCAACGTGAAGCCGCTGCTACTCTTGCCCGCGACTTGGCCGCCGCACGCGCCGACAATGACAGGCTCAGGACTGAGCGTCCCAGCGCGCAGATCGAGCCGCCGCTGAGGACGCGTTCTGCCCGCGCAGCAGCCGCGACCGGCCAAGTGAAGGCTGTCAGCCAGAAGACTGCACGCAGCAAGGTTCGCAATCCATCGCGGATGACCAGCGTGCGTTCCATCACACTTCCCTATTCGCTCAGGCCGAGACAAGCGACGTTGGAGTGATTTCCAAAACGACTGCGCGATCCCTCTTTGAGGCCCCGAAGGTCATAGCTACGCCGTAGGCCAGGATGAATCATCTCTTTCGAATTCGTCCTGCTCCCGTCGGCGAGGAGTTCTGTGCGATGCGCTATGTCAGTCCGATCACGCTGCCTGTCGCATTCAATTCGCATTTGATCGGCGCCCGCCGCGTCTCTACGTTGCTTTGCCGTACATAGTCGATGCTGACCTCAATGGGAGCCGAGATCGTATCTGGGCTCAGGCGATGTATGAAACCTGCGCTGCTGACGCGCACGCTGGTCGCACCGAACGGAGCGGCGGCCGACTCGATTGCATCATGGCAGGCGCGAACGACTTTATTCGGGACGCCCGGCCGCGCTACGATTGGACTGACCGTTGATGAATTGTTGCTGTCGCTGGAAGGCTGCAGGGTGGGCGGGAGGCCGAGCGGCTGTCCGCGGTCTGCGGACGGGACGATACTGGCCGTAGTTGGCGCTCCTACGGTCGTTGTAGTGGTACCGGTCTCGCCGTCGTCCGGCGGTGAACTGCCGCTGGGGCTGGGGTCGCCGCCAAGCCCTTTCTGCGGGCCGCCGTTGCGGCCTTCGCTGCGATGGCTGCCAGCGCCATGGCTTCCGCCATCAGTGCCTCCACCATTGTCAGCATGATGGCCGCCAGCGCCTTGCCCTCGGCCGTTCTGGTCGCCGGCTGCAGCGCCTGCGCCAGCTATCGCGATGGAGCAAACGACTGCGAGAAATGCCCAGCTGTATCCACGGTATTGACGCAAGACGACCTCCATAAGTGTGTCGGTCTGACCGTTCCGAGGCATGCAGTCAGAACGGCACAACCGCCGCTGCCCCCAAAAGGCAAACTCGCGAGTAATGCGCCCAGGGAGGCAATTAGGGGAGGAGTCCGGCGTAGCAAGGTCCCGGTTGCGCAATGTTGAGCCGACCTGGAGGAGTTAGCTATTCCAACTTTGCGGAGGGACCATCGAAAAGGTGACCCTCGCGCCTTCCCATAAGGATGCTGCGACGTTAGGTTCGGCGACCGCCACAAGCACTCCGGTGACTCAAGGAATACCATGTTCGCAGGCAGAAAATTCGCGGCCTTCCTCTTCGATATGGATGGCACGCTCATCAATTCCATCGCCTCTGCGGAGCGAGTGTGGAGCGATTGGGCACGCCGCCAGGGTCTGGACGTCGCCGCCTTCCTGCCGACGATCCATGGCGTGCGCGCGATCGAGACCATCACCGGCCTGGCACTCCCAGGCGTCGACCCGGCGCACGAGGCTGATCTGCAGCTGAAGGCCGAGGCGGCTGATCTGGATGGCATTCTCCAGATCCCCGGCGCCGTGGCGTTTCTCGACGCGCTGCCGCCCGAGCGCTGGGCGATCGTGACTTCCGCGCCACGCGAGTTGGCGCTGTTGCGCATGAAGGCTGCTGGCATCCCTGTCCCGGCCGTCATCGTCGCGGCGGAAGATGTTTCCCGCGGCAAGCCAGCGCCCGATTGCTTCCGGCTTGGCGCGGAGCGGCTCGGCTTCGACGCGCGCGACTGCCTTGTGTTCGAGGATGCTCCGGCTGGCATCGCCGCCGCCGAGGCAGCAGGAGCCGCGGTCATGGTCATCAATGCCACGCACCAGCATCCGTTGCAAACGCAGCATGCCGCAATCGCCGGCTACGACATGATCGGCATCACCTTGGACGAAGATGGCTGGATCGCGCTCGAGCCGCAGCGCAGCGCCGCTTAGGGTGTGTTGAGATTCAGGTCAGGCCGAGTCGAAAGCGGTGGTTTCCGAGAACCGGAGCGGAGCGTACTTAAAGTACGTGAGCACCGGAAGCGCAGGGAACCGCCGTTTGCAGACCGGCATCACCTGAATATCAACATACCCTTAGAAGTCGCTGGTCAGGCCCTTTACCTCCCAATCGCCATAACGACCGGGCTCCTTGCCGCCGCGGCCGCCGATTTCCTTCGGCGCCGCTGCTTCCTTCTCCAGATATTCTATACGTCTTGCTTCGGCTTCCGCGAGCGCACGTCTGGCTTCCGGCGTCAGTGCCTTTGGCGCGACGTCATCGCCGGGGTCGACATCGGTTTTGCTGGGCTCGTCGTTCATGCGATATTTCCAGTGGATTGAAACAGGACCAGGCGTTTCCCATCATATAGCGATGAACCCACAACGATCGACCCTTTTTCGCTCCCATCTGGACAGGAGCAGACGATGAACACACTTCGCACCGCCATGCTTCTTGCCGCGATGACGGCACTGTTCATGGGCGTCGGCTTTTTGATCGGCGGAACCGGCGGCATGATGATCGCGCTGCTGATCGCCGCCGGCACCAATCTCTTCAGCTACTGGAACGCCGACAAGATGGTGCTGTCGATGAACCGCGCCGTCGAGGTCGACGAAAGGACCGCCCCCGAATATTACGCCATCGTCCAGTCGCTGGCCAAGCAGGCCGGCCTGCCGATGCCGAAGACCTACCTGATCGACAATCCGCAGCCGAACGCCTTCGCCACCGGCCGCAATCCGCAGAACGCGGCGGTCGCTGCGTCCACAGGTCTGTTGCAGGCTTTGACGCATGAAGAGGTCGCAGCTGTCATGGCGCACGAACTCGCCCACGTGCAGCACCGCGACACGCTGACCATGACGATCGTCGCCACCTTCGCCGGCGCCATCTCGATGCTCGGCAATTTCGCCTTCTTTTTTGGCGGCAATCGCGACAACAACAACCCGTTCGGCTTTGTCGGCGTGCTGGCGGCGATGATCGTGGCACCCTTTGCCGCGATGATCGTGCAGATGGCGGTCAGCCGGACCCGCGAATACGAGGCCGACCGGCGCGGTGCCGAAATCTGTGGACACCCCCTCTGGCTGGCATCGGCCCTTGACAAGATCGCCCGCGGCGCCGAACGCATCCGCAACCCCGATGCCGAGCGCAATCCGGCGACCGCGCATCTCTTCATCATCAATCCTCTTTCCGGCGAGCATATGGACAGTCTGTTTTCCACCCACCCGAACACAGAAAACCGCATCTCTGCTCTCCAGGCGATGGCGCAGCAGATGCAAGGCGGCGGCACTCAAGTTCCGCGCCGGGCCCAGACGCCGCGAGCAGACGAACAGCGGCCATCGGGCCCATGGGGACAAGCCGCGCAGCCCGAACAGCCGGCGGAACCCGCCAAGCCGAAATCCAACCCATGGGGTCGCAACCCGACCGGGCCCAAGGGCCGGTGGTCGTGAGCGTGGCGGACCGAGGGCCTCGACGCACGGTTTCAGGTGACCAGGAACACAGAGACGGCGGCGACTTCGTTGCCGGCCTTGCCGCCCGCAAAGCCGCCGCACGACTGCTTGCCGCCGTCATTGACGCAAGGACACCTCTGGACGGGTTGACCGACCACGAGAACGGCCATCCGCAATACAAGGCGCTCGACCTGCGCGATCGCGGCCTCGTGCGCGCCATTCTGGTTACAGCACTGCGCTATCGCATGACCATATCAGGGTTGCTGGCGCGGCGCCTGGAGAAGCCGCTGCCACCCAACGCGACCGCGCTGTCGCACATATTGCATGTCGCGGCTGCACAGATCCTGTTCCTCGACATTCCCGACAGCGCCGCAGTCGACCTGGCCGTGACCCATGCCAAGTCCGATCCGCGCACGGTGCGCTTCTCCGGCCTGGTCAACGGCGTGCTGCGCACGTTGGCGCGTGCCAAGGAAACGGAACTTCCTGCCGCTCTCGCCGCTACCGACGAAGCGCCCAAATGGTTTTCCGACCGGCTGAAGGCAACTTACGGCAATGACAAGACCCGACAGATCCTGGCAGCCCACCGCGTCGAGGCGCCGGTCGACTTTTCGGTCAAGGCGGATCCCAAGCTTTGGGCCGAAAAGCTCGGCGGCATCGTCCTGCCGACCGGCACGGTCCGGGTGGAAAGGCTTGCCGGGCCCGTCACCGAACTGCCCGGTTTCGCCGACGGGGCCTGGTGGGTCCAGGACGCCGCGGCCAGTCTGCCGGCCCGATTGTTCGGCGATGTCAGCGGGCTTCATGTTGCCGATCTCTGCGCGGCCCCCGGCGGCAAGACCGCACAGCTCATTCTTGCCGGCGCCAAGGTTACCGCCGTCGACACCTCGAAGAACCGGCTGGTGCGGCTAACGCAAAACCTCGACCGTCTCGGTCTGTCCGCCGAGATCGTCCAGGCCGACCTGCTCAAATACGAGCCGAAGGAATTGTTCGACGGCGTTCTCCTCGACGCGCCCTGCTCGTCGACCGGAACGGTGCGGCGGCATCCCGACGTGCCATGGACCAAGACGGTCGCCGATGTGGAAAAACTCGCGGACCTGCAACGCAGGCTGCTCGCCCGCGCCGTCACGCTGGCGAAACCCGGCGGCAGGATCGTCTTTTCGAACTGTTCGATCGACCCGCTCGAAGGCGAGGACCTCTATCGCGCCTTTCTGGCCGGCACGGCTGGAATAGCCAACGATCCGGTGCAGCAAGGCGAAATCGCCGGCATCGATCCATTCCTGACGCCGCACGGCACGCTGCGCACCACGCCCGCCGACCTCGACCTTGGTTCGCCCGGGATCTCCGGTCTCGACGGCTTCTTCGCGGCTCGCATCCGCCGAGCCGACTAAGGATTTAACTGCCCGGAGTTACCGGCTTTTTTGGCGATGATTGGGGTCAAAACCGAGTGAACCGGCATAGTGCCATGGAATTCGCCTTCGCACGAGTCTTGCAATCATGTAAACTCGACGTCGGGGTATTGGACTATCAGGAGGGGTTTTGGCACTTGCTGCCAGCAGCACGACGCGTCTGTGGACGCTTGTCGCGAAGGAGTTCTGGCGCAAAACGCGCCGGCGCCTGCGTGCCGGGCCGGTCTACCGCTGGCGCTATTTCGGCCGCACGCCGGAACGTGTGCTGATCGCACCGCCGGACCTGCGCCTCGCTGACCCACAGATCGCACTCGAGATCTACTACGGGCGCTATCCCCTGTCGGGGCATCTGGTCGAGACCGGCGGCAAGTCGCCTTTCCAGATCAACGTGCCCAATCATGGCTGGCAGAAAACGCTGCACGGGTTTCGCTGGCTGCGCCACATGCGCGCCGCCGGGACCGAGCTTGCCGCCGCCAATGCCCGCGCCCTGGTTTCCGACTGGATCGTCATTCATGGCAGCCATATTTCCGGCGTCGCCTGGGAGCCCGGCACCGCCGCCAAGCGCATCATCGCCTGGCTACAGCACTCCTCGGTCGTGCTGCAGGGGGCCGAGTTCCCCTTTTACCGCGCCTTCCTGAAATCGCTCGCCGTCCAGATCCGCTACCTCAGATCGATGGCGCGCGAGATGCCGGACGGCAAGGACAGGCTGCGTGCCCGCATCGCGCTCGCTTTCGCGGCTTTGTCGCTGCCGGCACCGGCATCGGCGCTGCGCGGCGCGACCCGCAACCTTGCCGCGGAACTCGACCGCCAGATCCTAGCCGACGGCGGCCATATTTCGCGCAACCCAATGGTCGTCCTGGAAATCCTCGCCGACCTTCTGCCGCTGCGGCAAACCTATGCCAATCAGGCGGAAACGCCGCCGCAGGCGCTGATCGGCGCCATCGACCGCATGCTGCCGGCGCTGCGCTTCTTTCGCCATCAGGACGGCAGCCTCGCCCGCTTCAACGGCATGGGCGCCACCATCCACGACCGCATCGCCACCATCCTGCGCCACGACGACACCGCCGGCGCGCCACTGCTGCATGCGCCACATTCCGGCTATGAGCGCCTGTCGATGGGCGGCGTGACGGTCATCGCCGACACCGGCCTACCGCCGCCGGTCGATGTCTCCAACGCCGCACACGCCAGCTGTCTCGCCTTCGAACTGTCGTCCGGGCGCCAGCACTACGTCGTCAATGCCGGCATCGACACCTATGGCGCGGCTGAATTCCGGCCGCTGGCGCGCGCCACCGCCGCGCACTCGACCGCCACCATCAACGATACCTCGTCGGCACGCTTCAGCCATTCGCTGCGCGTCAACGACCTGCTCGGTTCGCCGCTGATCGGCGGCCCGCAGCATGTTCAATGCAAGCGCATCGACCAGAAGGGCGTTCAGGGGTTCATCGCTCGCCATGACGGTTATGTCGCGCGTTTCGGTTTCTTGCATGAACGCGAACTGAAGCTCTCCTCGAACGGCAATGTGCTGGTCGGCAGGGATCGCTTCCAGCGGCCCGGCAATGCGTCGATCCGCAACAACGGCCGCGACTTCGTCACCGTCCGCTTCCACGTCCACCCCGACATCAAGCTGTTGCAGGATGAGCATGATCGCCTGGTGATGACCGCCGATCAGGCCGACAACTGGGTATTTACTTGCGCCGAGGTGGTGCCGGAGGTTGAGGAATCGATCTATTTCGCCGGTCTTGGCGGTCCGCGCCGCAGCCGCCAGATCGTGCTTGCCTTCAAGGCCTCGGAAGTTGCCGAAGTCCATTGGCAGCTGACGCGCACCAGCATCGCCGGTTACCCGGAAAACAACTGAGCCTGCCGTGCGAAAGCAGCCGGCCCGCTCAAGCTTGCTGCGGGACACCGAAAGCGTCGTAAGTGGTGAGCGAGGGCGGACCGGCGAATGCGAAGCGGATCTTGTCGACCATCGCCGCCGCCTGGCCGCTTCGGTCATAGCGCTCGGCATCCTCGACGGTGTTCCACACTGTGATCGCCATGAATGTGTCGCTCGCCTGATGTTGCTGCAGCAGCACGGCGCTGATGTTGCCGCTTGCGGCGCGGATGGCGGGGATCGCCTTGGTTTCATAGATCGCCCGCAATTGCTCGGTCGTGTCCGGCAACGCCTTGAATTGGCCAACGCGCACAAACGCCATCGATTCTTCTCCTCCACCAGCAAGACAAGCTTATATATGGGCCAGCAAATTGCATACGAAAACGTCGGCGCTTGATTTCCGGGCGTCATGTGCTACGGCCCCCGGATGCTTCAAATCAAGTCGTGAAAGGCCGCCAGCCCATGGCCGTCGCCGCCAAGAACATTCCAGCACCTGACCTCGTTCCGGTGCGTCGCGCCCTGCTCTCCGTTTTCGATAAGACGGGCCTTCTCGATTTCGCCAAAGCGCTGGCAGCGGCCGGTGTCGAACTGGTCTCGACCGGCGGCACGGCAAAGGCGATCGCCGAGGCCGGCCTCGCCGTGCGCGACGTCTCCGAGCTAACCGGTTTTCCCGAGATCATGGATGGCCGGGTCAAGACCTTGCATCCCAGCGTGCATGGCGCGCTGCTTGGCGTGCGCGACGACCCGGATCATGTGGCTGCAATGCGCAAGTACGGTATCGAGCCGATCGATCTCGTGGTGTCCAATCTCTATCCGTTCGAGGAGGTCCGCCGCTCCGGCGCCGATTACGCCTCGATCGTCGAGAACATCGACATTGGCGGACCGGCAATGATGCGCGCCTCGGCCAAGAACCACGCCTATGTCGCCATTGTCACCGATCCCGGCGACTACGCCTCGGTGCTGAACGCGCTGGAAATGAACATCGGCTCGCTGTCGCTGGATTTCCGCAAGAAGCTGGCGGCCAAGGCCTTTGCCCGCACCGCCACCTATGACGCGGCAATCTCCGGCTGGTTCGCCGAAGTGCTTGAGATCGAGCACCCGACATGGCGCGCCTTCGGCGGCAAGCTGGAAGAGGTCATGCGCTACGGCGAGAACCCGCATCAGAGCGCCGGCTTCTACCTCAATGGCGACAAGCGGCCCGGCGTCGCCACGGCGCAGCAGTTGCAGGGCAAGCAGCTCTCCTACAACAACATCAACGACACCGACGCCGCCTTCGAACTGGCCGGCGAATTCGATCCCGACCGTTCCGCCGCGGTTGCCATCATCAAGCACGCCAACCCGTGCGGCGTCGCCGAAGGCATCTCGCTGAAGGCGGCCTACGCCAAGGCGCTGGCCTGCGATCCGGTCTCGGCCTTCGGCGGCATCGTCGCTGTGAATCGGATCCTCGACGCCGCGGCCGCCGCAGAAATCGTCAAGACCTTCACAGAGGTGATCATCGCGCCCGGCGCGACCGACGAGGCAGCGGCAATCGTCGCGGCAAAGAAAAATCTGCGCCTGCTGGTCACCGGCGGCCTGCCGGACCCGCGCACGTCAGGCACGACGGTCAAATCAGTCGCCGGCGGGCTGCTCGTCCAGTCCCGCGACAACGCCGTCGTCGACGACCTGGAGCTGAAAGTAGTGACCAGGCGCGCGCCGACGCCGGCCGAAATGGCCGACCTCAAATTCGCCTTCCGCGTCGCCAAGCATGTCAAGTCCAACGCCATCGTCTACGTCAAGGACGGTGCCACCGTCGGCATCGGCGCTGGCCAGATGAGCCGGGTCGATTCCTCACGCATCGCCGCGCGCAAGGCGCTCGACGCCGCCGAGGCCGCGGGCCTTGCCGAACCGCTGACCAAGGGCTCGGTCGTCGCTTCCGACGCCTTCTTCCCCTTCGCCGACGGACTGCTGGCCGCGATCGCCGCCGGCGCCACTGCCGTCATCCAGCCTGGCGGCTCGATGAACGACAAGGACGTGATCGCCGCCGCCGACGAGCACGGCATCGCCATGGTGTTTACGGGCGTGAGGCATTTCCGGCATTGAGCGTTCTTCCTTTTCCCTTGTGGGAGAAGGAGGACGCTGTTGCTATTCGCTTGGCCGGTCCGCCGGATAAGGCGTCTTGATCAGGATCGCCATGCCGAGCCCAAGGAACAGCGCGATGACCGCCATGCCGAGGCGCGCCGAGCCACTGGCAAGGGTGACGGACGCGACCATGAACGGCGCCAGGAAGCTGGTCGCCCGCCCCGCCAGCGCATAAATTCCGAAATAGCGGCCGGATTCGGCGGCGGTAACGCTGCGCGCCATGTACGAACGCGACGACGCCTGCACCGGCCCGAAAGCCACGCCAATCAACAGGCCGAAGAAGATGTAGGCCTTTTCCGCCGCCGTACCGAACAGGCCGCCACTGTCTGGCCCGGGCATCATCCAGAGGCCGAACAAAGTGTAGCCCGGTCCGGTCGAGACGATGCCGATCGTGGCGATGCCGAGCAGGACCAGTGAGATCATCACGATGGTTTTTGAGCCAAGCGCCGTGTCGAGACGGGCCGCAACCAGGCAGCCGAAGATGGCGACGACATTGAGAATGATGCCGAAAATGCCGATCTCGGTGATCGACCAATGGAACATTGCAGCCGCAAACGTACCACCCAGCGCCAGCAGAGCGTTGACGCCGTCCTGATAGATCATGCGGGCGACAAGGAAGCGGAAGATACCGCTGCGCTTGCGCACCTCGCTCAGTGTTGCTTTCAACTCAGCCAACCCCTCTCGCACCGCCGGGCCGATCGGCAGCCCCTTGAGGGCGTCGGGCGTGAAAAAGAACATCGGCAGGATGAACAGGAAGTACCAGCCGGCCGACAACGGCCCGGTGGCGCGGGCATCTTCGCCGAGCTTCGGATCGAGCCCGAACAGCGGGTCGATGCCGATGATCGTCTTGCCCGTCTCCGGCGAACCGGCCAAGCAGGCGACGACGAAGATCAGCGCGATCATGCCGCCGAGATAACCAATCCCCCAGGCCATGTTGGAGATCCGGCCGATCTCGCTCTTCGGCACCAGGCGCGGCATCATCGAATCGTTGAACACGGTCGAAAACTCGGCCGCGACCGACGCCAGCGAGAACAAGAACACGACCAGGAAAAGGTTCGAACCGGGAGCCGCGAACCAAAGCAGGCTAAGGCTGGTGACCTTGACCGCGGCGAAGAACGCGATCCACGGCTTGCGTGGACCGGTCTGATCGGCGATCGAGCCTAGGATCGGCGACAGCACGGCGATGACCAGGCCCGCCGCGGCGATGCCGTAACCCCAGGCCGCCTGGCCGGTTTCCGGATCGCTCGCCATGCGCGAGACGAAGTACGGCCCGAAGATGAAGGTGGTGATGACCGTGAAGAACGGCTGCGCGGCCCAGTCGAACAGCATCCATCCCCAGATACCACGTCCAGACGCACGCTGCACTGCCTCTACCGCCATGATGATCCCCCCGGCCGTGCCCGTATCGGGCGCCATGTCTGCATTTTTCCAGCATTCATGTAAACATCAAGCATTGCGCCGCTCTCCCGGATCGCGAGATAGGTGCCAGCATTGCGGCCATATCCCTTCCCTCGTCGCTATGCGGGGAGAAGGTGACGACAGCCGGATGAAAACAAACCAACTCACATCCCCGTCAAATCGCTCATCAACCCGGAAGCGACCGACAGCCGCGACACGGTAATGTCGCCGCCTTCGGTCAGCGCCTGCAGCCGCTCGCGGATGCGCGCCACCCGCTCGCCGCCGGCTTCCAGCCAGGCCGCTACCGGATCGGCTGCCTTGGCATGACCGGTGAGTGCCGCCACCGCGATGCCGCGCCGCGCGGCACCTATCGTGTCGGTGGCGCGCGAAAGGGCCAGCTGGTCGTAATAGTCCGAGGGCGTGATCGAGCGTGCCGCGTCCTCGACACGCGGGATGCGGAAGGCATCGCTGACGGCGAAGAATGCCGTGGCCGCCGCGACGATGTCGGCGCCGGCGGTGCGCGCCGTCAACGCGATATCGGGGATGAGTTCCGCCACCTCGCTCAACGCCAGCTGCGCGGCCAGCCGTTCCGGCGCGCCGCTCTTGAACAGCCCGTGCCGCTTCTCCTCGATCCGCTCGCGCGAGAAGGCCGGCAGCAGCGAAACGAGCTTGGGCTCCAGCGCCTTGCGGGCTTCCAGCAGTTCGGCGATGCGCTGGCTAAGGGCTGCCGTGCTGGCATCGTTCTTCAGATACCAGCCGCTGGTCACATAGATCAGCCGGCTGACCATCTGATAGAGATCGAGCTGCACCTGGCCATCGATCTGGTTGTCGAGCGCGTCGATCTCGCGATAGAGCGCCGGCAAGGCAAAGCCGTCGCGCACCACGGCGAAGGTGCGCACCACGTCGGCGGCGGTGCGCCCCGTGGCTTCCTGCAGCCGGTTGACGAAGGAAGGGCCGCCGCGATTGACCAGATCGTTGACGACGACCCGTGTAATGATCTCCCGGCGCAGCCGGTGGCCGTGGATTTCGGCGACATATTTCTTCGCCATGCGATCCGGGAAATAGCCCATCAGGTCGCGGTCGAAATGCGCGTCGTCCGGCACGTCGCTGGCGACGATGTCGGAAAACAGCACGATCTTGGCATAGGCGAGCAGCACGCCGAGCTCGGCCCTGGTCAGCGGTTCGCCGCGCGCTTCGCGATCGGCAAGCGCCGCCGGCGACGGCAGCGTCTCGACGGCGCGGTCGAGCAGGCCGCGCGCCTCCAGCGCCGTCATGAAACGGCTCTGATGCGCGATGTCGGCGAGGCCGCGCTTGCGGGCGATCGAAAGCGCCAGCGTCTGCTGGTAGTTGTTGGACAGGACAAGTGAGCCGACCTCGTCGGTCATCTCGGCCAGCAGCTTGTTGCGTGCCGAGCGCGTCAACGATCCCTTGCGCATGGCGGACGCCAGCGCGATCTTGATGTTGACCTCGACGTCGGAGCAGTTGACGCCGCCGGAATTGTCGATGGCGTCGGAATTGCAGCGGCCGCCATTCATGCCGAACTCGATGCGCGCGCGCTGCGTGACGCCGAGATTGGCGCCCTCGCCGATCACCTTGGCGCGCACGTCCAGCGCGGTGATGCGGATAGCATCATTGGCGCGGTCGCCGACCTCGGCATTGGTCTCGGTCGAAGCCCGCAAATATGTGCCGATGCCGCCGAACCACAGAAGATCGACCGGCGCCTTCAGGATGGCGGTCATGATCTCGACCGGCGTGGCGGTCGTCTTGCCGAGGCCGATCGCTGCTGCCGCTGCCGCCGGCAAGGAGATCGACTTCTGGTTGCGCGAGACGATGATGCCGCCTTCCGACAGTTTGGTCTTGTCGTAGTCCTGCCAGCTCGAGCGGGGGAGCGCGAACATGCGCTCGCGCTCGGACATCGACGCGGCCATGTCCGGATCTGGATCTATGAAGATGTCGCGATGGTCGAAGGCAGCAATCAGCCGGGTCTTCGGCGACAACAGCATGCCGTTGCCGAAAACGTCGCCCGACATGTCACCGACACCGACGACAGTGAAAGGCGAGGTCTGGATATCGCGGTTGATCTCACGGAAATGCCGCTTGACGGCTTCCCATGCGCCCTTGGCGGTGATGCCCATCTTCTTGTGGTCGTAGCCGGCCGAGCCGCCGCTGGCGAAGGCGTCGTCGAGCCAGAAACCGTGCTGCTCGCTGATGGCGTTGGCGGTATCGGAGAAGGTCGCCGTGCCCTTGTCGGCGGCAACCACGAAATACGGATCGTCCGGATCGCGGCGCACGACGCCGGCCGGCGGGATGACACCCTCAAGGCCGATATTGTCGGTGATCGACAGCAGGCTGGAGACGAAGTTCTTGTAGGCCGCGGTGCCGGCCTCGAAGATCGCGTCACGGCCGGCGGTCATCGGCAGCTTCTTCGGGTAGAAGCCGCCTTTGGCGCCGACAGGCACGATGACGGCGTTCTTGACCTGCTGCGCCTTGACCAGGCCGAGCACCTCGGTGCGGTAGTCCTGGGCGCGGTCCGACCAACGCAGGCCGCCGCGCGCCACCGGGCCGAAGCGCAGATGCAGGCCCTCGACTTCGGAACCGTAGACGAAGATCTCCCGCCACGGCCGCGGCGCCGGCAATCCGTCCACCGCATACGAATCGAGCTTGATCGCCAGCGACTGGCCTTTCTCTTTCGTATCGGCGACGAAATGATTGGTGCGCAGCGAGGCTTCGATCAGATTGAGATAGCGCCGGATAATGGTGTCGTCGTCGATGTTGGGAACGTCTTCCAGCGCATCCTTGATCTTGGCCTTGAGGTGCTTTGCCGCCACCACGCCTTCGGTCTCGGCTGTCGGGCCAAGCCTGGCGATGAACAGCGCATGCAGGCCGCGCGCGATGTCGGGATAGCGATTGAGCGCGGCGGCGATGAAATCCTGGCTTTGCGGAATGCCAACCTGCTGCAGGTAGCGGCCATAGGCGCGCAGAACGGTGATCTCGCCCGACCACAGGCCCGCGGTCTGGGCAAGGCCATTGTAGCCGTCATTGTCGACGTCGCCGCGCCAGACGGACAAGAACGCGTCCACGAACAGCGCCCCGCCATCGGTCAGATCGATCGGTTTGCCGTAGCTGTTCTCCAGCTCCATGTCATGGATGAAGACCCGGCCGGGGTGATCATCGCTGATCTGGCCGGACTGGCCGTCGCCGACCTCGAAGGTGCGTTCGCTGATGACGCGGAAGCCGATGTTTTCCAGCACCGGCACCCGCCGCGACAGCGCCACCGGGCTGCCGTGGTGATAGATCTTCAGCGCTGCCTGGTGCGGCTTCTGCTCGCCATGGCGATAGTAGTCGATGGCAATCGGATTGCTGGCGCTGATTTTGGCAATCCGCCCGGCATCGGCCAGCGCCACCGCCGCGCTGAACGAATCGCGGTAGCTTTCCGGCAGCCGCGCGGCGATGCTCTTCAACGTCTGGTCGGCACCATTGGCCTCCGCCGCATCTGAAAGCGCATCTTCCCAGGTGCGCACGATGTCGCGGATCGCGGCTTCGATCGTCGCTTGCTCGACCTTCGGCGTCTTGCCGCCGGAACGGCCGATGATGAAGTGCACGCGCGCCAGCCCGCCTTCTGGGAAGGCCGGGTAATAGGCAGACAGCCGGCCTTCGAACACAGTTTTCAGATAGAGGCCGATCTTCTCGCGCACCACGCTGTCGTAGCGGTCGCGCGGCACGAAGACGAGGATCGAGACGAAGCGGTCGAACTGGTCCGCGCGCACCAGCGCCCGCACGCGCGGTCGCTCGACGAGGCCGAGAATGGCGACGGCGTGCTTCCTCAGGATCGGCACCGGCACCTGGAACAACTCGTCACGCGGATAGCTTTCCAGCACATTGATCAGCGCCTTGCCGGAGTGGTCGTGGCGGTCGAAGCCTGACTTGGCGATGATGGTTTCGGCTTTGGATCGCAGGTAGGGGATCTTCATCACCGAGCGCGTGTAGGCGGTCGAGGTGAACAGGCCGACGATGCGCAATTCGCCCGCCAGCGTGCCTTTGGCTGTGTAGGTCTTGACGCCAATGTAATCGAGATAGATGCGGCGATGCACGGATGACTTGGCATTGGCCTTGGTGACGATCAGCGGCTCCGGCCCATGCAGGAAGGCGCGGATCTCAGGCGTTGTCGTCACGGCTTCGGTACCGCGCCTGAGCACCAGCACATCGGGATCAGCGAGGATGCCGAGGCCGGGTTTGTCGGCGCGCTCCAGCGTGCCGCTTTCCTCGCCGCCGGTGTATTTGAACTCGCGCATGCCGAGGAAGGTGAAATTGTCGTCGCGCAGCCACTCTAGGAAAGCGATCGCCTCGGCAACGCTCTTCTTGTCGAGCGGCACCGCCGAATAGCGGAATTCGGAAATCGCCTGATCGAGGCGGGCCAGCATCGGTCTCCAGTCGTGGACAGCGGCATGAACCTGGCCGAGCGTCTTGCGCAACCGCTCGGTCAATCCGCTCGCCTGCTCCGCGGTCAGCCGCGGTATGTGGACATGGATGACGCTCAGCCGGTCGTGGCTGCCGTCATCCTTGGCGAAATTGCCGTCGCCGAGGATTTCGTCCACACCGTCTTTGCCGTGACGAACCACGATGACCGGATGGGTGACCAGCATCGGTTCGCCTGATGTCTCGGTGACTTCGCCAAGGATGGAATCGAACAGGAACGGCATGTTGTCGTTGACGACCGTGATGACCGTCACCGGGCGGCCGTCTCGGACAACGCCGGAATCGGCATCGACGGCGATGACGCACTCGCCTTTTTTGTGAATGGCTATTGCCTGGCCGGCGAGATCGGCGGCGCGTTCGAGATCGGCCATTTCATAAGTGGCGAGATCTTCAGCCGGCGCGCGGGCGAGCAGATAGTCGGCAAGCCCGGCTGGCCTTTCCTCCGCTTTTGCCGCTGCCGTGATTTTTTTCTTCGGCTTGCTCGCGGATTTCACGCTGGCCATGAGGCACTTCCCTCCCGTCAATGCTTTTACGACTATGGTAGCAGATGACCGCTGTTTGGCGACAAAGGTTTGACGGCTTGCAAAGAAATATCGGAATTCGGCAAAAAGACGCCGACCAACGAGGAGAAATGGCCCATGACTGGCAAAATCACCGCGCTTGACCTTGGCCTGGGAGAACTGAGCGAGGCGACAAAAAACTATTTCGCCAAATGCGAAGAGAAGCTCGGCCTCGTTCCCAACGTGCTTCTCGCCTACGCCTTCGACGACAAGAAGCTGCGTGCTTTCACCGTCATGTACAACGACCTGATGCTCGCAGACTCCGGCCTGTCGAAGCTGGAGCGGGAGATGATCGCGGTCGCCGTCTCTTCGATAAATCATTGCTACTATTGCCTGACCGCGCATGGCGCGGCGGTGCGCCAGTTGTCCGGCGACCCGGCGCTCGGCGAAATGATGGTGATGAATTTCCGCGCCGCCGATCTCTCGCCCAAGCAGACCGCAATGCTCGAATTCGCCGTCAAGTTGACCGAGGAGCCGGCGAAGATTGTCGAGGCCGATCGGGCAGCACTGCGCAAGGCCGGCTTCACCGATCGCGATATCTGGGACATCGCCTCGACCGCTGCCTTCTTCAACATGTCGAACCGGGTGGCCGCGGCGATCGATATGCGGCCCAACGACGAATATCACGCCATGGCGCGGTGACCTGGCGACAGGCCCTAAATTAGCTGTTTCGCATTCTCGTTGCTTGTTTGCCGGTTTGGTCCGATGATCGGCAGGCGGCATGGCCGCATGTCGGTTCGATGCCGCTGATCAAGGAGGAGAACATGGCAAAATTTCTCTACGTCTATCACGGCTCCGGGAAGATGCCGACCGAGGAGGCCGAACGGAAAGCAGCAATGGACGCCTGGAACGGCTGGTACGGAAAGCTCGGCTCGGCCGTGGTCGACGGCGGCAATCCGGTCGGCAAGTCGAAGATGGTGCTACCCGGCGGCAAGGTCGAGAACAATGGCGGCAGCAATCCGACCGCCGGCTACACCATCGTCGAAGCGAAAGACATCGACGATGCCGTAGCCAAGGCCAAGGATTGCCCGATCCTGATGGACCCGGCTTTCAGCGTCGAGATCGCGCCGATCATCGAGATGATGTGACGGGTTACGACCGCGCCGCGATCGCCGCTGCCGCGCCGGCCATCGTCGTGGCACTGATGCGGTTGGCGATCTTCATGGCGCGCTTGCTCCTGAGGAGCTTGCGCGCCTGTGACGCGGCGAGCACCCAAGCCAGATCGATGGCGACCAGCACCACGGCCATGGTCGCCGTCAACTCGGCCCAGCCGACGATGCTGACCGAAGCGAGGTCGATAATGGTCGGCAGCAGCGCCAGATAGAACATCATGATCTTGGGATTGCCGAGCGTCACCGCCATACCGGCGAAGAACAGCCTTGCCGGAGAATCCTCGCGCGGCATCTCGCCCTCTTTCGCATCGACAGGTGCAGTCCACATTTTCCAGGCAAGGTAGGCAAGATAGGCGACGCCGACCCATTTCACGACGACAAACGCGAAATGGAAGGTCTGCGCCACCACAGCCAGCCCGAATACCGCCAGCGACAGCCAGATGCCCTCGCCGATCCACATAGCAAGCAGGAACGGGAACACGTCGCGAAAGCCTTTCGAGATGACGCGCGCGACGAGCGCCGCGATCGATGGACCGGGCGAGCCGGCGGCAACGAACAAAGCGGCGGCGAAGATCAGGAGCGATGTGAGGTGCATGGCAGTGCCTTCAACGTTAGAGAGCGAAGGATAGCCGATTAACGGCGATTTGGAACCCTGCGGCTTGCAGCGAAATTTCGCCCTTTGAAGAGGCGTTTGCGTCGCCCCTCATTGCCCGCCCGGCATCTCGCGGCTAGAAAGGCCGCCGCGAAACAATTTTGAGCTTCACTTTGCCTACGTAACCGCCGGTCTCGTCAACTCCCCCACACACTGCATGACGCCGCATTCGCGGTGTCTGTGTTCATTTCCATGTGTTCCTCTGGGCGGCGGTTCGAGACCGGTTTGGCACTGCTGAACCGCGTCGCGCGGCTCTTGCCCGTGACACCTGATTTCCAAAAACCGCAGCCTACCGCCACGCCGTGCCCGCATGGGCATCTCGACATCGCCGCCTGATGAACTTCCCGACGGGAAGGGCTTATCGGCATGTCTGGATTTCTGCGCATCGGCTGGGCGATCGCGCCCAAAATCGCACCTCGACCGCTCATCAACTGCAATCGCTGCGGCACTGTGAAAGCCTATTGCAGCAGCGGAAAGTTCCGCGTCAACGCCAACGGCAAGCGCATCGATGTCTGGCTGATCTACCGCTGCATCGACTGCGACAATTCCTGGAATTTCGGCATTTTCGAGCGCTGCAACCGCCGCGACATCGAGCCTGCTTTGCTGCAGGCGCTCGAAAGCAACGATCCGGGGCTGGCCCGCCGCCATGCCTTTGATGTCGTCGCACTGCGAAACCGGATCGGGTGCATCGAGGAATTTCCCGATGTCGCCGTTCACAAGCACAGGCTTGGCGGCACAAGGGAGACGGCTACCGCGCTGGAGCTCCAGCTTCGCCTCGAAATGCCGACGTCCCTGCGACTCGATCGGCTGCTCGCCGGCGAACTCGGCATCTCGCGATCACGGCTTCAAGCGCTTGAAAAGGGACGTTTGCTGCTCGTTCATCCGGACGGTGCCAAAGCCTTGCGCAAGCCCGCCCGCCAGGGAGCGACTATCCGCATAGATCTGGCCGGTGAGGTCGACCAGGACGACATCATGTCGGCTGCCGGTGGATGAACGAAAGAGGGGCGGAGCATTGGTCTGCTCCGCCCCTCTCAGCCGTTTGGAATAAAGAAGCTTATGCCGCGCCGACCGCCTTGGCCGACTTCTCGAACCGCTTGCGCTCGTTCGGGTCGAGATAAAGCTTGCGCAGGCGGATCGTCTTCGGCGTCACTTCGACCAGCTCGTCGTCCTGGATCCAGGCCAGCGCGCGTTCCAGCGTCATGCGGATCGGCGGGGTCAGCTTCACCGCTTCATCCTTGCCGGCGGCGCGGATATTGGTCAGCTTCTTGCCCTTGAGCACGTTCACTTCGAGATCGTTGTCGCGGCTGTGGATGCCGATGATCATGCCCTGATAGACCTTGACGCCCGGGTCGATGACCATCGGGCCGCGGTCTTCCAGGTTCCACATGGCGTAGGCCACCGCCTCGCCCTGTTCGTTGGAGATCAGGACGCCGTTGGTACGCCCCGGCAGTTCGCCCTTGTAGGGCTCGTAGGCATGGAACAGCCGGTTCATCACGGCCGTGCCCCGCGTGTCGGTCAGCAGTTCCGACTGGTAGCCGATCAGGCCGCGCGTCGGCGCGTGGAAGACGATGCGCTGGCGATTGCCGCCGGACGGGCGCAGTTCCACCATCTCGGCTTTGCGCTCCGACATCTTCTGCACGACGATGCCGGCATGCTCCTCGTCGACGTCGATAACGACTTCCTCGATGGGTTCCTGCAACTCGCCGTTCTCGCCCTTCTGCATGACGACGCGCGGACGCGACACGGCAATCTCGAAACCCTCGCGGCGCATCGTCTCGATCAGCACGGCCAGCTGCAATTCGCCGCGGCCGGAGACGAAGAACGAGTCCTTGTCGGGCGATTCCTCGATCTTCAGCGCGACATTGCCTTCGGCTTCGCGCAGCAGACGGTCGCGTATGACTCGGCTGGTGACCTTGTCGCCTTCTGTGCCGGCCAGCGGACTGTCGTTGACGAGGAAGGACATGGTCACCGTCGGCGGATCGATCGGCTGCGCATGCAGCGGCTCGCTCACCGCCGGATCGCAGAACGTGTCGGCGACGGTGCCTTTCGAAAGGCCGGCAATGGCAACGATGTCGCCCGCCTGGGCCTCTTCGATCGGCTGGCGTTCGAGGCCGCGGAAAGCGAGGATCTTGGAAATACGGCCAGTTTCGACCAGCGTGCCGTCATGGTGCAGCACCTTGACCGGCTGGTTGGACTTCAGCGTGCCTGATTCGATGCGGCCGGTGATGATGCGGCCGAGGAACGGATTGGCTTCCAGGATGGTGCCGATCATGCGGAACGGGCCGGGATGCACGGTCGGCGCCGGCACATGCTTGATGACGAGGTCGAACAGCGGCGCCAACTGCTGGTCCTTCGGTCCTTCCGGATTTTCGGAAACCCAGCCGTCGCGGCCTGAACCGTACAGAATCGGGAAGTCGAGCTGTTCATCGGTGGCGTCGAGCGCTGCGAACAGGTCGAACACCTCGTTGACCACTTCGACATGGCGGGCGTCCGGGCGGTCGATCTTGTTGATGACGACGATCGGCTTCAGGCCGACCTTGAGCGCCTTGCCGACGACGAATTTGGTCTGCGGCATCGGCCCCTCGGCAGCGTCGACCAGCACGATGGCTGAGTCCACCATCGACAGGATGCGTTCGACCTCGCCGCCAAAATCGGCGTGGCCTGGGGTGTCGACGATGTTGATGCGGGTGTCCTTCCAATCGACCGAGGTCGCCTTGGCCAGGATGGTGATGCCGCGTTCCTTTTCGAGGTCGTTGGAATCCATGGCGCGTTCGGCGACGCGCTGGTTGTCCCGGAAGGAGCCGGATTGGCGGAGCAATTGATCGACGAGGGTGGTTTTTCCATGGTCGACGTGCGCGATGATCGCGATATTACGGATTTTCATGTTCTGGTCTCGGAAGCGTTGCAGGCAGCAGGCCAAAAGGCGCTGCCTCTTTCGGTTGCGGGGCTCATACAGGGTTTTTCGCAGTTGCGAAAGAGGAGGCGCGCCACCAAATACTCATCAAATCTTAAGCATCTGCGTGTGAGATGATTCCGTTAACCAAGGCGGGAACCTTTCCGGGCCCGGGCAGTTCGAAGATCATGACAGATAGACTCAACCGATTTTGGCCGCTCATCGCATCCGCAGCCTTTGCAATCCTGCTGGCCGCCAACGCCGCGCAGTCGGCTGCGACGCTGCGCGAGACGCGCCCGGTTGCGCAGTCCGGCACGCAGACAGCCGAGCAGGTCTTCGCCGACGCACCCGACGGTGTCGACCCGATGGTGACCGGCCCGGTCAGCGCCTCCTTCAAGCAGCGGCAGGACACCGCCAACTGCGACAACGCCGTCTGGCCGAACATTCCGATGGTCTGCTACCCGGACTAAGACGGCGCTTCACCCCCGCCCCGTCTCGCCAGCTTCGCTTCGCGAAGCCGCCGCGTCGACCCTCCCCACGAGAGGGAGGGTGAAAAGTGCGTTTATGCCGACCGCACCGGGTCGAGCGTCACCTTGTAGAGTTCGTTGTCGTCGCGATCCATCAGCCGCACCGTCATCTGCTCGCTGGCGCCTGAAATGTCGACCAGCCCGAAGAATTGCAGGCCCGCCGATGGCGGCAGGTTCTGACCCTGTTCGGCAGTCGGCGCCTTGATGAACTTTAGCTCCGGCCCGAATGTCATGTCAAAATCGTTGGGGCCGAACGTTCCGGCGTGGATCGGGCCCGAGACGAATTCCCAGAACGGATTGAAATCCTGGAACTGCGCCTTGTCCGGGTTGTAATGGTGGGCGGCCGTGTAATGCACGTCGGCGGTCAGCCAGACTGTGTTGCTGATGCCGGCGTTTTTGATGAAGCGCAGCAGGTCGGCGATCTCGAGCTCGCGTCCCTTTGGCAACCCGTTATCGCCATTGCTGACCGCTTCGGCGCCGACCTTCTTGGTGCCGTCATCCCAGACGACGAGGCCGAGCGGCATGTCCGCGGCGATGATTTTCCAGGTCGCCTTCGAATTCGCCAGCTCGCGCTTCAGCCATTTCGTCTGCTGTTCGCCCAGCATGCGCGATTGCGGGGTCATCTCATCCTGCATGTCCGGACCGTTGGGGCCGCGATAGGACCGCATATCGAGAAAGAACACGTCGAGCAGCGGCCCGTAAGCGATCTTGCGATAGACACGGCCGGGCTCGGAGGGTTCATAGCGGATCGTCGTCATCTCATGGAAGGCGCGCGCCGCGCGGGCCGCCAGCACGTGAATGGATTTCTCCGTATAGCGATTGTCGGCGCTGAGATTCTTCGAATCCGACCAGTTGTTCAGAACTTCGTGGTCGTCCCACTGGTAGAAGGTCGGGCAGATGGCGCTCAAGCCGAGCACGTTCCGGTCCATCATGTTGTATTTCCACTGGTCCCGGTATTCGTCCAGCGTCTCGGCGACCTTGCGCTTGCCGTCGATCAGCACGACGTTCTTCCACTTGCCGCCACCGGGCAGGTCGACCTCGTCCTTCATGGCGCCGTCGGCATAGATGGTGTCGCCCGAGTGCAGGAAGAAATCGGGCGTATGCCTGCCGATCGTGGCGTAGGTCTTCATGCCGGTCTCGTCGATGCCCCAGCCCTGGCCGGCCGTGTCGCCCGACCAGGCAAAGCGGATGTCGCGCTTCGAGGCCGGCGCCGTCCTGAAGCGGCCGGTGATAGGCTCCGAAACGGCGTTGATGTCGGCGAGATCGGCTGATGTCATGCGGTAGAAGATGTCCTGGTCGGAAGCGAGGTCGGTGAGCAGCCGTTTGACGGTGTAATCGCTGGCCGGCGACGTATCGAGCGGTGCCAGGCGCGTCGCATTGGCGAAATTCTCCGTCGACGACACCTCGAACATGACGCGCGACGGGCGGTCGGTGCGCGTCCAAACCATGCCGCTGGTGGCGTCGACATCGCCCGACTGGACGCCATGGGTGAAGGCCGGCCGCTGATTGGCGCGCGAATAGTATGGCAGTGCCAGGCTCGAAACGCCGGCCAGGCCAACGGCGCTGGCGGACGTGACGAAGGCGCGGCGGGTCATCGAAAGCTTGTTCATGGCTGTTTCCTGGATGGCTTGAACGGTGCCACCAGGATCCAGCGTCAATGTTTCAGGCGCATCTCGGGATGATGAAGGTTTGATAACAGTGAACAGGGTGATCTCCCCCCTCGAGGGGGAGATGTCGCCGAAGGCGACAGAGGGGGTCGCCGCGCATAGAGCGCCGACCTCCATCTGCACCAGGAGGCAGAGCCCGGTCGGACCGACCCCCTCTGGCCGCTTCGCGGCCATCTCCCCTCAAGGGGGGAGATTAGCGCTCCGCCGTCGCGGCTAAGCCGCTCTCGGCTCCGGTTCAAACGCTGGCCGGCTTGTATTGATCAGCAGCGAGATACACGCCGCGGCAATTGCCGTCATGCCGGCAATCAGGAAGGCCAGTTCGTAGTTGCCTTGCAGCTCGCGCATGGTGCCGCCGAAAGCGGCGGCGGTGGCCGCACCGATCTGGTGGCCGGCGACGATCCAGCCGAATACGATCGGTCCGCTGCGATCGCCGAACGCCTCGTTGGCGAGCCTCAGCGTCGGCGGCACGGTGGCGATCCAGTCGAGGCCGTAGAGCACCGCGAAGATGATCAGGCTGGTCGCCGAGAAGCCGGAATAGGGCAGATAGATCAGCGACAGGCCACGAATGCCGTAATAGACGCCAAGCAGCTTGCGCGGGTCGTAGCGGTCGGTAAGCCAGCCCGACAGTGTCGTGCCGATCAGGTCGAAAATGCCCATCATCGACAGCAGGCCGGCGGCCTGCACCTCGCCGATGCCCATGTCGCCGCAGAACGCGATCAGATGAGTGCCGACCAGCCCGTTGGTGGTGAAGCCGCAGACGAAGAAGGTGGCGAACAGATACCAGAATACCCTCGTGCCGGCGGCGCGGCGCAACGTCGAGAACGTATGCGCGAGGAAATTGCCCTGTGACGCGGGCGGAGCCGGCGGCACGTCGTCGGCCTCGGCGCCGTAGCGCACCATGCCGATCGAGGCCGGCCGTTCCGGCACCAGCAGCCAGACCAGCGGTATCAGGGCCGCGGTGGCGATCGCCACCGCAATGACGACCGGCTGCCAGCCACCCGACTGCGCCAGCGCGGCGATCATCGGCAGGAACACCAGCATGCCAGAGGCGCTTGAGGCCGACATCAGTCCCATGACAAGGCCGCGATTGGTCTTGAACCAGCGATTGACGATGGTGGCGCCGAGCACGCTGGCGACAGCGCCGGAACCAATGCCCGAGAACACGCCCCAGGTGATGAACAGATGCCAGGGCTTGGTCATCAGCAGGCTGAGCGCGGTGGAGCCTGACATCACCATCAGGGAGGCGAGCAGCGTGCGGCGCAGCCCGATGCGCTCCATCAGGGCCGCGGCAAACGGACCGGTGAGACCGTAAAGCAGGATGCCGACACCAGCAGCCAGCGAGATGACGTCTCGCCGCCAGCCAAAGCTGTTCTCCAGCGGCAGCATCATGACGGCGGGTGCGGACCGCAGGCCGGCCGCGACCAGCAGGCAGAGAAAGATGATGCCAACCACGACGAAGGCGTAGCGCTGGCCAAAGGGACGAGATTGAGTTATCATGTTACTGACCGGTACGTTGCAGGGTGGGAACAGGTATACGTACCGATCGGTAACATTGTCAATCGAGTCACACGATGCCAACGGACAAAAATATTGATCTGACCATCAGCGACGGTCATGCGTCGGCGCCGCCGAAAGCCGCCAAGAAGATTCTCGATGTCGCCTATGATCTGTTCTACCGGCGCGGCATCAGGGCGATCGGCGTCGACGAGATCGTCAAACGCGCCGGCGTCACCAAGCCCAGCCTCTATCGCAGCTTCCCCTCCAAGGATGAACTGGCCGCTTCCTATCTCAGGCAATACGACCGTGAATACTGGGAGCGTTTCGATGAGGCTGTCGCCGCTCATCCCGGCGACCCGCGCGCGCAGATCAAGGCCTTCCTGACCCGCATCGGCAAGCGAACGCAAGTGGCGGACTATCGCGGCTGCGGCATGACCAATGCGGCGGTCGAATATCCCGATCACAGCCATCCGGCCCGCGTGGTCAGCGAGGCCAACAAGCAGGAACTGCGCCGCCGCCTGCGCGCCATGGCGGTTGCGATGGGCGCCCAAGACCCTGACACGCTCGGCGACGGCCTGCTGCTCCTGATCGAGGGCGCCTATATCAGCGGTCAGTTGTTCGGGCTCGGCGGTCCGGCAAAAGCGGTCGCCCGCAACGCCGATCTGCTGATTGAAGCCAGCTTGAAGAAATAGCATTTGGCGCTACGCTGCGATGGCCTGCAACGGAGTGTCCGCGATGCGCAGCCTGCTGATTCTGCTCACTCTCGCGGGCTTCTGCCAGGCCGCACACGCCGACGGCATTGCAAGCGCCTACACCGATCTCGACTCGAAGAAGGACTGCGTGACTTACGCGCAGGCCGAGGAAGGCGACGGCGACTGGGCCGACCTCGCCTGTTCGGGCTACCGCGGCTATCCTGTGCTGATTGCCTATGACGATGCTCGTGAATCGCTGTTCTACGGTTTTCCGCCCGGTGGCGACATGACGACCGTCTGGGAGAGCTTTTCCGGTTTCAATTCATCCGGAGCCAAGATCGAATGGCGCGTCGAGACCAAGGGCGAGACCGCAGTGCCCTTTGCCGTCATCCATCGCCGCACGATCAGCAACCCGGATGACGAAAAAAAGTCGACCGAAGTGTTGCTCGTCGCCAAAGTCGGCCAGATGGAGGCCCGCGACGGCTGCACGATCGGCCTGGTGCTGGCCACCGGCAACCCCGCCGCCAACGATCAGGCGCGCAAGCTTGCCGACGACAAGGCGCGAACCTTCGCCTGCGGCAAGGACAGGCACACCGTCATCGGCAACGTGCCGGCTTTCGGCCGGGTCGACAACTGACACGGTGGGAATTGGCCATCGCGCCCGTAGCTTCGTCATCCACGGGCGGGGCAAGGAGCGCAACGACACGATCCGCGGAATCTGTTCCGCCGCGAAGTTCGGCTAGCTTCACGGCATCGATCCTCGGGCCAAGCCCGAGGATGACGAAGCGCGGTTACTTGCTCGCCTTGGCCCGCTCGATCGCGTCGACGATCATCTTCCTGGCATATTTGGAATCGTGCCAGCCTTCGATCTTGACCCATTTGCCGGGCTCGAGATCCTTGTAGTGCTCGAAGAAGTGCTGCACCTGCTGGCGGGTGATGTCGGGCAGCTGGGTGTATTCGGTGACGTTCTCGTAACGCAGCGTCAGCTTCGGTGACGGCACGGCGATGATCTTCTCGTCCTGGCCGGCATTGTCTTCCATGATCAGCACGCCGATCGGCCGCACGTTGATGACGCAGCCCGGCACCAGCGCGCGCGTGTTGCAGACCAGCACGTCGATCGGATCGCCGTCGCCCGACAGCGTGTGCGGCACGAAGCCGTAATTGCCGGGGTAGCGCATCGAGGTGTGCAGGAAGCGGTCGACGAACAGCGTGCCGGCCTCCTTGTCCATCTCATACTTGATCGGCTCGCCGCCGATCGGCACCTCGATGATGACGTTGACGTCCTCAGGCGGATTCTTTCCACTGGCGATGGCTTCTATGCGCATGGCTTTGTCCCTCTCTCGATAAAAGATCGATAGCGGGCGGCGCGCCATGGTGCAATGCGGCGAATGGTGCCTAGGATCCGATCGGAACACGCGGACGGCCGGAAAGGCCGAGGTGTCATTCCCAGACGAAAGCGACCTTCTTCAGCGCCTTCTGCTCGAAGATCTCGACGCCTTCGGCGACATCGCGTCCGCCGGCGCTGGCATAGAAGGCGAGCGCGTTCTGGTTGTCTTCCAACGCCCAAACCACCATGCCTTTCAGCCCGTGATCGGCCAGACGGGCCCTGGCTGCCGCGAACAGGCGACTGCCGAGCCCGATGCCCTGATATTCCGGGCGCAGGTACAATTCGTAGATTTCGCCTTGCTGCTTGAGCTCTCGGGCGCGGTTCTTGCCGATCGTCGCATAGCCGGCGACCTTGCCGCCGATCTCCACGACCAGAACTGTGGCGGCGCGGCGAATCGCATTCGCCCACCAGTCGGCGCCGCGTCGGTTGATCATCGATGTCAGGGTGCGGTGCGGAATAATGCCGGAATAGGCACCGCGCCATGCCTCCAGATGCACCTCGGCGATGGCACTGGCATCGCGCGGGTCGGCCTTCCTGATGTCGATCGTCAGCGTATTCATGATTTGTTAACCATAAACCCGCATCGCCCGATTGCAAGAGTCCGGGCGGCCCGCCGCAGGCTTTCTCACAGGCGATCATCGCCTTGGTGAGGCCTTCAATGTCTCTGTGGAAAGGGCTCAAATCTCTACGAGATGATCGTCCAACTCGTTGCTGTCGCCCAACGTGACCGGGAAATGCTCGGCAAGAACCGCCCCCACCTGCTCGATGGCCTTGACGAAGCCGTCGGCAAGGCGGTCGTCGCTGGCATGCGCGGTAAGGTCGCGCACGACGCCATCCCAGACAGGCTGGCCGACCTTGGCGTCGATGCCCGAATCGGCGACCACTTCGGCATAGCGTTCTGCGATCGAGACGAAGATCAACACCCCGGTGCGCGCCGTGGTGCGGTGGACGTTGCGGGCGAGGAACTGCTTGACCGCGTTAGCGTGCGCGGCCTGGTAGCGCAGCCGCCTTGGCACCAGATGGATGCGCAGGCCGGGCATCGCCCACAACATCGCCAGCACGCTGGCAAGCGCCAGAAGCTGGGCAAGGACAAAATGCGGCAGCCGGATCGACAGCCACCAGGCTTCCAGTCCATAGCCGACGGCCAGACTGACGATCAGCATGCATACTGTCGCCATGAAGGCAGCCGGGAAGAAATACCCATCGCTGGCGTGCGCCACGACGCAGTAGATTTCGCCGTCGGTCTTCTCCTCGGCGGCGCGGATCGCGGTTGCGATGCGCTCATGATCCTGCGGGCTGATTGGTCGTGTCGCCATGATCTGTCTCACCAGCTTCCTGAAGAACCGCCCCCACCGGATGAGCCACCGCCGCCGGAAAACCCGCCGCCGCCCGAGGACCAGCCACCGCCGGAACCTCCCGACGACCAGCCGCCACCGGAGGACCGCCGGTGTGGCTCGAAAGTCATGCCGAGCCAGCGATAGCGGCCGGGCCCAAGCTTCTGGCCGAAGATCGGCGGCAGGACCGAAGCCGCGATGCTGCCGAAGAAGATGATCGCCCAGATGCTGATGAAGACGCCGAAGAACAGGTCATCGGAATTGAAGGGCGCCTGCTGGTTGCGCTTGCCCCGCGCTTCCAATTCCTCCGGATTGCCTTCCAGCACCATGATCATGTCGTCGACGGCCTTTTCTATGCCGCCGGAGAAATCGCCGGCGCGAAAGGCCGGCACCATGTCGTTTTCGATGATCAGCTTGGTGTGCAGGTCCGTCAGCGTGCCTTCCAGCCCGTAGCCGACCTCGATGCGCATCTTGCGGTCATTTTTCGCCACCAACAGAAGCACGCCATTGTTTTCCTTCGCCTGGCCGAGTTTCCAGAAGCGAAACAGCCGGTTGGCGTAAGGTTCGATCTCTTCGCCATCGAGGCTGGGAATCGTCGCGACGACGATCTGATCCGAGCCTTTCGTCTCGAAATCGGCAAGCTTCTGCGTCAGCGCCGCCTTCGTCGCCGCATCGATGATGCCGGCATTGTCGACGACACGGCCGGTCAGAGCGGGAAGTTCGGCGGCGAAGGCGGTGATGGGGAGGAAGAAGAGGCTGGCAAGAAGGCTAAGAAAGGAAAGGTAGGTGTTCCGCGGCGCCCTCCTCTGTCCTGCCGGACATCTCCCCCTCAAGGGGGGAGATTGGACGTCACACCGGCCTTCGCCAATCACCGACGCAGAAGGATGAGCAATGCGCTCGAAACTGCCAATCTCCCCCCTTGAGGGGGAGATGTCCGGCAGGACAGAGGGGGGTGTTTGCACGCCAGCAGTCCGTGATTTCGCGAGATTTATTCCGATGGCAGTCGACGATCACCCGCCCTGCTTCGTGCCGAAATCGACCTTCGGCGTCAGTAGCTTGTCGTCTTCGATGGTGAAATTGGCGAAGGGCTGGTTGCTGCGGAACCAGAAGGTCGCCCACAGCACCGAGGGGAAGGTCCTCAGCGTCAGATTGTATTCCTTCACCGCCAGGATGTAGTCGCGCCGCGCCACCGCGATGCGGTTTTCGGTGCCTTCAAGCTGCGCCTGCAGCGCCAGGAAATTCTGGTTGGCCTTGAGGTCGGGATAGTTCTCGACCACAGCCAAGAGCCGCGACAGTGCGCTGGTCAGGCCGGCCTGGCTGTCCTGGAACTTCTTGAACGCTTCAGGATTGTTCAACGTTTCCGGCGTCACCGTGATCTGGGTGGCCTTGGCGCGGGCTTCGACGACCGCATCGAGCGTGTCCTTTTCGTGAGAGGCATAGCCCTTGACCGTCTCGACCAGGTTGGGGATGAGGTCGGCGCGGCGTTGATACTGGTTCAGCACCTCGCTCCATGCCGCCTTGGCGTTTTCCTCTGCCGTCGGGATGGTGTTGTAACCGCAGCCGGCAAGCAGCGGCAGCACGATCGCCATCATCAGGATGGCAGGAAGCGTGCGGAACATGGACGGCGGGGCAATGCGCTGGGCAAACATGAAGGGGTCCCTCGGTAGAAGTTGCGTGCGAAGCATTACCACAATCGGCACACAAGAAAATGACCTCGGCGGGCACGGTTATCGACACGTTACCGTCAGCCGCAAGGCCCTGTAATTGGCAAGGCGAACGCGGTAAGGTCCTGTCGAAACAGGACATCACCATGGCGGAACGCCAGGACAGCGAGAAGGAATCGCGCCGCATCCTCGAGCGCGTTGCCCAAGAGACGGATCCGGCCGGCAACTCGTTTGTCGCGCGGGCCACGAAAGGCATGCACGATCACGTCACCGCGGCCGATGCCGATCGTGCCGATCCGATCGAAGTCTGGGGCACCCGCATTGGCCGGACACTTGGCCTGCTGCTGGCGCTGGGCCTGATGGTCTGGCTCGTGCTTTACGTCATCCGGGGCAGTTAGGAATCAAGCAACAATGAGCGCCGAACAAACCGACGCGCCGCGTGCGGTCATCGTCATTTCCAGCCATGTCGCGCGCGGCTCGGTCGGCAATCGCGCCGCCGTGTTCGCGCTGGAGACGCTGGGCTTCCCGGTCTGGGCAGTACCGACGGTCATCCTGCCCTGGCATCCCGGCCATGGGAGGGCGACGCGCATCGTGCCGCCGCTCAACCAGTTCAAGGCTTTGATGGCCGATCTGGAGCGCGCGCCGTGGCTGGGTGAGGTCGGCGCCGTGCTATCCGGCTATCTCGGCGAGGCCGGCCAGGCCGAGGCGGTCGCCTCGCTGGTCGCCGCGGTGAAGGCAAGGACGCCTGACGCCGTCTATATCTGTGATCCGGTGATGGGTGATTCGGGCGGCCTCTATGTGCCCGAACCGACCGCCATCGCCATGCGAGACCGGCTGATGCCGATCGCCGACATCGCCACCCCCAATCGCTACGAACTGGAATGGATGGCCGGCGCGCCTTTGCCCGACCTGAAATCGGTGATCGCGGCCGCCCTCCATGCCGGACCATCGACCATGCTGGTCACCTCGGCGCCGTCGATGATGACGGGCGGTACCGGCAATCTTATGCTCGATGGCAGCCAGGCCTTGCTGGCCGAGCATCGCCTGATCAACAAGCCGCCGAATGGCCTGGGCGATCTGACCGCAGCGGTCTACCTTGCGCGCATCCTGTCCGGTCAGCCGCCGATCAAGGCGCTGCAGTCGACGACGGCGGCGGTCTACGAGATCCTGGCGCGCACCGCCAAGCGCGGCGGCGACGAACTGCAGCTCGAAACCGATGCGCAGAGCCTGTCGCACCCGATGGCAATGGTGCAGCTTCGCCACCTCACGCATCCAGGGCGGGACCGCCGGGCGTGATACCGACTAAGACCGTTCTTGTCGGCGTCGACGGCTGCAAGGCCGGTTGGATCGCCGTCCGGCACGACCCCGGTTCGACACTTCGTAACCCCCGTTCGATACTTCGTAACCCCGGTTCGATTGCTTCCGTCGCGGTCTTTGCAAGCTTCGCTGCCTTACTTGCCTCGCTCCCCGACGATGCTGTCATTGCTGTCGACATGCCGATCGGGCTGCCCGAATTTTCGAGCAAAGGTGGGCGCGGCCCCGAAGCGCTGGTGCGCCCGCTGCTTGGGGCACGCCAATCCAGCGTCTTCTCGATCCCGTCCCGCGCCGCGCTCTATGCCGACACCAGCGACTTCACCACCATCGAAGCCTGGTATGCCGCTCACATCAGGGCAAGCGAGGTGGCCAAAGCCACATCCGACCCGCCGCGCGGCGTTTCGATCCAGGCGTTCGGCATTTTTGCCAAGATCCGCGAGATCGACGCACTGCTGATTGCGCGGCCCGATTTGCGCGGCCGTGTGTTCGAATCGCATCCGGAGGTCGCCTTCTGCCGGCTGAATGGCGATCAGGCCATGCGGCTGCCGAAGAAGATCAAGGGCAGCATCAATCCGGACGGCATGGCGGAACGCAAGGCGCTGCTCTGCCGGCACGGCTATGAGATGGGCTTCCTCGACCAGCCGCCGCCACGCGGTGCGGCCGCCGATGACTTCCTTGACGCGGCGGCGATGATGCTCGTCGCCGGCCGCATCGCCGATGGCGAGGCACGGCCGTATCCCGACCCACCGCTCATCGATCGTGTTGGCATACCGGTTGCCATTTGGGCGTGAGGGTGCCTGCGAGAGTCGCGCTTCGTGCCTGGCTTTTTACGACGAGCTCCTACAATTCTGCATTGCTCGTGACGGGCTTTTGCCGCTAGAGGCTTGTCTCGACTGCAACGAGCTGCCGCCTCCAACCCCGGAAAGGCCTTAGCCGCCCATGCCTCACCTCCCCGACCATCTCCTCGCCGGCTATCGCAATTTCATGAGCGGCCGCTACCTCACCGAGAGCGGACGCTATCGCGAGCTCGCCCGCGAAGGCCAGGCGCCGGAGACGATGATCGTTGCCTGTTGCGATTCCCGCGCCGCACCCGAAGCGATCTTCGACGCCGGACCTGGTGAACTCTTCGTGGTGCGCAACGTCGGCAATCTTGTGCCGCCCTACGCGCCTGACGGCGAATTCCATTCGACCTCCGCCGCGCTCGAATTCGCCGTGCAGAGCCTCAAGGTCAAGAACATCGTCGTCATGGGCCATGGCCGCTGCGGCGGCATCCGCGCTGCGCTCGACACCAATTTCGCACCGCTGTCGCCCGGCGACTTCATCGGCAAGTGGATGAGCCTGATCGCGCCGGCGGCGGAAACCGTCTCCTCCAGCACCTTCATGACGGCGACCGAGCGCCAGACCGCTCTGGAGCGCATCTCGATCCGCTATTCCATTGCCAATCTCCGGACCTTTCCGTGCGTCTCGATCCTCGAGGGTAAGGGGCGGCTGTCGCTGCACGGCGCCTGGTTCGACATTTCGACTGGTGAACTCTGGGTGATGAACAAGGAAACCGGCGATTTCGAACGGCCGGAGCTGGGATGAAGAGAGCGCGCAAGGCGGTGAATATCAGGTCGATCGTTTTGACGGCGGCCGCGCTGCTGATCGCGACTATTACCGCCCGCGCCGATGACCGCGCCACCATCAGCCGCTGGTATTCGGCGTTGCTGGTCGCCGACCGCACCGAGCTGTCCGACCTGCTCTCCGACGATGTCCGCATCAAGCTGGACGATCTCGGAATTGTGCAAAGCAAGCAGGAATTCATCGCCTCGATCAACGAATGGAAAGGCGCGGTTGCCGGTACTTCCATCCGGCACCGGATCGAGAAGAGCGAAGGCAACGTCACCACGGTGGTCGCCTGCTACGACTTTCCCAACAACGACATGCTGATGCAGGAAACTTTCGCGGTGGCCGACAACCGCATCACCGTCAGCTCGCAAGCGGCGATCGCCGAGAACTGCGACGGCTTTTGAAGCGGATATCGGACACCTGCTGTATTGCGGGTCCGCCGGTCGCGTCCTACATCGGTAGCGACCCACCCTGCCTGCCTTCACCAGCGAAAGACCGTCCATGCATTCCACGAAAGCCGTCGACCTCGCCTCCCATCCGCTGACTGCGTGGCAAGGACCGCTCGGCCTGCCCGATTTCACGCGCATCGGCGACGGCGATTTTTCCCCGGTCTTCGATGCGGCGCTGAAGGCGCATGAGACCGAGATCGAAGCGATCGCCGCCAACGAAGATATGCCGACCATCGAGAACACGCTTGCCGCGTTGGAACTCGGCGGCGAGGCGCTCGACCGTGTCTCGTCGATCTTCTGGTGCCGCGCCGGCGCCCACACCAATGAAGCGATCCAGGCCCTGGAGCGCGACATCTCGCCAAAGATGTCCAGGCATTTCTCGGCGATTTCGATGAATGAGAGGCTGTTTGCCCGCATCGACGATCTCTACCAACGCCGCGAGAGCCTGAAGCTCGACGCCGAGACCCTGCGGGTCCTGGAAAAGACCTGGAAGGGTTTTGTACGATCCGGCGCCAAGCTCGACGCCGACGGCAAGAAACGGCTGGCAAAGATCAACGAGGAGCTGTCCTCGCTCGGCACGACTTTCGGCCAGAATGTGCTTGCCGACGAGCGCGACTGGGCGCTGTTCCTCGACGAGGCCGACCTGGCCGGCCTGCCGGACTTTCTGAAAAGCTCGATGGCCGAGGCGGCCGAAATGCGCGGCCAGAAGGGCCGCTATGCCGTCACCCTGTCGCGCTCGATCTATGAGCCGTTCTCGACCTTCTCCGAACGCCGCGACCTGCGCGAGACCGCTTTCCGCGCCTTCACCATGCGCGGCCAGAATGGCGGCGCCACCGACAACACAACCGTAGTGCGCGACATGCTGAAGCTGCGCGCCGAAAAGGCAAAGCTGCTCGGCTACGGCTCCTTCGCCGCGCTGAAGCTCGACGACACCATGGCCAAGACGCCGGAGGCGGTGCACGCGCTGCTTGATCCAGTGTGGGAGAAGGCGCTGGAAAAGGCAGCGGCCGACAAGACCGACCTGCAGCGGCTGGCGACGCAGGTGGGCAGCAATGAAAAATTCGCCGCCTGGGACTGGCGCTTTTACCAGGAGAAACTGCGTGCGGAGAAATTCGCCTTCGACGAGGCCGAACTGAAACCCTATTTGCAGCTCGACCGGATCATCGACGCCTGCTTCGACGTGGCGACACGGTTGTTCGGCATCACCTTCGAAGAGAAAAAGGGTATCGCCGCCTGGCATCCCGACGCGCGTGTCTTCGTGGTTAGGAATGCCGATGGCAGTGAGCGCGGCCTGTTCCTCGCCGATTATTTCGCGCGGCCGTCAAAGCGCTCCGGCGCCTGGATGAGCGCGCTGCAATCCGGCTATGGGCTCGCCCACGGCTCGAAACCGGTGATCTACAACGTCATGAACTTCGCCAAGCCGCCGGTGGGCGAGCCGGCTCTGCTGTCGGTCGACGAGGCGAAGACGCTGTTCCACGAGTTCGGCCATGCGCTGCACGGCATGCTGACCGACGTCACCTGGCCGTCGGTCGCCGGAACTTCGGTCAGCCGCGATTTCGTAGAACTGCCGTCGCAGCTCTACGAGCACTGGCTGACCGTGCCGGCTGTGCTGGAAAAGCACGCGTTGCATGTCAAGACCGGCAAGCCGATGCCCAAGGCGCTGCTCGACAAGATGCTGGCCGCGCGCACGTTTGGCGCAGGCTTTGCCACGGTCGAATTCACGGCCTCTGCCTTGATGGACATGGCCTATCATGCGCGGCCGGACGCGCCGCAGGAGCCGCTTCGTTTCGAAGCCGAAACGCTCGAAAAGTTTGATATGCCTGATACCATCGCCATGCGCCATCGCACCCCCCATTTCGGCCATGTCTTCTCAGGCGAAGGCTATTCGGCCGGCTATTACTCCTACATGTGGTCGGAAGTGCTCGACGCCGACGCCTTCGCCGCCTTCGAGGAAACCGGCGACCCCTTCAACCCAGCGCTCGCCGAGCGGCTACGCAAGAACATCTATGCCGCCGGGGGTTCGAAGGACCCGGAGGAACTTTACACGGCGTTTCGCGGCAAGATGCCGTCACCCGAAGCGATGATGGTGAAGCGGGGATTGGTGTGATTAGCCAATCTCCCCCCTTGAGGGGGAGATGGCCGGCAGGCCAGAGGGGGTCGGTCCGACTGGGCTCGAGCTGCTCCGGTAGAAGAAGGCCGAGCCCGGTCGGACCGACCCCCTCTGTCGCCTTCGGCGACATCTCCCCCTCAAGGGGGCAGGGCTATCGCATATGAGTAAAGAGGCTAAGCAGGTTTTGATCGGCCCATCGTGCCTTGAGTCGTTTGTGGCTGAGCGGG
>NZ_JAMYUW010000029.1:0-86530 GCF_040323315.1 Mesorhizobium sp. M0047 | reverse complement strand
CCCCCCCCCCATCCCCCCCACCTAACTCGGGCTTACCACCCCGCCGCGGGGCCCGGGGGCCCCGCGCCCCCCCGACCGGCAAATTGGTGGTAACCTGCCGGATCGATCAGTCGGCGGACACGCTGGCTGGCTCGCCCTCGACAAGCACCGGCGATGCGTAGCCGGAGGGCTTGTCGCCGGTTGCGGCACCGCCTGTGACGCGCGCCTGTATCTGCGGCCCGAAATAGGAATAGGGGAACGACGCGGGCGTTCTGCTGACCGAATCCAGCCGGTCGCGAAGCCCTGGCGGAATCTCGAAGTCCAGCGCGCCAAGATTGTCCTGGATCTGGGCCAGCGTGGTCGCACCAATGATGACGGTGGCGATCCCCGGCTGCGTCGCCACCCAGTTGAGCGCGACCTGTGGCATGCTGCGGCCGAGTTCGGATGCAACCTTCTCGAGTTCGGCCACGATGGCCCAGTTACGCTTAGTGAATTTCTGGAAGCCCGGATGCGTCGAATTGCGGAACCCGTCGAGCCGGCCCACATTTCCGGCCCGGGCCGGCCGATACTTGCCGCTGAGCAGCCCGCCGGCGAGCGGGCTCCAGACCATGATGCCGGCGCCATGGCGCAAGCCGAAAGGCACGAACTCGTTCTCGATCGCGCGTTCGGCCAGGGAATATTCGAGTTGCAGGGCCGAAACCGGCTCATATCCGCGCAGTTCGGCAATCGTCTGCGCGCGCCCCGCATACCAGGCCGGCACATCGGACAGGCCGACATGGCGCACCTTGCCCATCCGCACCAGGTCATCCAGCGTACGCATGACCTCTTCGGCCGCCGTCAGCCTGTCCCACACATGCATGAGATAGAGATCGATATAGTCAGTGCCCAACCGCTTCAGTGAGGCATCAACCGCCCGCATAATGTTCTTGCGGCCGTTGCCGCCGGCATTCGGATTGCCCGGCTGCATGTTCATGGTGAACTTGCTGGCGATCACCGCGGTGTCGCGCAAGCCTCGCTCGGCGATGAATTCGCCAAGCCAGGCTTCGGCCGTGCCGCCAGTGTAGAGGTCCGCCGTATCCAAGAAATTTCCGCCCGCCTCGACGTAGGCGTCGAACATGGCGCGGGCCGTGTCCCTGTCTGCTCCCCACCCCCATTCCTTGCCGAAAGTCATCGTGCCGAGCGCCAGCCGGCTGACCCTGAGGCCGCTGTTGCCGAGCGTGTAATAGGTCATGGTCATGATCGTCTTCCAATGCTTGCTGGTGAATGCCGTGGCGTCACTGGCCCGCCGTGTCATTGCCCGGGGTTGCCTTGACCCACGGGTTGCCGCGCTCATGCGTCATGTGGAACGCGAAGCCGTCGACCTTCCAGCCGGCGGCGGAGCGCGTCAAGTGATGCTCATAGGTGCCCCAGACTTCCCAAAGCGGGTCGCCATTGCCCTCCATCCGGTTCCAGGCATAGCCGTTCGAACGGACCGTCGCCGTGTTCGCCTGGAGAGCGACCTGATGGTTGGTGCGCAGATGCAGGCTTGTCTTGCTACCCTTGAGGTTGCCGGCCCAGGCGCCGATCAGGTCGTCGGAGGCGATGTTGGCCGCCGGCTGCCCGGACAGGCTGCTGAAATCGGCGGTGACCCGATCCGCGAAATAGCTGCGCGCCAGTTTCCAGTCCTGCGCGTCGACGGCGCGGTCGATGCCATCGGCTATCCGGATGACCGCGCGTTCGTCCGCTAGCGCCTGCCAGCCGGAAGGTTCCGCCCCGCCGGTATCAATGGGCGCCAGCGCCATGCCTGCCGCGAACGTTACGTGCTTCAACGCATTCATGTCTCTCCTCCTGATGCCATCAGTCGATCGGCAAAGTGTGGGCGCCGATGTGTTGGCGACAAAGTAGACCACTGAATCGGCGTCGATAAGATTGCATAGTTCGCAAAGACAATGCGATATTGCTCATGAATGGACCGCGATCTCCTCATACATTTGCCTGTGATCGTTGCCGTTGCCCGGCGCGGCGGGTTCGCGCTTGCGGCGGCCGAACTCGGCATGAGCCCGTCAGCGGTCAGCCATGCCGTGCGGCTGGTCGAGGAGCGTATCGGCCAGCCCTTGTTCGCACGCACGACGCGCAGCGTTTCGCTGACCGAAGCCGGAAAGGCGTTGGTGGAGACCGCGGCCCCTGCCCTTCAGGATATTGGTGAACGGATCGACCGAATCCGCAGCGTCAAGGGCAGGCCCTCCGGCCTGCTCAGGATCAACGCCTCCACCATCGCGATTCCATTGGCGGTGACGCCTGTCGTCGCGGCGATGGCCGAGCGCTATCCGGACGTTACGGTGGAGATTTTCGCCGACCAGGGGCTGGTCGACATCGTCGGCGAAGGCTTTGATGCGGGCATCCGGCTGGGCGAGATGATCGCGCAGGACATGGTGGCCGTGCGGCTCACGCCTCCGTTCAAAGCCGTCATCGTCGCCTCTCCCGACTATATCGGACGCCGCGGCCGTCCGCGTTGCGTCGCCGATCTCGCCAACCACAATTGCATCGGCTACCGGCTTGTCCGCTCCGGTGCCCTCTATCGCTGGGATTTGACCGAAGATGGCAAGGATGTCGTCATGGAGACCGGCGGTACGGCCATCGTCACGGATTCGCTCGCGGCGATTGCCCTGGCGCTTGCCGGAGTGGGCCTTGCCTATATGTTCGAGCCGCTGGCGCGCGCCGATCTTGCGGCCGGCCGCCTGGTGCAGGTTCTGCCGCAGTCGGCAATCGAGGAACCCGGCCTTTTCCTCTATTTCCCGCGCCGGGCGGCGATGGCGCCGAAACTGCGGGCCTTTATCGACACCGCACAAGAAATCGGCCGGACATCCCTGCGGACATCCGGCCGAAAAACGCTTTCGGAATAAAGCGGTAGGAAGTTACTTCTTGACCGCGGCCGCGACTTCCGCCGCGAAATCGGTCTCTTCCTTCTCGATGCCCTCGCCCAGCGCAAAGCGCAGGTAAGCCGTGATCTTGGCCGGCGCGCCGATGTCCTTCTCGGCATCCTTCAGCGCCTTCTCGACGGTGATGTCGGGATTGAGCACGAAAGCCTGCTTCAGCAGCACGACCTCCTCGTAGAACTTGCGCAGACGGCCTTCGACCATCTTCTCGATAATCGCTTCCGGCTTGCCGGATTGGCGCGCTTGGTCGGAGAAGATCGCCTTCTCGCGTTCGACCGCGGCCGGATCGATCTGCTCAGCGGTCAGCGCCATCGGATTGGTGGCGGCAACATGCATGGCGACCTGACGAGCGAAAGCATGCGCTGCATGCTCGTTGCCCGTGGTCTCGATGGCGACCAGAACGCCGAGCTTGCCGAGACCATCGGCAACCGCGTTGTGGACGTAGGTCGCGACGGCACCGTGCGGAACGGTCAGCTTGGCCGAACGGCGGAAGCCCATGTTCTCGCCAATGGTGCCGACAGCGTCCTTGATTGTATCGGCAACCGACTTGTCAGAACCCGGATACTTTGCGGCAGCCACAGCTTCTGTCGTGCCATAGGCCAGAGCAACCTTGGCAATTTTGGCGACGATTTCCTGGAACGCGGCATTGCGGGCAACGAAGTCGGTCTCGGAATTGACTTCTACCACGGCAGCCTCGCGAACGCCGGAATCGACGCCGATCAGGCCCTCCGCTGCAGTACGTCCAGCCTTCTTGTCGGCCTTGGAAATACCCTTCTTGCGCAGCCAGTCGACGGCTTCTTCCATGTTGCCGTTGGTCTCGGTCAACGCCGCCTTGCAATCCATCATGCCCGCGCCGGTCAAGTCGCGGAGTTCTTTGACCTGTGCAGCCGAAATGCTCATTGTCGCCTCTTTGGTTTTAAATGCACCGACGCACCATCGATATTCGATGATGCGTCTGTTTAGCGTGCCAAAATATGAGAAAGATGAAGGCCGCAACCGGCCTTCGATTGTCAAGCTTCGGGGGCTTCCGACGCCGGGGCCGGGGCCGGCTCGAGCGCCGGCTCGACCGGGGCTTCGACCGAAGCACCGATGTCGATACCGAGCGCGCCTTGCTGGCGGGCGATGCCGTCGATCGCAGCCTTGGCGATCAGATCGCAATAAAGCTGGATGGCGCGGGCCGCGTCGTCATTGCCGGGGATCGGAAAGTCGATCTTGTCGGGATCGCAGTTCGAATCGATGATGGCGACGACCGGGATGCCGAGACGCTTGGCCTCGAGGATGGCGATCGCTTCCTTGTTGGTGTCGATGACGAACATCAGGTCGGGCGTCGAGCCCATGTCCTTGATGCCGCCCAGCGCCTTGTCGAGCTTCTCGCGCTCGCGATCGAGGTTGAGGCGCTCCTTCTTGGTCAGGCCCTGGGCCTCGCCGGCCAGCATCTCGTCGAGCTTGCGCAGGCGCTGGATCGAATTCGAGATCGTCTTCCAGTTGGTCAGCATGCCGCCGAGCCAACGCGAGTTGACATAGTACTGAGCCGAACGCTGTGCCGCATCGGCGACGATGTCGGACGCCTGGCGCTTGGTGCCGACGAACAGCACGCGGCCGCCCTTGGCGACAGTGTCGGACACCTGCTTCAGCGCCTGGTGCAGCAAAGGCACCGTCTGCGAGAGGTCGATGATGTGGATGTTATTGCGTGCGCCGTAGATATAGGGCGCCATCTTCGGGTTCCAGCGGTGGGTCTGGTGGCCGAAGTGAATGCCAGCTTCCAAAAGCTGGCGCATGCTGAAATCAGGCAGTGCCATTCAAAGTTCCTTTCCGGTTAGCCTCCACGGACACAGGCATTTTTGGACTTTGTCCTCGAACGCCACCGGAGGTTTCAGCCGGATTTCTCCCGGGCAGACACCAAAGTCCGTGTGTGGAATGAGCGCGCATATAGAGGGGATACGCGACAAACGCAAGCCGTGCGGCGCTTCACGCTCAGCGTGCGGCAATCAGCGCCCCGGTGCCGATCATGGCACTGCCGGCAAACCGGTTCATCAGTCGCATGCGCCTCGGCGTCCTGAACCAGCCCGAAGCCCTGCCCGCGAGCGCAGCATAGAAACCCATAGTGAGGATGTTGACGCTGATCACGACCAGGACCACCAGCAGGCCGTCGGCAAGGGTCATGGTGTCGAGGTTCAGGATCAGCGGCATGATCGAGGCGTGGAACAGGATCGCCTTCGGATTGCCGAGCGCAATGGACGCACCGAGGAAGAATGACCGCGACAATCTTGCCTGCGTCGCCTGCGGCTCATTCGATTGCGCGGCCGCGCGCCACATCCTGACGCCGAGAAAGATCAGATAGGCAGCGCCCGCATATTTCAGCAGCAGGAAAATCCATTCGAACGTCTGGGCCAGCGCCACCAGTCCGAGCAATGCCAGTGTGACCAGCACGGCATCGCCGGCGGCAACACCGACTCCGGCCATGAACGCGCGAAGGAACCCGCGCGACACGCCGTTGGTGATGACCGCGAACATCGCCGGTCCCGGCGTCGCGGCGGCAAGAGTGATCGCAGCGCAGTAAGTCAGAAATGCTGTCAGCGTCACGATCGGACCTTTCCCTTCGGCACCCGCACCCGCCGAAAGATCGCGACGATCTCCTCGCGGCTGCATTCGATGGCGCCGAGCCGCACCGCACGGTCGCGCTCGAAGCCGGTTATGTCATAATGCGGCGCCGATGTCTTGGGCGGCCCCTGGTAGGATGAACGCTTGATCGCCAGCTCCGCGGCGAAGCGATGCAGTTCGTCGGTGTCGTCGGCCAACAGATGGCACCAGCGATGGCCAGCCCAATTCCAGATCGCTGCGTCGACATAGACTGCCATGAAGCTTGCTGTCTGCCTTCCATCTTTCACGACAGTCGGCCACATGGCCCGTCCGGATGTCAGTGACGATAGAATGGATTCGGATAGAAAATGAAGCTGCCTTTGGCCGCAAGCTCGGTCACGGTGCTGGTGACGGTTTCCTGCATGCGACGGTGCAGTTCGGCAACCGCATCATCGATCGAGCCCGCATACGCATGCAGGCCCAGCGCCTCCGGCACCCGGATGTGGGCGCAACGCGGCCCGGCCGGCTGCGGAATGAACCGGTTCATCGTGTCACGTAGTCCGTTCCGGCAATAATCGTTGCGGATCCGCTTCAGATGTTCGGCGATCTCCTCCTGGGTGATGCGCGGGTTGGCCGAGGCCCAGGGCCCGACGCGTTGTAGCCTCTGAATGGTGTCGGCAAGCGTGCGAACCTCCTTTTGCCGTTCCGCATCGCCGGTGTTTTCGCGCTGCCAGCGACGCGCCCGACGCAGAAGCTCGGCGGTATCGATGGCAGTGTCGGCCGAGATGCTCTCGCCGAGCCGGCGGCCGAGCTCGATGACCAACGCTTTCCGGCGCTCGGTATATGTCGCGCCTTCGTCGGATTGTATGCCGCAGGCGGCTTCATCGCGGGTCAGCAGCGTCGAATAGACATGGTGGATGCGCTGCGGCAGTGTGTCGGTCGCCTGGCGTTCTATCTTCAGGCTTTTCTCGACATAGGCGCATTCCTTTGCCAGCGCCGCTTCGACATTCCCGGTGAAGGCAAGCTTCCAGACGACCGGCGCGATCCAGACCTTGAAATCCGGATCCGTGGCCCGGCCGCGCCGGAGAGCCTCAAGCCCCATCTCCACGGCACCCGGCAGCAGCGGCGCGACGACATTGGCATGCCAGCCGACGCCGCCTTCGGGATGCAGCAGCACGCCATGGCCCTTCAAGGCCCAGGCGATGGAGTGTTCCTTAGCTGCCCCGCTGTTGCCCGGAATCTGGGCGATCAGGTTGTTGGCCAGCCAGAATTTCTGCATCATTCTGCCGAGACCGTTGACGACGCCATTCGTCGCCCATGACGCAGTGAGCGGGCTGACCTGCGAGACGATCTCCTTGTCGATCATCCAGTCGGTGAAGAACTCGGGGTGATTGGGCGTGATGAAGGTCGCCTTCCCCGCCCCGCAACTGGCCTTCAGCTGCTCAAGGTCGGCGTCGGGCAAGTCGATGTGGCGGACATTGGAGACGCCGCGCAAACCGGCTAGGCGGTTGAACGGCAACAGATCGCGAAATCCGGGAATGCCGCGCAGCATGACGATCCGGTTAACGGATGTCATGGCCCTGATCAGTAACCGGCTAGGTCTCGGCGCAACGAAGACATCGATCTTGCTCAAGCTGCTCCCCCCTTGCGCCTGGACGCTGGGGAGAGGTTGAGAGAAAATTGCGGCACGTTCAAGTCGTTCGCCACGGCGTGGCATGCTTAACCGGTCCGGATCGAAGCCTTATTTCGTCGGGCAGGCTTTCGTCTGGTCGAACAGCGACAGATTGACCAGCTTGCCCGTCATCGAGAAGTCGCCATAGTCCATGGTGAGGTCACGGGTGATGCCGTTCTCATGCAGTTTGAAGCTGATGCGGTATTCCGGCACCTCTTCGCCGGTCTTGCCGGTGTCGTCGAAATAGGCGATGTCGACCGGCCAATACTTTTCGGTGGCGAGCTTCGCCAGTGCCGGAGCCTCCGGATCGGCCTTGTCGGCATCGGTTTTCTTGCCGACGACGACGGTGGTGGTCATCACCTTGTTGGCATCTTCGGAACCGTCGAACAGATTGGTTTCGTAGAAATTCTCGCCCTTTTCGGCCTTGCCGATCAGTTCGACCAGATGCTGGGTCGGGAACTGGGTGGTCGACAGCTCGACGCTGTTCTTTTCCGGCTTGTCGATATCGACCTTCAGGCCCTTGGTCTCCTTCGTGGCGATGCCCTTGACCTCCTTGTCGAGGTTCTGATCGACGAAGGACTTCGTCACAAACGAGAATGTTTTGCCTTCGGCATCCTCGAAAGTGGTTGTCTGCTGGTCGGTCAGCCTGGTGTTGTCGGCGGTCACGATCTGGGTCACGAAACGGAATTTCACCGTATAGCCTTCACAGGCAGAGCCGTTGAACTCATAGACCATGCGACCGGATATGCCTGTGATGCCGGACTGATCGGACGCCTTTTTCAGGGTAAGGTCGTAGACGGCGCGGTGGGCTTGCAGCGCCGGCGCGGCAAAGGCCGGGCCGATCGAGAATATCCCCGACAACAGGACGGCATGGAATGCAAGGCGCGCTGCGCGCATAAGGTACTCCGATCGTCGCGGCTGATGGTATGCCGCAGGGAAAGATGGTCCAGCTTAAAAAAAGTCATGGCGGAAGCGAGGCAAAAATAGCAATTTCGGCCCGGCCAGCGCGGCGTCACCAAGCAATAGGGAAATACCATGAGTGAAACAATCGAAAAGCGGCTAAGCGATCTGGGCGTGACGCTTCCTGTCGCCGCCGCGCCCGCTGCCAACTACGTGCCCTATTGCAGGACCGGCAATTTGCTGTTCACCGCCGGGCAGTTGCCGCTCAAGGACGGCAAGCTGCAGGCGAGCGGACTGCTTGGCCGCGATGTCGACACGGCAGGCGGCAAGGACGCGGCAAAGCACTGCGCGATCAACATCCTGGCGCAGGCCAAGGCAGCGCTCGGCGACCTCGAGAAGATCCGCCGGCTGGTGAAGATCACCGTTTTCGTGGCTTCGACACCTGAGTTTGTCGAACAGCATCTGGTTGCCAACGGCGCCTCGGATTTCCTGGTTGCGGCCCTCGGCGAACGCGGTAAGCATTCACGCTCGGCTGTCGGCACCGCCTGCCTGCCGCTTAATGCCGCAGTGGAAATCGAAGCCGTCTTCGAAGTCGAATGAGCCAGAGGACAGATATGACCGACCTATCCTGGCTGACCGCCCGGCCCGTCGCCCATCGCGGCTTTCACGACATGAACAAGAAGCGCTGGGAAAACACGCTTTCCGCCTTTGCGGCCGCGGCCGAGCGTGGCTATGCCATCGAATGCGACGTGCACCTGTCGTCTGACCGCGTTCCCGTCATCATCCATGATGGCGATCTCAAGCGCCTGACCGGCCAGGACGGCTTCGTCTGGCAGCGCAGCGCGGCGGAACTGGCGGCGCTCAAGATCGGTGGCACGGCGGACCATGTGCCGACGCTGCAGGAAGTGCTCGACCTGATCGATGGCCGCGTACCGCTGGTGGTCGAACTGAAGGGCGTGCCAGGCTATGACGAAGGCCTGGTGGCAAGCGTCGGCAAGATGCTCAAGCGCTACAAGGGCAAAGCCGCGATCATGTCGTTCGACCACTGGTTGATCCGCGATTTCCCGAAGGATGCGCCGGGTATCCCGGGGGGACTCACCGCCTACGGCAACGACGTCAGGTTGATCGAAGCGCATTTCGCCATGCTTGCGCACGAGATCGCCTTCACCTCCTATGCCGCCGGCGATCTGCCGAACCGGTTCGTCAGTTTCGTGCGCGAAAAGCTGAAAATGCCTGTCATCACCTGGACCGTGCATGACCAGCCGGCTGTCGACCTGACCTTCAGATACGCCGACCAGATGACATTCGAAGGGTTCGAACCCGATCTGGTCAAAGTCGCCTGAGTGCCTGAAACGTGACTTGTACCGAGCGGGACGGAGCTTAAATAAGCCTCATGGATCAAGGCGACGAGGGCGATGGCCAAATAGCAAATGCGAACTATTCGATCCGCGTCGCCGCGGGCATCGGCGCTTTCACCTGCGATGAATGGGACAGCCTCGGCGGGACCACGCGCGGCGACGCAGAAAATGGCTACAACCCACTCGTTTCATTCGCTTTCCTGAGCGCGCTCGAAGAGTCCGGCTGCGCCGTGCGGCGCACCGGCTGGCAGGGCCACCATCTCAGGCTGGAGGATGGGCAAGGAAGATTGCTCGGCGCGGTGCCCTGCTATCTCAAGTCGCACAGCCAGGGCGAATATGTGTTCGATCATGGCTGGTCGGATGCGTTCGAGCGGGCCGGCGGCCGCTACTATCCCAAGCTGCAAAGCGCTGTGCCGTTCACGCCGGTCACTGGCCCTCGCCTGCTGGTCAGCAAGGGCGAGGACAGCGCCACGGTGAAGGCGGGTCTCGCGGCCGGTCTGAAAGCGGTCACGCAAAAACTCGGCGTCTCTTCCGCGCATGTCACCTTCGCGCAAGAGAGCGACGTGAAGGTGCTGGAAGCGGCAGGTTTCCTGCACCGCACCGACCAGCAATTCCATTTCTTCAATGAAGGCTTTTCAGCCTATGACGATTTCCTCGCCACCCTTGCCTCGCGCAAGCGAAAGGCGATGAAGAAGGAAAGGCGCGAGGCGCTTGCAGATGGCATTTCGATCGACCGGCTGACCGGCAAGGATATCACCGAAAAGGCCTGGGACGATTTTTATGCCTTCTACATGGACACCGGCAGCCGCAAATGGGGCCGCCCCTATCTCAACCGGCAGTTCTTTTCACTGATCGGCGAGCGCATGGCCGACGACATCCTGCTGGTAATGGCCAGGCGCAACGGGCGCTACATTGCCGGCGCCATCAATTTCATCGGCTCCGATGCACTCTATGGCCGCAACTGGGGCTGCATCGAGGATCATCCCTTCCTGCATTTCGAGGTCTGCTACCATCAGGCGATCGACTTCGCCATCGAGCGCAAGCTGAAGGTGGTCGAGGCAGGCGCGCAAGGCGAGCACAAACTGGCGCGCGGCTACCGGCCGGTGACCATGCATTCGGCGCACTACATCGCCCATCCCGGCCTGCGCAACGCCGTTGCCGACTATCTCAAGCGCGAACGCCATGAGGTGGAGCGGATGAGCGAATATCTCGAAGAGCATACCCCGTTCCGCAAGGATTTGGAGGAGTAGCGACCCGGCTGCCCGGAGGGGCAGGATCGACGATCGTCTTGCCGATTTTCGACGGCTTCGCTACACCAAAGTCACAATCGGGAGCATTTGCCATGGCTGAAACCGCCTATGACACCGACAACATCTTCGCGAAGATCCTGCGCGGCGAAATTCCCTCGCACCGTGTCTACCAGGACGATGCGTTCATAGCCTTCATGGATGTGATGCCGCAGGGGCCGGGCCATACGCTTGTGGTGCCAAAGGTGCCGTCGCGCAACCTGCTCGACGCCGATCCGTCAATTTTCGGCCCGCTTTTCACGGTCGTTCAGAAAGTGGCGCAGGCGGTGAAAAAGGCCTTCGGCGCCGAAGGCGTCACCGTCATGCAGTTCAATGAGCCGGCCTCGGGCCAGACCGTTTATCATCTCCATGTGCATGTCATCCCGCGCTTCGACGGCATCCCGCTGAAGCCACACACGGGCGCGATGGAAAAGCCGGAGGTGTTGGCCGAAAACGCCGAAAAGATACGGGCGGCGCTCCAAGGCTGACACCGCAATCGCCGGCGAACTGGAACAGTTTTAGTCGGGCTGAGCCAATCGCTCGATCGCACTCGGCCGTGCGATGCCTTGCTCCAGCCGCCGGCAGCGCTATGGCGGCACGCCTCTTCATGATGATTCGACCGGGCAGCGAACACCGACAAGCAGCTCCGCTCCAATGAAAAAAGCCCCGTCTCCGGGGCTTTTTTCATTTTCATCAAGGTCAGTTCTTTCTGGGCAGTTGCGGCACGAGGCTGCGCTTGCCGCCGTCCTTGCCTTTGGCTTCGGGCTTCTGCGCCACCAGCTTCTTGGCCGAAGGCTTTTTCGCCACGGCCTTTCTGGGCTTCGGCGTTTCTTCCGGCTCTTCCTTCTTCGGCTTGACCGGTGCCTCGTCGGCGAGCGATTCGAGCTTCAGGCCGGTTTCGCCGGTTTCCTTCTTCTCGACGGTGACCCGCACCGTGCCGCCCTTCTTGAGCTTGCCGAACAGCACCTCGTCGGCCAGCGGCTTCTTGATGTGCTCCTGGATCACCCGGCCGAGCGGCCGCGCTCCCATGCGCTCGTCATATCCCTTGTCGGCGAGCCAGGCGATCGCATCCGGCGACAGGTCGAAGGTGACGCCACGCTCGGAAAGCTGGGCCTCGAGCTGCATGACGAACTTCTGCACCACCTGATGGATAACCGGTACCGGCAGCGAGCCGAACGGGATGATCGCATCGAGACGATTGCGGAACTCCGGCGTGAACAGCCGGTTGATCGCCTCGACATCGTCGCCTTCGCGCTTGGTCGAGCCGAAGCCGATCGCCGCGCGCTGCGCATCCGACGCACCCGCATTGGTGGTCATGATCAGGATCACATTGCGGAAGTCGATCTGCTTGCCGTTGTGGTCCGTCAGCTTGCCATGGTCCATCACCTGCAACAGGATGTTGAACAGGTCCGGATGCGCCTTCTCGACTTCGTCCAGCAACAGCACGCAATGCGGATGCTGGTCGACGCCGTCGGTCAAAAGGCCGCCCTGGTCGAAGCCGACATAGCCGGGAGGCGCACCGATCAGCCGCGATACGGTGTGACGTTCCATGTACTCCGACATGTCGAAGCGGATCAGCTCGACGCCGAGAGAGGCGGCCAACTGCTTGGCCACTTCGGTCTTGCCGACGCCGGTCGGGCCGGAGAACAGGTAGGAACCGATCGGCTTTTCCGGTTCACGCAGGCCCGCACGCGCCAGTTTGATGGCCGAGGTCAACGCGGTGATCGCGGTGTCCTGGCCATAGACGACGCGCTTCAGCTCGATATCGAGGCCTTGCAGTACCTTCTCGTCGTCGGCCGAAACCGTCTTCGGAGGGATGCGCGCCATGGTGGCGATCGTGGCTTCGATCTCCTTGATGCCGATGGTCTTCTTGCGCTTGGCTTCCGGCACCAGCATTTGCGAGGCGCCGGTCTCGTCGATCACGTCGATCGCCTTGTCCGGCAGCTTGCGGTCGTTGATGTAGCGCGCCGACAGCTCCACCGAGGCCTTGATCGCCTCGTTGGTGAACTTCACCTTGTGGAATTCCTCATAATAGGGCTTCAGGCCCTTCATGATCGCGATGGCATCCTCGATGGTCGGCTCGTTGACGTCGATCTTCTGGAAGCGTCGCACCAGGGCGCGGTCCTTCTCGAAGAACTGGCGGAATTCCTTGTAGGTGGTCGAACCGATGCAGCGGATCGCACCCGACGATAAGGCCGGCTTCAACAGGTTCGACGCGTCCATGGCGCCGCCTGATGTGGCCCCTGCCCCGATCACCGTGTGGATCTCGTCGATGAACAGCACAGCACCTGGGTAGTCCTCGAGCTCCTTGACGACCTGCTTCAGCCGTTCCTCGAAGTCACCGCGATAGCGCGTGCCTGCCAGCAACGTGCCCATGTCGAGCGCAAAGATGGTGGCGTTGTGCAGCACTTCGGGAACGTCACCCTCGACGATGCGCTTGGCCAGGCCCTCGGCTATCGCCGTCTTGCCGACGCCGGGATCGCCGACATAGAGCGGGTTGTTCTTGGAGCGGCGGCACAGCACCTGGATGGTGCGGTTGATCTCGGACTCGCGGCCGATCAGCGGGTCGATCTTGCCGGCCTTGGCCTTGTTGTTGAGGTTGATGCAATAAGCGGTCAGCGCGTCCTGCTGCTGCTTCTTCTTGCCGCCTTCCTCCTGCGGCTCGGCGCCGTTCTGGCCGCCCTGCTCGTCTTCGGCGCCGCGCGGCGAGCGTGTTTCCGACGCGCCCGGACGCTTGGCAATGCCGTGCGAGATGTAGTTGACCGCGTCGTAGCGGGTCATCTGCTGTTCTTGCAGGAAATAGGCGGCATGGCTCTCGCGTTCGGCGAAGATGGCGACGAGCACATTGGCGCCCGACACTTCCTCGCGGCCCGATGACTGCACATGGATCACCGCGCGCTGTATGACGCGCTGGAAACCGGCCGTCGGCTTGGAGTCTTCGTCGTAGCCGGTGACGAGATTGTCGAGTTCGGTGTCGATATAGGTGAGAACCGTATGCTTGAGCTCATCGAGATCGACATTGCAGGCGCGCATGACGGCAGCCGCTTCGGTGTCGTCGATGAGCGCGAGCAACAGATGTTCAAGGGTTGCGTATTCATGGTGCCGCTCATTGGCGAGCGTCAGCGCTTGGTGAAGCGCCTTTTCCAGGCCTTGGGAGAAAGCCGGCATGTTACCTCACTTCTTCTCCATCACGCATTGCAGCGGATGCTGATTCTGTCGGGCGAAATCCATGACCTGAGACACTTTGGTCTCGGCCACCTCGAATGTATAGACCCCGCACTCGCCCACTCCATGATTGTGAACATGAAGCATGATGCGTGTGGCGGCTTCGCGGTCCTTCTGGAAAAAACGCTCCAGCACGTGAACCACGAACTCCATGGGCGTGTAGTCGTCGTTGAGGATGAGGACCCGATAAAGGCTGGGCTTCTTGGTTTTGGTTTTCGTGCGCGTGATGACGGCCGTCCCGCGGCCGGCCTCATTGCCGTCGCCGCCGCCGTTTTGCATCCGCACCACGCATCTCGTGGCAGTCAAACCGATCGTCACGTATTCCTGCCTCTTTCGAATCCCCATGCGAACTCGACATGTAGGTGTTCGATGGACGATTTTAAGCCCTTCTGTTTAGCTGACAATATGGCTAGGTGACCAAACTTGGACGATTTTCGCAATCGTGAAGGGGCGCGAGGCCTTTGATCGGCAGTTGACATGAAAAACCCGGCCACGTTTCCGCTGCCGGGTTTTTTACGGGCCCCAAAGGGCCAACTCAGGGTCGTGTCTGGACGAAGTTAATTCGCCCGGGCGAAAATTACTTCGCCTTGGCAACGATCGATTCGAAGGGCTTGTAAGCTTCCTTGGCGAGTTCGGCATAAAGGTCGCCAATCTTGGTGGCCTCGGCGACGAACGCCTCGTAGGACTGCTTGGCATAATCCGACTGGATCTCGATCGCCTTCTCCAGCGACTTGGCCGAAAACAGCTTCTCTATAGTAGCGCTGCCTGACTCAAAACTCTTCTTGGTGTATTCGCCAGCCTCGGTGGCGATCGCCTGGGCGCCCTTGGAGAGCGACGCGAAGCTCTTCAATCCGGTGTCGGCAAACTCTTTGCCGTATTTGCTGAAATCCTCATAGGTCTGGGTCATTTCTAATTCCCTTGACGGTTGAGGCGTCCTTCTTCGGGGCGCCCTTGTGCAGTGCACCTTAATATATTGTGCGCCGCACAAAAGTCAATATTCCACCGGCGCGCGAACCCGCCTGCGCAGCCAATGGCTAAAAATCGAATAAAGAGAGCTTCAAGCTCGAAGAAAATGGTGAACGCGGCGGTTACCATAAACGGATTGGTAACGCTGCCCCGGTAGCTTGGCCGGAAGCGAGGCAGGACCCTTTGCCGCCTCCAGCGCAACGAAGAATCCAAGGGAAGTACCAGTGCGTAAGGCGTTGTTGGGCATCGTTTCCAAATCCACCTCCCCTCTCAAAACGATCATGATCATCGCGATGGCGATGGCATTCGTTTGCGGCGACGTTGCCTCGTCGCTGGCGGCGAGGTCGGCGGCCATCGTCATCGACGCCAAGACCGGCAAGGTGCTGTATTCGGCGGACGCCGACGGCAGGCGCTATCCGGCATCGCTGACCAAGATGATGACGCTCTATCTGACCTTCGAAGCACTGGCGAAGGGGAAGATCAGCAGGAACTCGCCAGTCGTGTTTTCGGCCCATGCATCCGCCGAGGCACCGACGAAACTCGGGGTTAAGCCGGGCGGTTCTGTCACGGTCGAGACCGCGATCCTGTCGATTGTCACCAAGTCAGCGAACGACTCGGCCACCGCGCTAGGTGAAATGCTCGGCGGCAATGAACCCACTTTTGCCCGCATGATGACCGCCAAGGCACGGGCGCTGGGCATGAACGGCACCGTCTTCCGCAACGCTAATGGCCTGCCCGACCCCGGCCAGTTCACCACCGCGCGCGACATGGCGACGCTCGGCATCGCGCTGAGGGAGCATTTCCCGCAGTACTACGGTTACTTCTCGCAGCGTTCCTTTCTGTACGGGCGCCAGCGCATCAACGGCCACAACCGCCTGCTCGGACGCATCAAGGGTGTCGACGGCATCAAGACGGGCTACACCCGCGCCTCCGGCTTCAATCTCGTCTCGTCGGTTTCCGACGGCAATCGCCGCCTCGTCGGCGTGGTCATGGGCGGCACCTCCGGCGGCAGCCGCGATAACCAGATGGCGATGTTGATCAACACCTACTTGCCGAGGGCCTCTACCCGAGGCGGCGGCGATCTTGTCGCCAAGGACGGCGGCAACAACCCGGTCACTGCGCTTGCCAAGGTGCTCCTGCCCAAGCACGACGCGCCGACGCCGGACGACAAGCCGATGGTGGCACAAGATGATGCCACGGTTGCCGAGGACGCCACAGTCGCGGAAGACGATTCCGCGCAGGCCGAAGAGGCAGCCCCGGTCGTCAAGACCAGGAAGGTCAAGACCGTCATCGTCTCGGCCCCTCAAATTGCCACTGCCCAGGTCGTCGCTGCTTACGCCGAGCCGGCTGCCGAGCCGACGCCGGCTGCGCCTGTCGATCCGGTCAGCACGGCGTCGGTGCCGTCGGGCTGGGCCATTCAGGTCGCCTCGTCGCCGAAACAGTCTGAAGCCCAGGCTTTCCTCGACAAGGCCGCCAAGAAGGCACCCAACGTGTTGGCCGACGCGTCCGGCTTCACCGTCGCCTTCGACAAGGACGGGGTCACCTATTACCGCGCCCGCTTTGGTGGCTTTGGTTCGAAGACCGCCGCCTGGAAGACCTGTACCGCTCTGAAGAAGAAGAACATCGAGTGCTACGCCGTCCAGCAGTAGGACGGCGTGGAAGCCATCTCCCGGAAAATTTCTGCGTCGAAGGAGACTAGTTGTGGTTGGAGAGCAAGACGTCCTTGGCTTCGTTAATCCGCGCCGCCAGGAAAGACGTGCCGCCGATATCGGGGTGGAGGCGCTGCATCAGGCGGCGGTGCGCCTTGCGGACATCCGCCGCGGCGGCCCCCGCTTCAAGACCAAGGACCTTGTAGGCCTCCTCCTTAGTCATGGCGCCCGAACCTGGCGCAACACCCAACCCTTCGCCACCGTCCGCATCAGTGTTTTTGCGCCAGACGGGAAATCTGCCGTCAAGATACGTCTCTAGCAGCTGTCGGCTCTCCGGGTCGCCGGAGAGTTCCCGGTAGAGGTGCTGCAATTCGGCCAATCCCATCGCACCAAGCATCTTGCCTTCATGGCGGCCGGCCAGCACAAGGCCCTCCAGGCCGCCAGTAGCGTGATCAAGCTCCATTTCCAATGCGGCGGTACGCACCGTCGAACGCTTGCCCTGCACCGGTCTGGCCGTCTGGTGTTTCATCCGCACAGAACTGTACCAGGCAATTGCCGCGGCCAGTATGATGCCGGCGATGCCTTCGCGCCCGACCACAAGCAAAGTGACGCCGACCAGCGCCAGGAGAACCGGCCCGAGCGTGCGCATTCCGCTCGCCAGTTTTCCCGGATCGGCGCGCAGAAAGATGGTCACCGCGCCGAGAAGCACCAGAAGCAATGCAACGAATAAGATAACCGCGCCCATCAGTTCCCGCTGCCCCGCAGATGCTCAATCATCAGCCGGTCCTCCGGCCTGCCTCTGGCCTCGAGCGCCGCCAGCCCGCCGGTTGCAAACACCGCAACCGCCGAAAGCAGTTCGGCTAGAGTCGCGGCAGCCCGCCTATCAAATCGGAACCAAGCCCCTTTGGACAACCGGGCGATTTCCTTAAACGCTTTTTCTGCGCCGGAATCATGACCTTCCTGGAAAACGAAGACAGGCACGCCGTGCAGGCCGAGGCTGCCAGCCTTTTCGGCCAGATCGTCGATGTTTTCTTCCATGGCATCGCCGATATAGACCAGCGCATTGACCTTGGCCGTAGCGGTCTGTTTCAGCGCGTGCGTCAGCACCTTGCCGATCTGGGTGTGGCCGCTGCGGCATTGGATACGCGTCATCAACTGCTTCAAGGCACTGGTATCGGTCACGAAAGCGGACGAACGGCACTCGCCCAGGCCGCGAAAATAGACCAGTTGGACACTGAGGATTCCGGCCTTGCCGACGGCATCGAACATCTGGCCCTGCAGCTCACACGCCAGATCCCAGGTCGGCTGGCGGCTCATCGTCGCGTCGAGCGAAAGGATCAGCCCGCCCGACCCCTTCGCCGAGGCAGCCAGCGTCCTTGCCTGCCGAAGAAAGGCTTCGATCTCGCCGGCATTGGATTGAGGTTTGACCGGCGCAGGATTGGCCCTTGCGGGCACGGGCTGCTTCTTGTCGTTCATGGAAACAAGATGTGGCGCTGTGCCACCGCTTGCAAGCCCTTCCCAAGGCAACATTGAGGGCCAGAGGCTTGAATTCTCTGGGGTCAGAGCAGACCAAGATCGGCAAGCTCGCGCCTGAGTTTCGGCGGCATCTCGATCAGCCCCGCCTTGCCCTGGCCGAGATCGGCCGGCGCGTCCGCCGGCTTCAGATAGCGCCAGCCCTGAAAGGCCCGCCGCGGCTGCCAGTCGGTTCGAATAACTTCGGGGTCGAGAATCAGGTGGCAACGGCCGATGCCCTCACCGTCCGTGAATGGCCGGATCTCGGTGATCAGCTGGCGGCATTGCACATTGCCCTTGATCACCCAGTAGAGCGAACCGCCATCGGTAACTTCGGCACCGCGCGTCGGCATCATACGGGTGGTGTGATATTGCTCGACCGGCTCACCGGCGCGCCGCCGTTCGTCGAGACGGAAGGCGATCCACTCTTCGAGATCCTCAACGCTGTCGCAGCCTACACACAGTTTTATCAGATTGAGAGACATGGCTTAAAGTTTAATCCGCCGCGGGGACGCGTCAACGGCATGACCGACTTCTCCACAGTAGCAGTTTAGGCCAGCCCTCAGCATTCCACGACGTTGACGGCGAGCCCGCCAAGGCTGGTTTCCTTGTACTTCTCGTTCATGTCGAGGCCGGTCTGGCGCATGGTCTCGATCGCCGCATCGAGCGGTACGAAATGGATGCCGTCGCCCTTGATGGCCAGCGACGCGGCCGTCACCGCCTTGACGGCGCCCAGCGCATTGCGCTCGATACACGGCACTTGCACCAGCCCGCCGACGGGATCGCAGGTCATGCCGAGATGATGTTCGAGCGCTATCTCGGCGGCGTTTTCGACCTGCTCAGGCGTGCCGCCCATCACGGCGCACAGGCCTGCCGCCGCCATCGCCGACGCTGACCCCACCTCGCCCTGACAGCCGACCTCGGCGCCCGAGATCGAGGCGTTGGTCTTGATGATGCCGCCAACCGCGGCTGCCGTGAGAAGGAAGTCGCGGATGCTAGGCTGGTCGGCCTCGGGATGGAAATGCAGCCAGTAGCGCAGCACCGCCGGCAGCGTGCCGGCAGCACCGTTGGTCGGCGCGGTGACGACGCGACCGCCGGCGGCATTCTCCTCATTGACAGCCATGGCGTAGATCGACAGCCAGTCATTGGCGAGCAGCGGGTTGGGCCTGTTCTGCTGCCACTGCTCCTGCAGCTTGTCATGCAGCATGCGCGCGCGGCGGCGCACCTTCAATCCGCCCGGCATGATGCCGTCCTGCGACAGGCCACGGTCGATGCAGCCCTTCATGGCGCTCCAGATGTCGTCAAGGCCGGCATCGAGCTCCTCGCGCGACATCTGCGTCTCCTCGTTGACGCGCTTCATGTCAGCGATGGAAAGGCCGCTCTTGCCGGCCATGGCCAGCATCTCGACCGCGTTCTTGAACGGATAAGGCACCTTCTTGCCTTCTGATGTCACCGAGCCCTTGGCCTTCATCCGCTGCAGTTCTTCTTCCGAAACCACGAAGCCGCCGCCGATCGAATAGTAGATGCGCTTGAGCAGCAGGCGGCCGCCTGAATCATAGGCGTAGAACGCCATGCCGTTGGCGTGTCCGGTGAGCGGAGTTTTGCGGTCCAGCACCAGATCGGTTGCCGGATCGAAGCGATAGGAGGGATGGCCGGGCGGCGAGATGCGCTTTTCGGCGGCGATGCGGCCGGCAATGCCATCGGCCTGGTCGGGATCGACCGTCTGTGGCGTCAGGCCGGCAAGGCCGAGCACGACGGCGCGATCCGAGCCATGGCCAATGCCGGTATAGGCGAGTGATCCGTGCAGGCTGGCGCCAAGCCGATCGACCTTCACGCCCGCCGGGCGCGGCCAGTCATTTCCCGCGACCTCATCGAGAAAGCGCGCCGCAGCGGTCATCGGCCCCATCGTATGAGAACTCGAGGGTCCGATGCCGATCTTGAACAGGTCGAAAACCGAAAGGAACACGCGGCGTTGTCTCCTGGAGTCAGGTCGAGGACTACATATAGGAATTCCCAGATGTTTCCGCTCTTTTGGAAACCGCGGCGCCGCACCCGCCGACCTTGTTTGCTCCGGCAGCGACATTGATGCCGATCGCTGGTCAAGGCTACGAACTCGGGTTAAGGGGTTCCTTCGGAGCCTTCGCCGGCGCGTTGGCTGACGGAGCATCAAACGAAAAACCCGCCTGCGCGGCGGGTCGCTGGCGCAAATCAACACCATGAACGAATATGTACCATAGCTGAGGTCACGAAATCAAGAAAAAATTCCTATCGTGAAAAGCTACCGGCACAAAAGCTGCCGACATCGCCGAACTGGCCGTCGTCAGGTCTTTTGTTCACCTGAATTCGAAGCCCTAGATCGCTGGTTGCGGACATCGAAGCGACCGCACCGGATGTGATAGATTCAGCCTATGGGCGATTCTATCGATCTTTCGACAGCCGATCTCGCGGCGCTGGCCTTCTTCCTCGTCGCGTGGCTGCTGCACACGCTCGCTTCCGACGGCAAGCTGACCAGCCGGGTGTCGCTGACCACGGCGATGAATGCACAGCGGCAAGCCTGGATGCGGACCATGGCCGAGCGCGAGATCCGCATCGTCGACACCGCCATCATGAGCGGTCTGCAGCAAGGCACCGCCTTCTTCGCGTCCAGCTCGCTGATCGCGATCGGCGGCTGCTTTGCCTTGCTGGGCGCGTCCGACCGGGTTCTTGAAGTGCTCAGCGATCTGCCCCTGGGCGGCGCTCCGTCACGCGCGGCCTTCCAGATAAAGGTGTTCGGACTGGTGCTGATCCTGGCGTTTTCGTTCTTTAAATTCGGCTGGGCTTATCGGCTGTTCAACTACTGCACGATCCTGATCGGCGCCGTGCCGATCCCGCATGGCGAAGCCTCGCGCAATCCGGTCACCGAAACGGCGGTCTGGCGCGCGACGCAGATGAACATGCTCGCCGGAAAACATTTCAACGCCGGCCTGCGCGGTGTGTTCTTCTCGATCGGCTATCTCGGCTGGTTCGTAGACCCCATGGTGTTCGTGTTGTCGACGCTGTTGCTGCTGGCCGTGCTGGTGCGGCGCCAGTTCTTCTCGGCGGCCAGGCAAGCGGTGATCGGTCAGCCGCCAGGAAAGGGTCGATCGATCCGCCCCGACAGCCAGTAGGCGATCAGTCCGGTCCATTCGCGAATAGCGATGCTGGTAGCCTGCAACGAATCGGCTGGATTGTCGCGGAACACGCCGATGCCTTCCCGCCCCGAGGTGCGATAGTCGACCGGCCAGGGAACGGTCGCAAAGCCGGCCTTGTCGAACAGCGCCTTGGCGCGCGGCATATGGAAGGCAGAGGTCACCGGCAGCCAGGTCTCGCCGGGCTTCGGCGTCACCAATTCCTTGCTGAAGACGGCATTCTCATAGGTGTTGCGGGATTTGTTCTCCAGGATGAGGCGATCGGCCGTCACACCCAGCGCGGTGAGCAGACGAGGCGCGGTGGCGGCGTCGCCCTCGCCGTCGGGAAACAACTCGCCGGTGCCGCCCGAGACGATCACCTTGGCAGTGGGGAAGCGCCGGGCCAGAATCGCGGCCTCGACCATCCGATCGCCGCTGCCGTTAAGCTCGTAGCCGCCGCGCACCAGGTTGATGGAGCCTTCAAAACCGCCGCCGAGCACGACGATGCCGTCGACCTTTTCCGGCAGCTTCGGGCGCGCAAAGCGCTCTTCCAGTGGGTTGAGCATCATGGCGCCAAGCGACGTCCAGGCTGACAGCGCAAGGATCAGAAATGCCAGCACGCAGCCGGTGACCGCCAGCCGCCGCCGGCCGATCATCGCCGCGAGCAATCCCGCCAGCAGCAGGAAGATCGCCAAATTGAGCGGTTGGATGAAAAACCAGAATATCTTGGAAAAATAGAAGAACATCGCTCATCGCTCTCGGACGAGCGGCATGCTTACCACCACTTTTCCGGCTGAAATGTGCCGGCCGCCTGCTCGATGACGGCAGCGGTCTGGAACAGGGTTTCCTCGTCGAACGGCCGGCCGATCAGCTGCAGCCCCAGCGGCAGGCCCTTGGCGTCGAGCCCGGCGGGCACGGCAATGCCCGGCAAGCCGGCCATGTTCACCGTGACCGTAAAAATGTCGTTGAGATACATCTTGACCGGATCGGCAGCCATGTCCTCATCGGCGATGCCGAAGGCCGCGGACGGCGTTGCCGGAGTCAGGATGACATCGACGCCGGCGGCGAAGACGGTCTCGAAGTCGCGCTTGATCAGATTGCGCACCTTCTGCGCCTGCAGATAGTAGGCATCGTAGTAGCCGGCCGACAGCACATAGGTGCCGATCATGATGCGGCGCTTGACCTCGCGGCCGAAGCCGGCGGCGCGGGTCTTCTCATACATGTCGACGATATCCTTGCCCGGCACGCGCAATCCATAACGGACGCCGTCATAACGGGCGAGGTTGGACGAAGCTTCGGCCGGGGCCACGATGTAATAGGCCGGCAGCGCGTATTTCGTATGCGGCAAGGAAATGTCGACGATCTCGGCGCCGGCGTCCTTCAGCCAGGCAATGCCCTTCTGCCACAGCGCCTCGATCTCTTCAGGCATCCCGTCGACGCGGTATTCCCTGGGGATGCCGACCTTCATGCCCTTGATCGGCTTGCCGATCACCGCCTCATAGTCCGGCACCGGCCGATCGACCGAGGTCGTATCCTTCGGATCGACGGACGCCATCGACCTCAACAGGATCGCGGCATCACGCACGTCACGGGCGATCGGACCTGCCTGATCGAGCGACGAAGCGAACGCGACGATGCCCCAGCGCGAGCAGCGACCATAGGTCGGCTTGATGCCGACCGTGCCGGTGAAGGCGGCCGGCTGGCGGATCGAGCCGCCAGTATCCGTCGCCGTGGCGCCGGCGCACAGGAAAGCCGAGACCGCGGTCGCCGAACCGCCGGAAGAACCGCCCGGCACCAGCTGCGCATTGTCCAGGCTGCGCGCGGTCCTTGTGCCGCCGGCCGAGACGAAGCCGCCGTCGCCCTGATGCGTCGTCGGCATCACCACAGTGTCGAGGCGCGAGCGCCGCCACGGGTTGATGACCGGCCCGTAATATGACGTCTCGTTCGACGAGCCCATGGCGAATTCGTCCATGTTGAGCTTGCCCAGCATGACCGCGCCGTCGGCCCACAGATTGGCGGTGACGGTCGATTCATAGCGCGGTTTGAAACCATCGAGCACATGGCTGCAGGCCTGGGTATGGATACCCTCGGTGCCGAACAGGTCCTTGATGCCGAGCGGGATGCCTTCCAGCGCACCGCCCTCGCCCTTCGCCAGTTTTGCGTCGGAGGCCTTAGCCATGTCGCGCGCCTTGTCGCCGGTCACCGCGACATAGGCATTGAGCGCCGGATTGGCGCGATCGATGGCCGACAGATAGGCCTCGGTGATTTCGGTCGCGGTGATCTCCTTGCCGCGCAGCTTGGTGCGGGCCTGCGAAATCGTCAGCTGGGTCAGGTCGCTCATCAAAGGCTCTTTTCGTAAAAAACCGACCACTTGGAATCGGGATAATCCAGCACCGGGCCGCAGCGCGAAAACCCGGCACGTTCGTAGACGGTCCACGCGGCGGGATGGCGATCGCCCGTCTCCAGCACCAGGCGCGTCAGCCCCTCATTGCGCGCCAGCGCCTCGACCCGCTCGACGATCCTGGCGCCGATCTTGCGGCCACGGTGCGAAGGCCGCGTGAACATGCGCTTGACCTCGCCGATGGCGCCGTCATGGCGCTTCAGCGCGCCGCAGCCAACAGCGAGACCATCCTCGCGGGCGATGAAGACGGTCGTGTCGTCGCCGGCCATCTGCTCGACCGTCAGGTGGTAGCAGTGCTCCGGCGGCGTCAATTCGAGCAAGGTTTCGTTGAGTTCCTGGACCAGGCCGCGCACGTCGTCCTGCAGCGGCGTCTCGATGGCGATCTCGATTGCCATCGGCCCGCTACTCCACGACCTTCGGAACGAGGAAGAAATTCTCGTCGGTCGCCGGCGCGTTGGCGACAATATCGGTCGCCTTGCTGCCGTCGGTGACAACGTCCTGGCGCTTCTTCATCTCCATCGGCGTCACCGAGGTCATCGGCTCGACGCCGGAAACATCGACCTCGTTCAGCTGCTCGACGAAGCCGAGGATGGCGTTCAGCTCGCCAGTCATGCGCTCGGCATCTTCTTCATTCACCGCGATGCGGGCGAGATGCGCGACGCGCTTCACTGTTTGCAGATCGACGGACATGTTTTTGCCTCGGGGAAAACCAGTTCGGGCTATAGCGGCGCCGCGCGCGGTGCGCAACATGCATCATGCGGCAGACCGGACCGTGGTGGCGGCCCGGCTCTCGGCCATCGGTCCAAGGGCAAGGTGCTGTCTACGGCAGGGCAACGCCCTCGCACAAATAGTAGCTGCCGCTGTTGCCGCTTGCCTCGCTTTCGCTATCGGTGGGCCGCACCGACACGAGATCGACCTGCTTCGGGTTGATTTGCGTCACCGAGAGGACATCCGGAAAGACATAGCCCGGCTCCTGGCAGATTGCCGTCACCGCCCAGCTTGGCGAGGCCGTCGCCTTGCTGATCTGCAGAAACTCGCAATTGTATTCGACGCTTTGCAGGCCGCGGGCCGAAAGCACGATGTTCCCTGCGTCGACAAGCGTTTGCAGCGTGTCTTTTTTGGCCTGTTTGCAAAGCTCCTCGGACTGAAGATAGACGCCCTCTATGAAATCATCCGCGGCGAGCGCGGGCGACGCCGCAACAAACATGGACACGTAAAGAGATCGCCCCAACACCGATTTATTCCGCCTTGGCTACTTCTAAATCGTAATCGTCTCACCGATGTCAGGCAATGCCACCGTCACACCGGATCCTTCCAGGCCGGCCTCGAACTTATCGGCGGTCGGATCGATCATCGGAAATGTGCCGAAGTGACAGGGAACCACGGTCTCGAACTTGAAGAACCGGCGGCAGGCAAGTGCCGCCACCGCGCCACCCATGGTGAAGCGGTCGCCGATCGGCACGATGCCGATCTTCGGCTCGTGCAATTCGTTGATCAGCGCCATGTCCGAGAAGATGTCGGTGTCGCCCATGTGGTACAGCGTTTTGTCTTCCGGGAAGTGCAGGACGAGACCACCGGGATTGCCGAGATAGACGTTCTTGCCACCCTCTTCGCCAAACGAGGAGGAATGCAGCGCCTGGACGAACGTGGTGGTGAAGCTGCCGCAATCGACGGTGCCGCCGATGTTGCCGGGGTTGATCTTCTTGTCGCTGACGCCCTTGCCGACCAGGTACATGCAGATCTCGAAATTCGCGACCAGTTGGGCACCGCTTTTGCCAAGCACTTCCAGCGCGCCGCTGATGTGGTCGCTGTGTCCATGCGTCAGCAGCACATGCGTGACGCCCTCAGCCGGCCCTTCCCAGCCGCCCGTCCAGGACGGATTGCCGATCAGATAGGGATCGATGAGGATCTTGGCGTCAGCGGTTTCAATGCGAAAGGCCGAGTGGCCATACCAGGTCAGTTTCATGGAACGCACTCCTCGATTTTTGGCTTGCCAAAGGATAGAACGCCGATAGACCGGAGATCAAAGGGTTACAGTGTCCGTTGTGCGTTTGAGAGAACACATAGCGGTGAAGGTGAAGGACGCCGGTGGGCACTATCACGATCGAGGAATTGCCGGCGCGGTTAACCGGAGGCAAGACGCTGGCCGGGATCGACCTCGGCGATAAGACGATTGGCGTCGCGGTGTCGGACCAGGGGTTTTCCTTCGCCCATCCGCGACCAGTCATCATGCGAAGGAAATTCTCGCTCGATGCGGCGGTGCTGCTCGCCTTGCTGCAAAAGGAGAACGCCGGCGCGGTGGTGATCGGGCTGCCGATCAACATGGACGGTTCAGAAGGGCCGCGCGCTCAGAAATCGCGCGCCTTCGTCCGCAACATGGCGCAGATCAGCGACCTGCCCTTCGTGCTCTGGGATGAAAGGCTATCGACGGTCGCGGCCGAAAGAACGCTGATCGAGATGGACTTCTCGCGCCGCAAACGCGCCGGCAAGATCGATTCGGCGGCAGCCGCGTTTATTCTGCAGGGAGTTTTGGACCGGCTTCAATCGCTCCACGCATCCGGTCGAACGGACCCGGACCTGCCCAACGCCGGCTGACCCAGCCTGTGATCTCGCGACGGCGGCGGAACGCCCACAATGCCATCAGCAGAAACCCGTCGAAGACGCAGGCCTTTGCCACCATGTCGGGGATGGTCGCCGGATCGATGCCGAGCATCTGACCATAGAGCTGGAAGAAGAAGTCGTGCATCTGTCGGCTGAGCATCGTGTAGCCAAAATTGATGTCATTGGCCGACAGATAGAACCAGCCCCAGAAAATCGCCATGGGGGCCGCCCAGGATGCGAAGATGTAACGCATCAGCGGTCTCCCCCGGAATTAGAGCCTGTTCGGCCCGATATGAGTGAAAGCAGCGAATTGTGGGCCGCGGCCTTTGCCATGCCATGCGCGACGGCGCGAACCTCGCCCTCGCCCGAAGCAACTGCCGCAACCGCGGACCGCCGCTCGGCAAGCATGGCGACATAAGACGCCTGAAGTGCGGCCAACTGCACGGCGACAACCATGAACAGCCCGTTGATGCCTTGCGCGACGCCACCGACCACGATCAGCGACAACACGCCGGACGCGCAGATGAAGGCGATCCGGGCAACGCTGTCGACGCCCTGGCTGGTAGCGTCGTTGATCAGGGTTTCGACAAAGGCCCAGAAGAACAGCACCGCCACGACGAGCAATGCGGTCGCGAGCGGCGCCACGACGACAAATTTGTCGAGGTCGATGAAGCGGCTATCCTCGATTGTGGCTCCCAACACGCCGAGAGCCGTCGCCACACCACGGCTTCCGTCGATGCAGATGAGTGCGAGCAGGGCGAAAACGATCGCCCAGTGCAAGGCCAGAAAAGAGGTCAGTACGTGTCGCATCGCCGTTCCTGCTTCGCAAAGCAAGGAGCGGCCAAATTTGAACCATTCCCTGCTTTCGCCGGGACAGTGGGCCCTGCCGCTCGACACCGCAACGGAAACCATTTGTTAAGGTTAACGGCGATTAGCCATATGCATGGGGATGGCCGCCGACGCATCAAACGCCAGTTCTTGTGATGCTTGCCGCTCAGTTGACCGGCGGATAGAGCGTGTCGATGATCATGCGCGCATCGTGGCGCGAATCGAGCATGCCATAGGTGTTGCGCCATTGGCCGGCCAAACGCGTCTCGACGAAAGCATCTGCGATCCGCCCTGCCCCGAGACGGCGCAACTCCGCTGCCGCAGCCGACAGCGCCAGTTGTTCGGTGAGCAGACGGGCCGAGCCCTCATCGGTTGACGCAACCTGCATCGCCGCCTTCAGCACGCCGATCGTGCCGCGTCCGCCAGTGCCGAGGTCACGGTCGATGCCGGTCAGCACGTCCTCGAACAGGCCAGGCGCGCGGCCAAGCACGCGCAGCACGTCGAGCGCCATGACATTGCCCGAGCCTTCCCAGATCGCGTTGACCGGGGCCTCGCGATAATAGCGGGCGAGCGGCGCCTCCTCGACATAGCCATTGCCGCCGAGACACTCCATCGCCTCGTAGAGCAGCGGCGGCGCGATCTTGCAGACCCAGTATTTGACGACGGGCGTCATGGCGCGGGCAAAGGCCGCTTCACCGCGATCGCTCGCCGCCTCGTCGAAGGACCTCGCCAGCCGGAACGACAGCGCGGTGGCTGCCGCCACGTCGAGCGCCATATCGGCCAGCACGCGCTGCATCAAGGGTTGCTCGATCAGTGTCGAGCCGAACACCTGTCGGTGGCGCGCGTGATGAACGGCCTCGGCGAGGCCCGCACGCATGATCGCCGAGGATGCGATGGCACAATCCAGCCGGGTCAGCGTGACCATGTCCATGATCGTCTTCACGCCGGCACCCGGTTCGCCGACCATCTCGCCGATAGCGTTGACGAATTCCACTTCGGAGGACGCGTTGGAACGGTTGCCGAGCTTGTCCTTCAGACGCTGAAAACGGAAGCCGTTGCCCGACCCGTCACCGAGAACGCGCGGCACCAGAAAGCACGACAATCCCTCCGGCGCCTGCGCCAGCACCAGGAACGCGTCGGACATCGGCGCCGACATGAACCATTTGTGTCCGGTCAGGCGATAAAACCCGCTGCCGGCACGTTCCGCCCTTGTCACATTGGCGCGCACATCGGTGCCGCCCTGTTTCTCGGTCATGCCCATGCCGAGTGTCAGCCCGGTCTTCTCGACCGGCGGCTTTTGGCTGTGGTCGTATTTGCGCGTCGTCACACGCGGCGCCCATTCGCGAAATAGTTTTGGGCTGGCCATCAAAGCCGCCAGCGAAGCGTTGGTCATGGTGATGGGGCAGAGATGCCCGGTCTCGAGCTCCGCCGTCAGATAGAACCGGGCGGCACGGACCTGATGGCGGCGGCCGATCTCGGCGTCGCCGTTTTCCCAGACCGAGGAATGCAGCCCGTTGGCCACCGAGCGGCGCATCAAGGCGTGGTAGGCGGGATGGAACTCGACCACATCGATGCGCCGTCCCTGGCGGTCATGCGTCCTGAGCTTCGGCGTCTCGACATTGGCGAGCCGGGCCAGTTCCTGCGCCTCTTGCGTCAGCACGAACCGGCCGAGCCCGTCGAGATCCTTGCGCACCGGATCGGAAAAACGCTCCGCGAGCTGGATCAGCAACGGATCGCCCCGCCAGGCGTTGCCGCCCGTCAGCGGCGGCGGCTGGTTCGTCACGTCGTCGGTCACGCCCAATCCTTCTATCGGCAGAAAGGCCCTTCTCGTCAGAAAGCCACGAATCCGAAGCCGTCGGCTAGATATAGCCCAAGCCATGCGGCGCGCGCGATGAAAATACCGGCCGATTTAATCGGCCATCTACACGAAAAAATTGAGGAGAACGGCTCCAATCCAAAGCTGGCGCTTGCAGCCGCAAAATCTCCACCCTATAGCAGCGCCTTGAGATGACCGACGCCTCGTCCCTGCCACCCTACCCTCACCGCCATCTTCTGGGCATCCGCGATCTTTCCCCCGCCGACATAGAGCTATTGCTCGACCGTGCGGACCGCGCGGTCGCGATCTCGCGGCAGTCCGAGAAAAAAACCTCGACGCTGCGCGGCCGCACCCAGATCAACCTGTTCTATGAAGCGTCGACGCGTACGCAGTCGTCGTTCGAACTGGCCGGAAAGCGGCTGGGCGCCGATGTCATGAACATGTCGGTGGCGAGCTCCTCGGTGAAGAAGGGCGAGACGCTGATCGACACGGCGATGACGTTGAACGCCATGCGTCCCGACATCCTGATCATCCGCCACCAGTCGGCCGGCGCTGCCGCCCTTCTGGCGCAGAAGGTCGGTTGCTCCGTCGTCAATGCCGGAGACGGCGCGCATGAGCACCCGACACAGGCGCTGCTCGACGCACTGACCATCCGCCGCGCCAAAGGCCCGCTGTCGAAGCTGATCGTGGCGATCTGCGGGGACATCCTGCACTCGCGCGTGGCGCGCTCGAACATCATGCTGCTCAACGCGCTTGGCGCCCAGGTGCGCGTCGTCGCACCGTCGACGCTGCTGCCCGCCGGCATCGAGAAGATGGGCGTCATCGTCACCCGCTCGATGGCCGACGGCCTCAAGGGCGCCGACGTGGTGATGATGCTGCGCTTGCAGCGCGAGCGCATGGAGGGCTCCTTCGTGCCTTCGGTGCGTGAATATTTCCGCTATTTCGGCCTCGATGCCGAGAAATTGAAGGCCGCCAAGGACGACGCGCTGGTGATGCACCCCGGCCCGATGAACCGCGGCGTCGAGATCGCCTCGGAAATCGCCGACGGTCCGCAGAGCGTCATCCAGGAACAGGTCGAGATGGGCGTTGCCGTACGTATGGCCGTCATGGAAGCCCTGCTCGACCCCCGTCGCAATCAGGAGGGTCGCAATCAAGAGGGCCGGTTCGCATGAGCACAACGGTCTTTGAGCGCGCCCGCATCGTCGACCCCTCGCGCGGCCTCGACGAAGTCGGCACTGTCATCGTCGACGGCCGCAAGATCGTTGCCGCCGGCAAGGCGGCGCTGAACCAGGGCACGCCCGAGGGCGCTGTCGTCGTCGACTGCGCCGGCAAGGCGATCATTCCAGGCCTGATCGACGGCCGCGTCTTCATCGGCGAACCAGGCGGCGAGCATCGCGAGACCATTGCGTCGGCAAGTGTCGCGGCGGCAGCCGGCGGCGTCACCTCAATCGTCATGATGCCCGACACCGATCCGGTGATCGACAATGTGGCGCTGGTCGAGTTCGTGCTGCGCACCGCCAAGGAGACGGCAAGCGTCAACGTCTTTCCGGCGGCGGCAATCACCAAGGGCCTCGACGGGCGCGAAATGACGGAGTTCGGCCTGTTGCGCGAAGCCGGCGCCGTCGCCTTCACCGATGGCCGCCACACCATATCGAGCGCGCTGATGATGCGCCGAGCGCTGACCTATGCACGCGACTTCGGCGCCACCATCGTGCATGAGACGCAGGACGCCGACCTCGGCTCGTCCGGCGTGATGAATGAAGGCCTCTACGCCAGCTGGCTCGGCCTCTCCGGCATTCCGCGTGAAGCCGAATCCATCCCGCTGGAACGTGATCTTGCCCTGGCGCGGCTGACGCGCGGCTCCTATCACGCGGCAAAGATCTCGACGGCGATGGCGGCAAACGCCGTGACGCGTGCGAAAGCCGACGGTGCCGCCGTGACATCAGGCGTCGCGATCCACAATCTGTCGCTGAATGAAAACGATGTCGGCGAATACCGCACCTTCTTTCGCCTGACGCCGCCCTTGCGCGCCGAAGAAGACCGGCTGGCGATGATCGAGGCAGTCAGGGACGGCACCATCGACATCATCGTCTCCTCGCATGATCCTCAGGATGTCGACACCAAGCGCCTGCCCTTCGCCGATGCGGCGGCCGGTGCCATCGGGCTCGAAACCCTGTTGGGCGCGGCATTGCGGCTCTACCACAATGGCGACGTGCCGTTGCTGAGGCTGGTCGAAACCTTGTCCACCGCCCCTGCGAGATTGTTCGGACTGCCCGGCGGCACGCTGAAGCCGGGCGCTGTCGCCGATCTTGCGCTTGTCGATCTCGACGAACCCTGGATCGTCAGCGAGAGCGGCATTCGTTCGCGCTCGAAAAACACCTGTTTCGAAGGCGCGCGGCTGCAAGGCAAGGTCTTGCAAACGCTGGTGGCGGGTCGCACAGTGTTTTCCGTCTGAGCCGGCCACCGCGCGCCTGATCCGGCTAAACTGGGGGAAATGCGGGGGAAACAATGACTTACAGCCTTATCCTAGCTCTCGTGTTTGGCTATTTTCTTGGCTCGATTCCGTTCGGGCTGCTGCTCACCCGCGCGGCTGGCCTTGGCGATGTGCGCAAGATCGGCTCCGGCAACATCGGCGCCACCAATGTTCTGCGCACTGGCAACAAGGGCCTTGCCGCCGCGACGCTGCTGCTCGACGCGCTGAAGGGCACGGCCGCCGTGCTGATATCAGGCCATTTTTCGCCTGAACTGGCGGCCTGGGCCGGCCTTGGGGCCTTTTTCGGCCATCTCTTCCCGGTATGGCTGGGTTTCAAGGGCGGCAAGGGCGTCGCGACTTATCTCGGCGTGCTGATCGGCCTTGCCTGGCAGGTGGCACTGATCTTCGCCATCGTCTGGCTAGTGATGGCATTCCTGTTCCGTTATTCCTCGCTGGCGGCGTTGACGGCAGCCGTCGTCGTGCCGATCGCCCTCTATCTCTTGAGCACGCCGCAGAATGCCGCCCTGTTCGTGGTGATGAGCATCATCGTTTTTATCAAGCACCGAGAAAACATTTCACGCCTGCGTGCCGGCACCGAGGGCAAGATCGGAGCTAGGGAGTGAGCGAGCCGGCTGCCGGGCCGCGCCTCAGCGACCGGCAGCGGCTGAGCTGGCTGCGGCTTATCCGCACCCAGAATGTCGGTCCCGCCTCCTTTCGCGACCTGATCAACCGCTTCGGTTCGGCCGAAGTGGCGCTCGAAATACTGCCGGAGCTGATGATTTCAGGCGGCGCCCGCCGAATCGCCCGAATTCCTTCCATTGCCGAAGCCGAGGCCGAATTGGAAACGGCCAGAAAGGCTGGCGCGCGCTTTGTCGGCATCGGCGAAACAGACTATCCGCCGCTGTTGCGCAACATGGACCATCCGCCGCCGCTGCTGGCGGTCAAGGGCAATGCCGCAGTGTTCCGGCTGCCGGGGGTCGCCATCGTTGGCGCCCGCAACGCATCGCTGGCCGGCATCAAGATGGCGCGCATGCTGGCGACGGATCTTGGCCGCGACGGCTATGCAATCGTCTCCGGCCTGGCGCGCGGCATCGACACCGCGGCGCATCAGGGCAGTCTTGCGACCGGCACAATCGGTGTGCTGGCCGGAGGCCTCGACCTGCCCTACCCGCCTGAAAATGCCGGGCTCTGCGAGGAAATTGCCGAGCGCGGCGCCATCATTTCGGAAATGCCGTTTGGCTGGCAGCCGCGCGCCCAGGATTTTCCGCGTCGCAACCGCCTTGTCGCGGGTGCGGCCCTTGGGCTGGTGGTGGTCGAGGCAGCGCAACGTTCGGGATCGTTGATCAGCGCCAGGCTTGCAGGCGAAATGGGCCGGCTGGTCTTCGCCGTGCCGGGCTCGCCGCTCGACCCACGCGCCGCCGGCACCAACGGCCTGCTCAAGGATGGCGCCACGCTGGTCACCGAGGCATCGGACATTTCCAGGGCGATCGCCCCGCTGACCGGCATGCGGGCGCCCGACGTGCCGCCATTCGAAGAGCCACCCGACTTCTCGGTCACACCGCCGCCCGGCGAAAGCGACCGCGCCCGCGTCATCGAGACGCTCGGCCCAACGCCCGTGCCGATCGACGAGATCATCCGCCACACCGCCTTGCACCCGGCCCAGGTCTTCATGGTGCTGCTGGAACTCGACCTCGCCGGCCGCCTCGAACGCCATGCCGGCGGACATGTATCGCTGGTATTTGGGGATTCTTCCATCTGACTCGAGACACCTTCGGTGCGACGCTGTTCGCATCCCGGAAAGAGAACTCGGTATCTATGCGATGGGCCAGAAAAACGCATCAACCCAATTTACAACTGACATGTTAGTGAGCTATCACTGCCTTCGAACATCCTTTCGGAGACGTCCCGGTGACATCACGCTTTGGCCTTTCAGCCGCACTCGCCACGCCTTTTGATGCCTCCGGGCAGATCGCCACCGCCCCCATGGTTGCCCAGGCCAGGCGTTGTCTGGCCGAGGGGTGCAGCAGCGTTACGCTTTTCGGCACCACCGGCGAAGGCGCGTCGGTGGGCGCCGTGGAGCGGCGATCGGTGACCGAAGCCATGCTGGCTGCCGGCATCTTGCCGCATCAGCTTGTTTCCGGCGTGCTGGTCGATGCGGCCGAAGATGCCGCCGAACAGGCACGGCATGCCTTGCAGCGCGGCGCCCGCAACATTCTGCTTGCGCCGCCGAGCTACTTCAAGAATGTCGGTGAGGACGGTCTTTTCGGCTGGTTTTCCGCCGTCTTCGCCGCGCTTGGCCCCCTCGCCCGCGGCGTGCTGCTCTATAACATTCCGTCGGTCACGATGGTGCAGCTCTCGCTTGGCCTGATCGGCCGTTTGCGCACCGCTTTTCCGGATGTCGTTGCAGGGGTCAAGGATTCCGGTGGAGACTGGAGCTACAGCGAGGCCCTACTCGGCGCTCATGGCGATCTGGTGATTCTGATCGGTGACGAGCGCCATCTGGCCCGGGCGGTGCGAATTGGTGCTCAAGGCGCGATCTCGGGCATGGCCAATTTCGTTACCGGCGAAATCCGCGCCATGGCCGAGGACGGGCGCGATGATACCCGCGTCGAGCGTTTCGTGCTCGAATTGCTCAAATACCCGGTCACGCCGGCGGTAAAAGTCATGGTGGCGCGCAAGACTGGCGACGAACGCTGGCTGGCGGTCCGCCCACCGCTGGAGCCGATCGCTTCGCAGGGGCGCCAACAGCTTGCCGCCGCCTATGACAGTCTGTTTGCCAGGGAATCGGCCTGACCGGCAAAGGAAATGCGCTGAAATGGAAGACGGCAGCGAACCGACCACCCTTAGGGAAAAAGCCTATGCCAGCTTCACGCGGCATTTACTGGCCCGCGATCTGCTGCCGGGCCAGTTCGTATCGCAGCGCGAGCTGGTTGCCTTCACCGGATTGCCGCTCGGCGCCATTCGCGAAATCGTGCCGCGTCTCGAGGCTGAAGGGCTTCTGACGACGATCCCGCAGCGCGGCATGCAGATCGCTCATATCGACATCAGCCTGATCCGCGAGGCTTTTCAGTTCCGCCTGTTCATGGAGCGCGAAGCGGTGGCGCTGTTCACCACCAGCGCCTCCGATGAGGAACTTGGCCGCCTGCGGCGCGAACATGAGGAAATGCTGGCGCAAGCCCTTTCGCAGGCGCCGACGCCCGAAATGGAAGCCAAGGCCCAAAGCATCGACTGGGCGATGCACGACACCTTCATCGATGCGCTGGGCAACGAGATCATCGCCAAGGCCTATCTGGTCAACTCGGTGAAGATCCGGCTGATCCATCAGGAGCGCTTCCGCATCGACGGGCGCGTCGTGCCGGTCATGCGCGAGCACCTCGCGGTCATCGAAGCCATGGAGAGCCGCGACCCGCAGAAGGCGGTCGAGGCGATCAGCCTGCACATCGACAAGGCGCGCCGGCTGGCGCTGCAAATCTGAGGAACCATGAGCCGCGCCGCGGTCGCGGCGCAATCGATAACGACAGCAACCGGGAGGAAGAAATGTCGTCCAATCTGTTCAACCCAACCAGGAGGCAACTCCTTCAAGGAACCGCGGCACTTGCCGCCGCCGGCATTGCGGGCGTCCGCCCGGGCTTTGCCGCCGGCGTCGACTGGAAGCGCTTCGCCGGCACGACGCTCGACGTCAATCTGGTCAAAAGCCCGCGCAGCGACACCCTCATAAAATATCTCGCCGAGTTCGAGGAACTGACCGGCATCAAGGTCAATGCCGAGGCGACGCCCGAGCAGCAGCAGCGCCAGAAGACGGTGATCGAGCTGAGCTCCGGCAAGCCGAGCTTCGACGTCGTTCATCTGAGCTACCATGTGCAGAAACGGCAGTTCGAAAAGGGCGGCTGGCTCGCCGACATATCAGGCTATCTTACCGATCCTACCCTTACCGATCCCGGGCTGGTCGAAAGCGATTTCGCCGATGCCGGCATGCTGTTCGCCAAGGATGGTCAGGGCGTGCTGCGTTCGCTGCCCTTCTCGGTCGACTACTGGATCCTCTACTGGAACAAGGAACTGTTCGAGGCCAAGGGGCTCAAATACCCTGAAACCTTCGAGCAGTTGGTGGCCGCAGCCGAGGCGCTGACCGACCCGTCGACCAACACCTACGGTTTCGTCGCCCGCGGCATCAAGAACGCCAACACGCCGGTGTGGACGTCGCTCATGCTCGGCTACGACATGACGCCACTCGATGGTCAGGGGAAGCTGCGCACGACGTCGCCCGAGGCGATCGAGGCCGCCGGCCTCTACCAGCGATTGATGACCAAGTCCGCGCCTCCAGGCGTCACCGGCTTCAACTGGGCCGAAGCACAGTCCGCCTTCCTGCAAGGCAAGATCGGCATGTGGTTCGACGGCGTCGGCTTTGCCCCGCCGATGGAAAATCCGGAAAAATCACGGGTGGTCGGCAAGGTCGGCTATGGCGTCATGCCCAAGGGTCCCAAGGCGCACGCCGCGGGCACCTTCGGCGACGGTATCGGCGTGACGGCCGCCAGCGAGAAGAAGGAGGCCGCCTATCTGTTCTGTCAGTGGGCAGTGTCGCCGGCCATGGGCGCGCGGCTGCTGCAGGCAGGCGCTGGCGTCCCGTTCCGCAAATCGGTGCTTGAAGATCCGAAGGTGCGCGAAGGCGTCACCATGCCGGCGAGCTGGCTCGATGCGGTGGTCGGCTCCGGCAATGTCAGCCGGCTGTCGCTGCCGGTCATCATCCCGGTCACCGAATTCCGCGACATCTATGGTGTCGCACTGACCAATTTGATCGCCGGCGCCGATCCGGCAGAGGAACTGAAGAAGGCCACCGAGCAGTTCCAGCCGGTCCTCGACAGGAGCGAGCAAGGCTGATGTCCGCCACCGCCCCAGAACGCACCGGGGTGACGACGCAAGCCATCGAAGGGAGCCAGACGATCCGGCTGGCTCCCAACTACTGGCCTTTCGTCGTTCCGGCGCTCGTCGTCGTCGGCGCAGTGATCGTCTTTCCCTGGGCCTTCACGCTGTGGATGAGCGTCAACCGCTGGACGCTCGGCCAGTCGCGGAGCTTTGCCGGGATGGAGAATTATCTACGGCTGGCGGTCGACCAACGCTTCTGGGAATCGCTGCTCCATACCTTGAGCTACACCTTCCTCTCGGTTGCCGCGCCGATGCTGCTTGGCACCATCGCCGCCCTGATCTTCGACGCCAGGTTTCCGCTGCGCGGCCTGTTGCGTGGTGTCTTCGTGATGCCGATGATGGCGACGCCCGTCGCCGTGGCGCTGGTCTGGACGATGATGTTCCATCCCCAGCTCGGCGTCCTCAACTACCTTTTGTCGCTGGTCGGCATCCCGGCGCAAGAATGGATATTCAACGCCAACACGGTCATTCCGTCGCTGGTCGCGGTCGAGACCTGGCAGTGGACGCCGCTGGTGATGCTGATCGTGCTGGGCGGCCTGGCGTCCGTGCCGCGCGAGCCCTTCGAGAGCGCCGAAATCGACGGCGCCAATGCCTGGCAGCAATTCAGTTATCTCACTCTGCCGATGATCGCGCCGTTCCTGATGATCGCGGTGATCATCCGCACCATCGATGCGCTGAAGAGTTTCGACATCATCTACGCCATGACCCAGGGCGGACCGGGCACGGCCTCGGAAACCATCAACATCTATCTCTACAACACCGCCTTCTCCTACTACGACATCGGCTATGGCTCGGCCATGGCCGTGGTGTTCTTCATCGTTATCGTCGCCCTGTCCTTCATCCTCTTGATGCTGCGCCAGCGCTCCCAATGGATCGGCGTGGAGGGCAAATAGATGAGTTCACGCCTGCTCAACCAGGTCGGGCTGTTTTTCGCGGCCCTGGTCTTCGTCTCGCCGGCGATCCTGTTCTTCCTCTGGATGATCTCGCTGTCGCTGAAATTCGAGATCGACAACGGCGCCTATCCGCCGATCCTGATCCCCGAACATCTCGCCTGGTCGAACTATGCAAAGGTGTTCGAGGAGAACAACTTCCTGCTCTATCTCTGGAATTCGGTTCTGGTGACCGGCACGGCGACACTGCTGGCGCTGCTGATCGGCGTACCGGCCGGCTATGGCATCGCTCGGCTCAAGGCCGAACGGTCGGCGGTCGTTATCATGATCGCCCGCATGACGCCGGGGCTTTCCTATCTCATTCCGCTGTTTCTGCTGTTCCAATGGGTCGGGATTCTCGGCACGCTGTGGCCGCAGATCATCATCCATCTGGTGGTGACGGTGCCGATCGTGGTCTGGGTGATGATCGGCTATTTCGAGACCACGCCGATGGAGCTGGAGGAAGCGGCCAACATCGACGGCGCCAGCTCCTGGCAGGTGTTCCGGCTGGTCGCCTTGCCCATCGCCAAGCCGGGCATCGTGGTCGCCTTCATCCTGTCCGTCATCTTCTCATGGAACAATTTCGTCTTCGGCGTGGTGCTCGCCAGCCGCGAGACGCGCACGCTGCCGGTCGCCGTCTACAACATGCTCTCCTACGAGCAGGTGAGCTGGGGGCCGCTCGCCGCCGCGGCACTAGTGGTGACGCTGCCGGTGCTGGTTCTGACCATGTTCGCTCAAAGGCAGATCGTCGCGGGACTGACCGCGGGTGCCGTCAAGGGCGGCTGAATGCTGCCCGACATCAAACTTTTTTCGAGGAAACCCAATGGCTTCGGTAACAATCAACAACGTGCAGAAGGCTTTCGGAACGGCCAAGATCATTCACGATGTCAGCGTCGATATCGCCGATGGCGAATTCGTCATCCTGGTCGGCCCGTCGGGCTGCGGAAAGTCGACGCTGCTGCGCATGATCGCCGGACTTGAAACGATCTCGGGCGGCAGGATCGCCATTGGCGATCGCATCGTCAACAATCTGCGGGCACGCGACCGCAACATCGCCATGGTGTTCCAGAATTACGCGCTTTATCCGCATATGACGGTGGCGGACAATATGGGCTTTGCCCTGAAGATCAAGAAAGCCGATCCGGCCGATACCGCCAGCCGCGTCGGCAGGGCCGCCAGCATTCTGGGCCTGGACAAGCTGCTCGACCGCTACCCGCGCCAGCTTTCCGGCGGCCAGCGCCAGCGCGTCGCCATGGGCCGCGCAATCGTGCGCGACCCGCAAGTCTTCCTGTTCGACGAGCCGCTGTCCAATCTCGACGCCAAATTGCGCGTCCAGATGCGCGGCGAGATCAAGGCGCTGCACCAGCGGCTGGGCACCACCACCATCTATGTCACGCACGATCAGATCGAAGCCATGACCATGGCCGACAAGATCGTCGTGCTGCATGACGGGCTTGTCGAGCAGATCGGCGCACCGCTCGATCTCTATGACCGTCCGGCCAATCTCTTCGTTGCCGGTTTCATCGGCTCTCCGGCCATGAACTTCATCACCGGCCGCATCGAGGAAGGCGTGTTCCGCAGCACCGGTGGACTGACCTTGCCTCTGCCGGAAGACATCAACTTGGCAAAAATTCCCGCGGGTGAACTCATCTACGGCATCCGTCCCGAACATATCCGAGCAACGACCTCCCGGGGTATTGCCGGCACGATCGTGCTTCTGGAAGCCACGGGTTCGGAAATCTTCGCACGGGTCGATTGCGCCGGCGAAGAAATCTCCTGCCTTTTCCGGGAACGGCTTGCGCTGAAGCAGGGCGAGCAGATGCGGATCGAGATCGATCGCGCCTGTGCTCACCTGTTCGATGCCAAGACCGGCCGGCGATTGTAGGGCAAAGGTCCGATATCCCCGCGCAAAGGTCTCAAGCAACGGGTTAGCTCTTGCCACTCGCGTCGCTTGGCAGCAGTCTCGGCTCAAAAGAGCCGCTCATCGGGTGGATGCCGGTGCGACAGGATTTTGCCATGACCCGCGATCAGATGCTCACCCACCTCCGCGCCGCCGGTGATGTCGCACGCGAGGCGGCGGCGCATGGGCACCATCCCTTCGGCGCCGTCCTGGTCGGGCCCGACGACCGCATCCTCATGCGCCAGGGCAATCTCGATACGGTGCGCCATGCCGAGACCGAGATCGCCCGGCGTGCCGCGGCGGCCTACGAGCCGGAGTTCCTGTGGCAATGCACGCTGGTCTCGACCTTTGAGCCGTGCGCGATGTGCGCTGGCACGATGTATTGGGCGAATATCGGGCGGTTGGTCTACGGGTGCGATGAGACCAAGATCCTTGCGCTGACCGGGGATCACCCTGAGAACCCGACGATGAGCCTCTCCTCGCGCACCGTGTTCGGCTCCGGCCAGAAAAAGATCGAGGTCTTTGGCCCCTTCCCCGAAATCGAGGACGAGTTGCACGAGCCGCACCGCGATTTCTGGAAGCGCTGACGCTTCGTGCCAGTCGGCAACCGGTCGATGGCAACAGCCGTCGGATCGATCGGAGCCGTAATGCTGCTGCCGTGCGCGTGGGAAAGTCTCCCCGCAGGCTATGGTGGATTTATTGCGATTTGGTGAGCGCGATGGGATTCGAACCCATGACCTACTGATTAAAAGTCAGTTGCTCTACCGGCTGAGCTACGCGCTCCCGCGGGCTCAAAAGCCGCCCTCGAAATTGCGCGGAACATAGGGAGAGTGCCTCGACCGGTCAACCGGAAAAAGAGGGTTCGTAAACATGGCTTCGCCCCGTCGCGGCACTCTCTCGCCGCATCAGCGGAGAGAGCAACTAAGGAGCTCAGTCGTTTTGCCCGCAGCGGCATCCTGTCCCCGGAACAATTGCATAGGCCACTCGTTTTTCCAGCACGGGGACGTCCGCTAACCCTTGAGGAGAAGAGCAATGAACAGAATCACAGTGGGTATGCTGGCAGCCACGCTCTCGGCCACATTCGTTACGGCGGAGGCGCTGCCCGTCAACGCCCAACCGAACTATGTGCCGCAATCCCAGGTCGCGGTGCCGGATGTGCAGACAGTCCAGTACCAGGAGTGGCGCAAGAACCGCTACAATCGCAGCTTTTCGCGTGACCGCAATTTTTCCCGCAATCGCGTGATCTATTGGAACGGCCATCGCGGCTATCGCGAATATCGCCCCGGCTATCGCCGCCACGGCGATTATTGGTTCCCGCTCGCGGCCTTCGCTACCGGCGCGCTGATCACCGGCGCCATCATCAACAACGAACGCAATCGCGTCTATGAGGGCAATTCGCATGTGCAGTGGTGCTACGATCACTATCGCAGCTACCGTGCTTCGGACAACACGTTCCAGCCGAATTATGGCCCGCGCCGTGAGTGCCGTTCGCCTTACTGATTGAGTGAGTGGGAGCGATAGCGCTCCATTGAAGACCCGTGCCAGAAGTGGCGCGGGCCTTTCTTTTCGGTCAGCCCGCCCAACTGATGCCCTTGATGATGTAATAACGCGCATCGCCTTCCGCGCTCGGTGATCGATATGCTCCAAGGGCATCGCAAATTCGAACCGCTACTGCGCTCAGTTCCCACCCAAGCACCTCCAAGTCATCATCCACATCCGTAACGTAAGTCTGGGTCAGTTCGTCGATGCTGTTCGTCTCGCCGAAGGATCGAACCCGCTTTGCACCGATCATGACATTGTCGGGCCAATTTGAATTTGCCCAAGCCCAGAGCCAACTCTGTGACTTAGCGCTCGTGGAACCGGCAATCTGGACCTCTGCGGTCACTTTGACATCCCCGTCTTTGGCAAACAAAAGCCTTCTGGTGGCTATGTCATAGTCATAGTGCCGAGGCGGAATTCCTTTTGCAACCGGTCATTCTTGGCATTCAGCTGTTCGATAGCCTCGTCGCGCCACGCAGGATACCAGTCTGGCTTCATCCCCTCGCCCCATCACTCATCACCTCACGGGTGCTTATTGCACGCTCAGCGTTCTGCGAACAGCATCGCGCCAGCCAGCAAGCTTGGCTATGCGCACGGAGCCATCCATGTCCGGCTGGAATCGTCGCTCCAGTGCCCAGCTTTTCGCGAACTTCTTGGCATCCGGCCACACACCTGCCTTCGAGCCAGCCAGCCATGCGGCGCCCAGCGCGGTCGTCTCGAGAATGGTCGGACGGTCGACCGGCGCATCGAGGATGTCGGCCAACCGCTGCATGGTCCAGTCCGACGCCACCATGCCGCCATCGACCCTGAGCACTGTCCTGGCTGAGGCGCCCTTCCAGTCCTTGCGCATGGCGTCGAGCAAATCGCGTGTCTGGTAGGCCACGGCTTCCAGCGCGGCGCGAGCGAACTCTGCCGGACCGGAATTGCGGGTCAGCCCGAAAATGGCGCCACGTGCTCCGGCGTCCCAATGCGGTGCGCCGAGACCGACGAATGCGGGCACCAGATAGACGTTTTGCGTCGCATCAGCCTCGGCCGCCAGTCTGCCGCTCTGCTCGGCCTTGCCGATCACCTTGATGCCATCGCGCAGCCATTGGACCGCAGCACCGGCAATGAAGATCGAGCCTTCGAGCGCATAGGTCGTCTTGCCGTTCAGCCGGTAGGCAATGGTGGTCAAAAGCCGGTTTTTCGAGCGCACCAGGTCGCTGCCGGTGTTGAGCAGCGCAAAACAGCCGGTGCCATAGGTGGATTTCATCATGCCCGGCTCGAAACAGGCTTGGCCGATGGTCGCGGCATGCTGGTCGCCGGCGACACCGAGGATTTTTATCTCGGCGCCAAAGAGGTTTTTTTCCGTGATTCCAAAATCATCGGCACAGTCTTTTACCTCGGGAAGCATTTTTGCCGGGATGTTGAGAATGGCCAGCAGCTCGTCGTCCCAGGCATTCTCAGCGATGTTGTAGACCAGCGTGCGCGAGGCGTTGGTGGCATCGGTGGCGTGGACCTTGCCGCCGGTCAGCCGCCAGATCAGAAAACTGTCGATGGTGCCGGCCAGCAATTCGCCCTGCTCGGCGCGCTTTCTGGCGCCCTTCACCTTGTCGAGCATCCAGGCGATCTTGGTGCCGGAGAAATAGGGATCGAGCAGCAGGCCGGTCTTGCGGGTGAACTTTTTCTCCAGCCCCTGCTTCTTGAGTTTCTGGCACAGCGGCGCGGTGCGCCGGTCCTGCCAGACGATGGCGTTGTGGATCGGCTTGCCGGTCGCCCTGTCCCAGATGACGACGGTTTCGCGCTGGTTGGTGATGCCAAGCGCAGCCACTTCGGAAGCATTCCGGCCGGCCTTCTTCAGCGCCGCCTTCACCGTCGCCACCACACTCGCCCAGATTTCCTCCGGATCATGCTCGACCCAGCCGGAGGCCGGATAATGCTGGGTGAATTCCTTCTGCCCGCTGCCCGCGACTGTCATCTTGTCGTCGAACAGGATCGCCCGGGTCGATGTCGTGCCCTGGTCGATTGCCAGCACAAAACCGCTCATTCCAGCGCCCTCCGCCTCGATGCAAAGAGGGGAGACGGCAACGAGCCGTCTCCCCCGATTTCACACGGGCGCGCGAACGCCCGCATAGACAATGCTACTTCTGCCAGCTCTTCACCAGTTCGTCGTAGTTGATGGTGATCGGCTTTTCCTTCTCGTTCTCGATCTTGAGCTGAGGAGCGAGATTGCCCTTTTTGACCGCGTCGGCGTTCCAATAGGCGAGGTCATGCTCTTCGGCCATCTTCGGGCCGATATCGCCCTGGACGCCCGACTTCTCGATACGGCTCATCACCTTTTCCTGCTCGCTGCAGAGCGAGTCCATCGCCTCCTGCGCCGTCTTGGCGCCCGACGATGCATCGCCGATCGCCTGCCACCAGAGCTGTGCCAGCTTCGGATAGTCCGGCACGTTGGTGCCGGTCGGCGACCACTGGACGCGCGCCGGCGAGCGGTAGAACTCGATCAGGCCGCCGAGCTTTGGAGCGCGCTCGGTGAAGCTCTTGTCGTGGATCGTGCTCTCGCGGATGAAGGTCAAGCCGACATGGCTTTTCTTCACGTCGACGGTCTTCGAGGTGACGAACTGCGCGTAAAGCCAGGCAGCCTTGGCGCGGTCGGTCGGGGTCGACTTCATCAGCGTCCAGGAACCCACGTCCTGATAGCCGAGCTTCATGCCGTCCTTCCAGTAGACGCCATGCGGTGACGGTGCCATGCGCCACTTGGGCGTACCGTCGTCGTTCAGCACTGCCTTTGCGCCGGCGTCGACCATCGAAGCCGTGAAGGCGGTGTACCAGAATATCTGCTGCGCGACCGCACCCTGAGCCGGCACCGGGCCGGATTCGGAGAAGGTCATGCCCTGGGCTTCGGCCGGAGCGTAGGCCTTCAGCCAGTCGAGGTACTTCTGGATCGAATAGACGGCCGCCGGGCCGTTGGTGTCGCCGCCGCGCGCCGTGCAGGAGCCGACGGGCCGCGAATTCTCGTCGACCTTGATGCCCCATTCGTCGACGGGCAGGCCGTTCGGGAGGCCTTTGTCGCCGTTGCCCGCCATCGACAGCCAGGCGTCGGTGAACCGCCAACCGAGCGACGGATCCTTCTTGCCGTAGTCCATGTGGCCATAGACCTTCTTGCCGTCGATCTCACGGCCGGTGAAGAACTCGGCGATGTCCTCATAGGCCGACCAGTTGACCGGAACGCCGAGGTCGTAGCCGTACTTGGCCTTGAAGTCGGCCTTGTTCTTCTCGTCGTTGAACCAGTCGTAACGGAACCAGTAGAGGTTCGCGAACTGCTGGTCGGGAAGCTGGTAGAGCTTCTTGTCGGGCGCGGTCGTGAACGAGGTGCCGATGAAGTCCTTCAGGTCGAGGTTCGGATTGGTGACGTCCTTGCCGTCGCCCGCCATCCAGTCGGTCAGGTTGCGCACCTGCTGGTAGCGCCAGTGGGTGCCGATCAGGTCGGAATCGTTGACCCAGCCGTCATAAAGGTTCTGGCCGGTCTGCATCTGGGTCTGGATCTTCTCGACGACGTCGCCTTCCTGGATGACGTCATGCGTGATCTTGATGCCGGTGATGGCGGTAAAGGCCGGCGCCAGCACTTGCGATTCATACTGGTGCGTGGCGATGGTTTCCGAAACGACCTTGATGTCCATGCCGGCGAAAGGCTTCGCGGCATCGATGAACCACTGCATTTCGGCTTCCTGGCCGGCGCGGTCGAGCGTCGAAAGCGGACCGATTTCCTTGTCCAGGAAGGCTTTCGCCTCGTCCATACCGGCATAGGCGTTGCCAACCCCGAGCAATAGGACAAGCGCAGTCGTTGATGTTAAAAATTGCCGTCGCATTGTGTTTCCTCCACTGTTTTAAGGTTTCAAGTGCGATCTGGAGCGGCCGCCGGCACGCGGTCGCTCCAACAGTTTCCCCCTCTATACGTAGCGGAACACGCCAACGGCGTAGACCACGGAGAGAGCGAGAGCCCACCACAGGTTGGGTCCGACAAGACCCAACCAAGCGAGATGGATAAAGGCGCTGCCAAGCAGCGACAGGAAAAGACGGTCGCCACGCGTCGTCTCGAAGCGCAGGAGGCCGATGCGCGGATTGCCGCCCGGCGAGGCATATTCCCACGCCGCCATGCCGCACAGCAGCAGAAAGATTGTCCCGAAAAAGGCCGCCGTCGGCCAGGTCCATGCCATCCAGGTAAGGTCGAAATTCATCAGTGCTTCTCCATCACCGTACGCTTCACAAAGTCACCGCTTTCGGCAGAGTAAGCGACAAAATTCATCAAGCCGGAGAGATGCATAAATGCGTGCCATGCGATGGCATCGCTGTTTGAGCCTTTAACCTCTGCCCGCAAATCGTTGAGATCGTCGTAGACGTCTCCCATCACGAGGCTCGGAGGGCTGAGGTTGAATGCGTCAGCGAAATAGACCTTCCAGTACTGACTTTGCTTGACGTCGATATGGTCGACGCCTTGAGCTTCGAGACGATCAAACAAGCTGCTCGCGAAATCGCGCAGTTCGGAGATTTTGATAACCGCTTCCGCCATCAAACCCTCCCCAGGGCAAAGCCCTTGGCGATGTAGTTGCGCACGAACCAGATGACCAGCGCGCCGGGGATCAGCGTCAGCACACCGGCGGCGGCGAGCAGGCCCCAGTCCATGCCGGCGGCCGAAACCGTACGCGTCATGGTGGCGGCGATCGGCTTGGCGTCGGTCGTGGTCAGCGTGCGGGCGATCAACAATTCCACCCACGAGAACATGAAGCAGAAGAAACAGGCGACGCCGATGCCGCTCGCGATCAGCGGCATGAAGATCCTGACGAAGAAGCGCGGGAACGAATAGCCGTCGATATAGGCGGTCTCGTCGATTTCCTTCGGCACGCCCGACATGAAGCCTTCGAGGATCCACACCGCTAATGGCACGTTGAACAGGCAATGCGCCAGCGCGACGGCGATGTGGGTGTCGATCAGGCCGAAGGCCGAATAGAGCTGGAAGAAGGGCAGCGCGAACACCGCCGGCGGCGCCATGCGATTGGTCAGCAGCCAGAAAAACAGGTGCTTGTCGCCGAGGAAGCGGTAGCGCGAGAAGGCGTAGGCCGCCGGCAGCGCCGCAGCCACCGAGATCACCATGTTCATCACCACATAGGTGATCGAGTTGACGTAGCCCGAGTACCAGGACGCATCGGTGAAGATGGTGACGTAATTGGCGATCGTCGGTGCATGCGGATAGAGCGTCAGCGAGGAGACGATCTCGGCATTGGTCTTGAAGCTCATATTGATGAGCCAGTAGATCGGCAGCAAAAGCACGATGATGTAGACCGTCGGCACGATCCACCACCAGCGCGATTCCTCGCCGCGGCGGCGCATCAGCCGCGCGATCTGGTCCTGCGACATAGCACTGGCGAGCCCTTCCGAAGCCGTCGTTTCGCTCACTCTGTCCTGCCTCGTCGTTCTTTCGTTGGCGCCGCCCATCTCAGCGCTCCGCGTCGTAATTGGTCATCACGGTGTAAAACACCCATGACAGCAGAAGGACGATGAGGAAGTAGACCAGCGACATGGCCGCGGCCGGACCGAGGTCGAACTGGCCGAGCGCCGTCTTGACCAGGTCGATCGACAGGAATGTCGTCGAGTTACCCGGTCCGCCGCCCGTCACTACGAAAGGCTCGGTGTAGATCATGAAGCTGTCCATGAAGCGCAGCAGCACGGCGATCAGCAGCACCCGGTTCATCTTCGGCAGCTGGATGTAGCGGAACACCGCCCAGCGCGAGGCACCGTCGATCTTGGCCGCCTGATAGAAGGCATCCGGAATGGAGACCAGGCCGGCATAGCAGAGCAGCACGACGAGGCTGGTCCAGTGCCAGACGTCCATGATGATGACGGTGACCCAGGCATCGAACGAATCCTGCACGTAGTTGTAGTCGATGCCGAGCGCATTGACGTAATAGCCGAGCAATCCGATGTCGTTGCGCCCGAAAACCTGCCAGATAGTGCCGACGACGTTCCACGGGATCAGCAGCGGCAGTGCCATCAGCACCAGGCAGACCGGCACACCCCAGCCCTTTTTCGGCATGTTGAGGGCTATGAAGATGCCGAGCGGCACTTCGATGGCAAGGATAATGAAGGAGAAGATCAGGTTGCGGACCATCGCTTCCCAGAAGCGGCTGGAAGAGAGCAGTTCCTCGAACCACTCGGTGCCGGCCCAGAAGAAGACGTTGTTGCCGAAAGTGTCCTGCACCGAATAGTTGACGACCGTCATCAGCGGGATGACCGCCGAGAATGCCACCAGCACCAGCACTGGCAGCACCAGGAACCAGGCCTTGTTGTTCCAGGTTTTTTCCATCTATGCCCCCATCTCGACGCGAGCCATCTCAACCAGCCAGGAATCGGCATAAATGTTGATGCCGGCCGGGTCGAACCGCACCTTCGGATCGGCGGGTACGGCTTCGTCCTCGCCGATCACGGCAGCGATGTCGCGGCCTTCAAGCTTCGCGCGCACCACCTTGTGGCGGCCGAGATCCTCGATCTTGCTGACCTGTACGGCCATGCCGTCACGGCCGAGCCGGACATATTCGGGACGAATGCCAAGCTCTATGGCGCCGGTGGCTGCCTTGGGTGCGCCTGGCAGTTCGATCCGCTGGGCCCCAAGCATCGCCGTCTTGCCCTCGATCGCCACCGGCATGACGTTCATGCCCGGCGAGCCGATGAAATAACCGACAAACGTATGGCGCGGTCGCTCGAACAATTCCGCCGGCGTGCCGATCTGCACGATGCCGCCATCGTACATGACCACGACCTGGTCGGCGAAGGTCAGCGCCTCGGTCTGGTCGTGCGTCACGTAGACCATGGTGTAGCCAAAGCGGCGATGCAACTGTTTCAGTTGCGAGCGCAACACCCACTTCATGTGCGGATCAATGACGGTCAGCGGCTCGTCGAACAGGATGGCGTTGACATCCGAGCGCACCAGTCCGCGGCCGAGCGATATCTTCTGCTTCTGGTCGGCGGTCAGCCCCCTCGCCTTCTTCTTCGCCCAGGACGCAAGATCGATCATTTCCAGCGTCTCGCGCACCTTGCGGTCGACATCGGCTTCCGGCACGCCGCGATTGCGCAGTGGGAAGGCCAGATTGTCGTAAACGGTCATCGTGTCGTAGATGACCGGGAACTGGAACACCTGCGCGATGTTGCGCTCTTGCGTCGACAAGTTGGTCACGTCCTTGCCGTCGAACAGCAACCGGCCATGCGAGGGATGAAGCAGGCCCGAAATGATGTTGAGCAGCGAGGTTTTGCCGCAGCCCGAAGGCCCGAGCAGCGCATAGGCGCCACCATCCTCGAAGATGTGATGCACTTCCTTGAGCGCAAAATCGGCATCCGTGCGCGGGCTCGGCAGGTAGGAGTGGCGGATGTGATTGACGTCGATGCGCGCCATATCGCTCTCCTATGCCGCCAGCTTTGGCGCGCTTACGGCGCTGCCTTGCCCGTCGAAGACCATGATGTGGCGCGGGTCGATGAACACGTCGATCGCGGCGTCAATCTCGAAATCGAGGATACCGTGGCTCAGCATAACCCAGCGCGCATCGGCGAAGTCGAGATGAATGAAGCTCTCCGACCCGGTGATCTCGGTGATGGTGACCTTCGCACGCACCGGCACGGCCAACGGATTGGGCCGATCGAGTGAAAGATGGTGCGGCTGGAAGCCAACCGTATAGTTCGCATCGGCAATGCCGACGAGTTCGGCGGGCACCGGCAGCTTGACGCCGCCTTCGAGCAAAAAGTCCGGACCCTTCTTGGCCAGCACGATGGTGTTGAGCGGCGGGTCGGCGAAAGTCCTGGCCGTCACCAGGTCGACCGGCTTGCGGAACACGTCGATTGTCGGGCCGAACTGGGTGATGCGTCCTTCGGAAAGTGTCGCCGTATTGCCGCCGAGCAGCAGCGCTTCGTGCGGCTCGGTCGTGGCATAGACGAAGATGGTGCCGGTGGCGGCAAAAATCCTCGGCAGTTCGGCGCGCAGCTCTTCGCGCAATTTGTAGTCGAGATTGGCAAGCGGCTCGTCAAGCAGCACCAGGCTGGCATTCTTGACGATGGCACGCGCCAGTGCGGTGCGCTGCTGCTGGCCCCCGGACAGGCTGAGCGGCGTGCGGTCGAGATAAGGTGTCAGCTTGAGAAGTGCGGCGGCATTGCGCACTTCCTTGTCAATCTTCGCCTGTTCGGTGCCAGCCACCCTGAGCGGCGACGCGATGTTCTCGTAGACGGTCATCGCCGGATAGTTGATGAACTGCTGGTAGACCATGGCGATCTTGCGCTGCTGCACCGGCACGCCGGTGACATTTTGACCGTCGAACCAGATCGAACCGGAGGCCGGCACATCGAGGCCGGCCATCAGCCGCATCAGGCTGGTCTTGCCGGAAAGCGTGGGGCCGAGCAGTACGTTGAGCGAGCCATGCTGGAGCGTCAGCGACACGTCGCGGATATGCTCGACCGCACCAACCGTCTTGGTGACGTTCCTTAGTTCCAGCATGACGCCTCCTCCCAGGCTTTCTGCATCAGCTCAAACCCTCTTCATTCCGCAGCCGCGACATGTCGCCGGCTTATGCCGTGCATGAATTCATCGAGCACCGCTACCTGCTCGCGGCTGAGATACAGACCGCGCTTGGTCCGGCGCCACAATACATCTTCAGCGGTGACAGCCCATTCGTTTTGAACGAGATAGCGCACCTCAGCCTCAAAAAGATCGGCGCCGAAGTTGCGGCCCAGATCGGCATTCGATTTGGCCAACCCCAACAGCATCCTTGCGCGGGTGCCGTAGAGCCTGGTCAGTCGCCGGGCCAGGCGCGCGTCGAGGAACGGATAGGCGGTTTTCAGCTTCGCCACTTCGGCATCGAAACCGGTGGCCGGGAAATCGCCGCCCGGCAATGGCGCGTTTGCCGTCCATGGCTTGCCGCGCTTGCCGAGAAAACCCTCGATCTTTTCCAGCATCGATTCCGACAACCGGCGATAGGTGGTGATCTTGCCGCCAAAGGCGTTGATAATCGGGGCAGCGCCCTCGCCGCCATCGGCCTTGAGCACATAGTCGCGCGTCGCTTCCTGGGCCTTGGAGGCGCCATCATCATAGAGCGGACGCACGGCCGAATAGGTCCAGACGATGTCCGAGCGCTTGACCGGTTGCGCAAAATATTCGCTTGCCGCGGCACAGAGGTAGTCGATCTCGGTGTCGCTGATCTTCACGTCGTGCGGATCGCCGGGGTAATCCTGGTCCGTGGTGCCGATCAGGGTGAACTCGTCCTCGTAAGGAATGGCGAAAATGATGCGACCATCCCTGTTCTGGAAGAAATAGGCGCGCGGATCGTCGAATTTCTTGGCGATGACGATATGGCTGCCTTGCACGAGGCGGACATTGTGCACATCGTTGAGCCCAACGACGCCTGACAGCACATGATCGACCCAGGGGCCGGCGGCATTGACCAGCAGGCGCGCCTTGATCTCTTCGGTCTTGCCGGTCTGCAGGTCCTCGATCTGAACCGTCCACAAACCGCCTTCGCGGCGCGCGCCGACCACTTTCGTGCGGGTGCGGACCGTTGCGCCACGATCGGCGGCATCACGCGCGTTCAGCGCCACCAGCCGTGCATCATTGACCCAGCCATCCGAATATTCGAAGGCCTTCTTGAACAATGGTTTCAAAGGCTTGCCGGCCGGATCCCTGGCCATGTCAAGCGTCCTGGTCGCCGGCAGCAATTTGCGCCCGCCAATGTGATCGTAGAGAAACAGACCCAGCCTGATCAGCCAGGCCGGGCGCAGGCCTTTGGCATAGGGCAGCACGAAGCGCATCGGCCAGATGATGTGCGGCGCGTTCTTCCACAGAACCTCGCGCTCCATCAGCGCCTCGCGCACCAGGCGGAATTCGTAGAATTCGAGGTAGCGCAGGCCGCCATGGATCAATTTGGTCGAGCCTGAGGAGGTTCCGCTGGCGAGGTCGTTCATCTCGGCGAGGAAGACGGAAAAGCCACGCCCGACAGCATCGCGGGCAATGCCGCAGCCATTGATGCCGCCGCCTATGACGAAAATGTCACGGATCGGAGATGCTTCCACAAATTCCTCCAACGATTTCGCATTGCACCATTTTTGGCCTTTTACGAAACCGTGTCGGGATTATTTCGAAATCATAACGAATGTCAAACGAAATATCACGAGCGTGTGATGCCAAGCCGAAATCGCCTAGGCGAGCGAGGTCTCGATCAGTTGAACCTCGGCCTCCTGGCAGATTTTGCGCACCGACGGGATGTCGCAACGGTCGGTGATGAAGGTGTTGACCTGCGACAGGTGGCCGATGCGCACCGGTGCGGTTCGCTCGAATTTGGTCTGGTCGGAAACCAGGATGACATGCCTTGCATTGGCGATGATCGCCTGCGCCACTTTGACCTCGCGGAAATCGAAGTCGAGCAAGGCGCCGTCATGGTCGATCGCCGAGGCGCCGATCACCGCATAGTCGACCTTGAACTGCCTGATGAAGTCGACCGCCGCTTCGCCGACGACGCCGCCATCGGAACCGCGCACGACGCCACCCGCAATCACAACCTCAATCGACGGATATATCCGCATCCTGTTGGCAACATTGATGTTATTGGTGATGACCATGAGGCCGTTATGATCGAGCAGCGCCTTGCTGACCGACTCTGTCGTGGTGCCGATGTTGATGAACAGCGAGGCGTTGTCGGGAATCAGCCTGGCTGCCGCCCGGCCGATCGCCTCCTTCTCGTCGGCGGCGATCTTGCGCCTGGCCTCATACTCCATGTTCTCGATGCCGGACGGGAACAACGCGCCGCCATGGATGCGCGAAAGCAGCCGCTGGTCGCACAGGTCGTTGAGATCCTTGCGTATGGTCTGCGGCGTCACATTGAAATGTGTGGCCAGATCCTCGACCAGCACCCGACCATGATCCTTGGCCATCTGGATGATTTCGGCATGGCGTGGCGACAAATACATAGGACAACCTCCCGTTTTCGTTTTTCTTGTATATAGTCGAAAACGAAACCAATGAAAAGGCATAAGCCGGCTAATGAAACACACATGATTGCAAAGGCAAACGCCCGCGCAATTCCGGCCGAACCAGATCAGGCCATACTCCGCGCGATTTCCGTGACGACGGTGAAAGCCATATCGACATCGGCGGCGGTCGCTTCGAATTGGCCGACCTGGAAACGGATTGCTATCCGCCCATCGACCCTCGTCTGCGTCAGGTAGATGCGGCCACCGTCGTTGATCGCATTCACAAGCCGCAGATTATGCGCGTCCGCATCAGCATCGGTTACCGCGTTGTGCCGGAACGAGAACAGGGACAGCATCGGTTCGCTGGCGATCTCGAAGTCCGGCTCGCTTGCCAGCCGCGCGGCAAGCCCTTCGCTCCACACGACATGGTTGCGGATCATCGTTCGCAAGCTTTCCAGGCCATGAGCACGCAACAGGAACCACAATTTCAGCGCACGGAAGCGCCGGCCGAGCGGCACCGACCATTCGGAATAGTTGATGATGCCGTCGCGGCCATGCGTCTTCAGATAATCCGGCTTGATGGCCAGCGTCCTGACATGGCTTTCCGGGTCGCGCAGGAACTGGATCGAGCAGTCGAACTGCGCGCCCAGCCATTTGTGCGGGTTGAAGACAATGGAATCCGCCTGCTCGACACCAGCCCAGAAATGCCGGTACTCCGGGCAGATCATCGCTGAGCCGGCCCAGGCAGCATCGACATGCAGATAAAGCCCGTGCCGATGCGCCACCGCGGCGACGCCAAGGATATCATCCGTGCCGCCAGTGCTGGTGCCGCCGACGCAAGCGATGATGCCCGCCGGCAGCATACCGGCCTCACGGTCGGCGACGATTGCCGCCTCGAGCGCTGCCGTGTCCATGGCGCGAAAACGGCCGCCGACAGGAATGCGCACGAGATTGTCCTCTCCGATGCCGGAAATCCAGATCGCCCGATCGATGGAGGTGTGCACCTGATCGGAGGAATAGATGCGCAGCCGCGCCTGCCCCGCCAACCCTTGTTTGTTGCCTTGCCAGTCCAACGCCCGTTCGCGCATGGTCAGCACCGCGGCCAGGGTCGCCGACGAGGCTGAATCCTGGATCACCCCGGAAAACCCTTCCGGCAGGCCGAGCGCCTGGCGCATCCAGTCGACGGTGCGTGTTTCGAGCTCGGTTGCCGCTGGCGACGTCTGCCAAAGCATGCATTGCGCGGCCATCGCCGAAACTAGATATTCCGCTACCACCGAAACAGGCGCCGCATTGGCCGGGAAGTATGCAAAGAAGCGCGGATGCTGCCAATGCGTCATGCCAGGCAAAATCTTCTCTTCGAAGTCGGCGAAGATCCGGTCCATCGGTTCGGCGTCTTCCGGCGGCGAAGCCTCTATGCTTCTAAAGATGTCGCCGGGCTCGACCAGTGGCCGCACCGGCCGCTCGCGCAGCGTGTTTCGGTAGTCGGCGCCCCAGTCGGCGGCGCGCCGCGACCACTGCCGGAAATCATCACTGTTCATTGTATCTCCCTTGGAGTGGACATTTCCTCTGCGGCGCGACGGTAGAATTGCCTTGGTGTGTTCGTCCAGCGGCCTGATCACAAACTGCGTCGTCGCCAGATCGCCAGCACGACGACGCACGCGCTCGCCAGGCTCCCGGACATTGATCTTCTTGAGGGTCGAAATCGGACCAGCAGCGGCGGCATCGCTTCACAGTCGTGCAGTTCCCCACCAACGGCCGGAATGAAGACCTGATTCTATTCTACGTCGAGAACCAGGAAATGGCAGATCGACAGTTGGGCCAACTGGAGATCAGATTCTCAACTTTCTAAATCAGATCGCTTGTCCCCACGGTCATTTCCCATTCGCCTCCGGCAGCTTCCAACCAGAACATCCAGCCTCTCCGGAGGTTATTGACTTGCGCTGGCGCGTGAACTTAAATCGATCAAAAAATAACTACGACCTATTGTCGTAAATGGGGGCTTTCAATTTGGTGTGGTTGAGATGGATCTATAAGAGATATCCCAGAGGGGCCTCTTTATTTGAACTTTTGTTTTTAATTGGATTGCTCGTCACTTATCTATGGATAGTACCGCTCTGGTTTTGGAGCATATATCGTCTAAATATCGCAGTTCCGGACAGCGTATCGGCATTCTTCTACGAGATTTGGCTAGAAAAGAACTTTATACGATCATTTCTGATCGCTTCAATTGTATGCTTTATTCTGGCAAGCATCTACATACGACGTACTTCGCCGCGAGAAATGGGTCTTACTACTAGAAACATTTGGATCTCAGGACGCGACTGCATATATTTAGTTCTCATTATCTGTATATGCGCAATCGCCATCATGGCCATATCAAATAACTATTTATCAATAGATGGATATCTATCAAAGCAGAAAATAACTGGCAGGACTTTATTATCAGACATTTTTGTAGCCATCCTGTCTGGCACGGCTCAGCAATTTCTTCTGCAGAGCTTTATTCTGCAACGAACGCTAGCAATATTTAGAAACAAGCCGACAGCGATTCTTTGCTCATCATTTGTATTTTGCCTTATCCACGCGCCAAACATAATACTGATGGTCGCCACCATGATTTTCGGCACCGCGTGTAGTTTTCTGTTCATTAGGAATAGAAATATCTTCACCATTGGAATTATGCATGGTGTAGTCCAACAGGCCTTAAGGATATTTCTTGCGTCAATCATTTTGTCTGGATCTTACCTCGACGGTAGAGGATATTTTACATTCGATCTGAGCGTAGGGCCTCCTAAAGGATACCCGGCATACCTGGCTGAATTGGAGTACAAAGGAAGCCTCCCTCTGGCGCAGAGTGCTGCCGGAGGCGTAATTATCATCCCGGTTTTGGTAGCAAACAAGAGCACGAAGACGTGGTCTTCAACTGATAAAGACTATCTGGTGTCGGTTGGTTATCGCCTCATCGACCAAAGCGGAGATGTGATATCAGCAGACAATCCTTTAACGCCCTTCGACACACCAATTGAGCCCGGGAAGTCCGAGACCGTCGAGATCACGTTGAACGCGCCCTTGAAGGGTGGAGACTACTATTTGGAAGTCGATATCGTGCGCTCTAATTCAGATTCGGAAGCAATAACATGGTTTAGACGCAAAGGTTCAAAAACGATACTCATACCTATTTCTGTGCGTTAAATCGCTTCGAGCAAGACGCGCCCGACGCAGGTGTACCTGGTAGGAAGGAACAGAGGCGCGTCTTCGCTATCCAGGGAATTCCGGCAGGCTGGCAAAAGCCGTCTTCAGCGCATTCGACCAGCCGTCCGAGATCGTGCGATAGTACTGATCGTCCTGACCGAACCGCTTCTTCAACCCGACCGTGAAGGCGTCCTTCTCAAGGAAGAGCAGGTCGAGCGGCAAGCCGACCGACAGGTTCGACTTCAACGTCGAATCGAACGACACCAGCAGCAGCTTCACCGTCTCGGCAAGGCTCATCGACTTTTCATAGGCGCGGATGATGATGGGCTTGCCGTATTTGGTCTCGCCGATCTGGAAGAACGGCGTGTCATCGGTCGATTCAATGAAATTGCCTTCGGGGTAGATCATGAACAGGCGCGGTTCGCTGCCCTTGATCTGGCCGCCGAGGATGAAGGAGGCATTAAAGTAGGAATCTGCCTTTTCGCCCGCAGGCGACGAATTGGCGATGACCTCCTTGACTGTATCGCCGACCAGCCGCACCGTCTGATACATTGATGGCGTCTCCAGCAGCGTGGCGTGACGATCGGCAACGGCCTTGGTGCGTTCGTCAAGCAGGCTGACCACGGCCTGCGTCGTCGCCAGGTTGCCCGCCGACATCAGCACGATGACGCGCTCTCCCGGCTGCTCCCAGACATGCATCTTTCGGAAGGTGGAAATCGAATCCATGCCGGCATTGGTGCGCGTGTCGGACATGAACACGAGCCCGCGATCGATCTTCAGGCCAACGCAATAAGTCATGGAATCTCCCTAGAGCAATTCCAGAAAAAGTGTAAGGCGGTTTTCCGCCCGGAATTGCTCCAAACAAAACAAGTGGAGTGGTTCATCGTTTTCGTGAAACGACGAACCGCCCCACCGGCAATCTTGCGAAGGATTACTGCTCCACCGTGACGGTGACGGCAAGCTGTTCTTCCGCCTGTCCCAGCCGAATTCCCGACACCGGCGTAGCGTCGCGGTAATCGCGTCCCGTCGCCACCTTTACATAACGCTCGTCAGGCGAAATGCCATTGGCGGCATCGAAGGCAACCCAGCCGAGGCCCGAAACATGCGCTTCGGCCCAGGCATGGCTTGCGGCCTGCTCGACCGTCGCATCCAGCATCAGATAGCCGCTGACATAGCGGGCTGGAAAGCCCATGGCGCGCGCCGCGGCGGCAAAGATATGGGTGTGATCCTGGCAGACACCGGTTTTGAGCGCCAAGGCTTCCTCCGCGGGCGTCGTCGCATTGGTAGTGCCGGACGTGTAGGCGACGCGCTCGCCGATGACTGCCATCAGCCGGTGCAGCCTTTCGATGTCAGTGCCCTTGCCGATCGATGCGGCGAGTTCGCGAACACCGCTGCCGATCGCCGTCAATGGCGTTTCATGGCTGTACAGCCAGAGCGGCGTGAAGCCTTGGTGTGGTCCGGAGACGCCTGCCGTGTCGCGCGTCACCACTTCGCCTGATGCTTCCACCGTGATGAAGTCGCGCTCACCCTCGACGCTCAGCAGCCTTGTGTCATTGCCGAAATGGTCCACAAAGCGAACCTCTTCGCGCGCGCCTTCGATGGTCAGAGCCCAGGACAGAACGGTCTGCGTCGATCCGCTGACCGGAAGCAGCCGCAAGCGCTGCAACAGATAGTGCACCGGTGCATCGTAGCGGTATTCGGTCCGGTGGGTGATCTTCAGCCGCATGCGCTATGTCCCGCCTGTGAGCATGATCTTGTCCCACTTTTCGGAGTCATGCTCAATTGAACCGGTAGTCCTGCGCGATCTCGTCGCCAAGCCTGGTGTTGTCGCGAATGAAATTGGCCAGGAATTCATGCAGGCCCGCGTCGAATATGTCCTTGATCGATCCTGCTCTAAGCATGGCCTGCGTCTTGTCCGCCGTCGCGTGGCAGGCATGGCGCTCGCCATAGTCGTCGCCGAGGAACTTCAGATGTTCGGACAGGAAGCGATAGCAGAAGGTCAGAGAACGCGGCATGCGGACATTGAGGATCAGATAGTCGGCAATGTTGGTCGGTTTGTAGTCGGCATCATAGACCCAGCGATAGGAGCGATGCGCCGACACCGAACGCAGGATCGATTCCCACTGGTAGTTGTCGAGCGTCGAGCCGACCCAGGAGATCGACGGCAAGAGCACGTAGTATTTCACGTCGAGGATGCGCGCCGTGTTGTCGGCGCGCTCGACATAGGTGCCGAGCTGCGAGAAATCGAAGATCTCGTTGCGCAGCATGGTGCCATAGAACGAGCCGCGGATCAGCGCCGTCTCGCGCTTGATGGCGTCGAGCACGCTGGGTAGGTCGCGCTCGTCGATCGGCCTTGCCAGCATCCGCTTCAGCGCCATCCAGGCTTCGTTGATGCTTTCCCAGGTCTCGCGCGTCAGCGCGGTGCGCACCATGCGGGCATTGTTGCGGGCCGTTTCGATCGAAGACATTGTGCTGGAGGGATTCGACGTGTCGCGCAAAAGAAAGTCGGCGACATTGGCGGCGGTATAGTCAGAATATTTCTGGCTGAAGGTGATGTCGGAACCGGCGCTGAGCAGCACCGAATTCCACTCTTCCGACGCGCTCTGGGTGCGGGTCAGCGCCATGCGCAGACCCGCATCGACCAGCCGCGCCATATTCTCCGCCCGCTCTATGTAGCGGTTCATCCAGTAAAGCCCGTTGGCGGTGCGGCCGAGAAGCATGTCAACGTGCCCCGATTTTGAGCGAATAGCGAATAGCGAGTAGCGAATAGCGGAATATCGGCTTCATGACTTTTGTTGCAGACTCCTGATCATGGAACGCAGCATTTTCCCGATCTCATCGGCTTTGCTAAGCAAACGCACCACCTCCGCCTCAACCATTAACCCTACTTTTTCAGACAAGATCAGGTGTGTTTCCAACTCTTTGAGAGATCCCTGCGCCATGCGCAGAAACTGAATGAATGATCCTGTATTTTCTCGCCCATGTCCTTCGGCGATGTTCGCGGCAATTGATACGGACGACCGCCGCATCTGAGAGGTCATCCCGTAGATTTCGCCGGTTGGGAAGGCTTTCGTTACGGAATAACAATCTACAGCCAACTCGACGGCTGCCTTCCAGACAATTAAGTCCCTGTAAGAATTGATCGCCGTCTTGCTGCCCTCCTTCCCCCTATTCGCTATTCACTATTCGCCATTCGCTCTAATCATCCAGCACCCACGTATCCTTCGTCCCGCCGCCTTGCGAGGAGTTGACGACCAGCGAGCCTTCCTTCAGCGCGACGCGGGTTAGCCCGCCGGGGACGATCTGGATGCGGTCGGAGACCAGCACGTAGGGCCTGAGATCGACGTGGCGCGGCGCCAGCCCTTTTTCCGTCAGGATCGGGCATGTCGACAGCGCCAGTGTCGGTTGAGCGATGTAATTGGAGGGTTTGGCCGCGAGCTTCTTGGCAAACGTCTCGCATTCTTTCTTGGTCGCCGCCGGCCCAACCAGCATGCCGTAGCCGCCGGACCCATGGACTTCCTTGATCACCAGCTCGTCGATGTGTTCGAGCACATATTTCAGGCTGTCGGGCTCCGAGCAGCGCCATGTTGGAATGTTGCCGAGGATCGCCTTGCGGCCGGTATAGAATTCGATGATCTCGGGCATGTAGGAATAGATCGCCTTGTCGTCGGCGATACCGGTGCCCGGCGCATTGGCGATGGTGATGTTGCCGGCACGATAGACATCCATGATGCCGGGTATGCCAAGTGTAGAGTCAGGGCGGAAGGTCAGCGGGTCGAGGAACGAATCGTCGACTCGACGGTACAGCACATCGATCTGCTTGTAGCCTTCTGTCGTGCGCATCGCGACATGGCCGTCGACGACCCGCAGATCCTGGCCTTCGACCAGTTGCACGCCCATCTGGTCGGCCAGGAAGGCGTGCTCGAAATAGGCGGAGTTGAAGCTGCCGGGCGTCAACACCGCAATTGTCGGCGCGCCCTTGGTGCTCTGCGGCCGCACTGCCGCCAGCGACTGGCGCAGAAGCTGCGGGTAGTTCTCCACAGGCCGCACCTTGATTTTCTGGAACAGCTCGGGGAACAGCTGCATCATCGTCTCGCGGTTCTCCAGCATGTAGGAGACGCCCGACGGCGTGCGCGCATTGTCCTCCAGCACATAGAATTCGTCCTCTGAGATGCGGACGATGTCGACGCCGATAATGTGAGTGTAGACGCCGGCCGGCGGCCTGACCCCGATCATTTCCGGCAGGAATGCTTCGTTCCTGGCGATCAGTTCCCTTGGGACGCGCCCGGCGCGCAGGATTTCCTGGCGATGGTAGATGTCGTCGAGGAACGCGTTCAGCGCCTGCACGCGCTGCTCGATGCCTTGCGTGAGACGCCGCCACTCATTGCCCGAAATGATGCGGGGAACGATGTCGAAAGGGATCAGCCGTTCGGAGGCTTCCTGCTCGCCATAGACGGCGAAGGTGATGCCGGTCTTGCGGAAGACGCGTTCGGCGTCCTGCATCTTCTCGGTAAGCCTGGCCGGATCCTGCTCCTTCAGCCAGCGATCATAAGCCGAATACGGTCTTCTCAATCCGGAAACTTCCGGAAGCATTTCATCGAACGCTGCCAATCGCATACTCCCCTGTGACACCATTTCACTGGCGTCGCCGGAGAAAATCAAGCGCAATCGGTGATTTGGGAGATACGCACGATCAGTATGTTGCGGCTGCCTAAAATTGAGGCAGCTGAAATACAAAGGTAATCAGGCTTTGCCTCGTGTCCGGGCAAGTGGTTTTCCAGCTAGAAAGCGCGGAACGTGACGACGGTGAATGTGTCTTTGATGCCGGGGAGAATCTGCACCTTCTCGTTGACGAAATGACCGACGTCTTCCTCGTCGTCGACATAGAATTTGGCGAGCAGATCGTAGTTGCCGGCGGTGGAGTAGATTTCCGAAGCGATCTCGGCATCGGCAAGCGCGCTGGCAACCTCATAGGATTTGCCCAGTTCGCATTTGATCTGCACGAAAAATGCCTTCATGGCTTCGTCCCGCTAAACATCCAAGTCCAAGCGGCCCTTCTGGCAGACTGGAGGCGGGCTTTCAAGCGCTGGAATCCGTACCCAGCCCGCCTGGGCTCGGGCTGCGGTTCCCGCAGCTCCGCCACCGACATGCCGCGTCTAACCGGGCGAGATGAATATTCACCAATCGCTGAAACCGGGATGCACCGCCAAGCGTATGCTATGATGCGTCTTCGGACAGCACGTTTTGAGGGAAGATATTTCGCGAGCCAACGGAGACAGGCCATGCGCCGCGCCTTTTTCGCATTCGCAGTCATTCCATTCATCTTGGTGTCGTCGGCGTTTGCCGGCGACGCTGAGATCAAGGCAGCGCAGTCCGTCATCGACGGCCAGTTGAAGGCTCTCATCGCCAATGACGGCGCCACCGCCTACAGTTTCGCCGCACCGAACGTGAAACGGATTTTTCCGACCGTCGACGCCTTCATGAACATGGTGACCAACGGCTATCCGCCGGTGCGCAAGCCGCAAACCTACTCTTTCGGCAAGGTCGAGGAGACGGCTCCGGGTTCGATCGTCCAGCAGGTGCTTATCGTCGGACCCGACGGCAAGGACTACGAGGCTGTCTACACCTTGCAGCAGCAGCCCGACGGCACCTTCCAGATCACCGGCTGCAGCCTGCGCGCCTCGAATTCACTCAGCACCTGAGGCTTCACAGCAACGGGATATCGCCCTTTGCCCAGCCTTCTGCGATCTCTGCCGAGCGCGCTTCGAACGCGCCGGCCCCAATCGAGGTGCGAATGTCCTGCATCAGCTTCTGATAGTAGGAAAGATTATTCCATGTCAGAAGCATCGCCCCAAGCGCCTCCTGCGAGCGCACCAGATGGTGCAGATAGGCACGCGAATAGTCCCGGGCGGCAGGGCAATCGCTCTCCTCGTCCAATGGACGCGGGTCGTCGGCATGGCGGGCATTGCGCAAATTGACCTTGCCGCGCCTTGTATAGGCAAGGCCATGGCGGCCGGCCCGTGTCGGCATCACGCAATCGAACATGTCGATACCTCGCGCCACGGATTTCAGGATATCGTCAGGCGTGCCGACGCCCATCAAATAGCGCGGCTTGTCATCAGGCAGTTCCGGACAGGTGATGTCGAGCATCTCGAGCATCACCGCTTGCGGTTCGCCGACGGCAAGGCCGCCGACAGCGTAGCCCTTCAGTCCCATCGCGCTCAGCGACTGCGCCGATCGCACCCTGAGTGCCGCATTGTCGCCACCTTGCACGATGCCGAACATCGCCTTGCCCGGCTGGTCGCCGAACGCCGTCTTGCAGCGCTCGGCCCAGCGCAGCGACAGCTCCATGGCGCGCTCGATCTCCTTCATCTGGGCCGGCAGAGCCGTGCATTCGTCGAGCTGCATCTGGATATCCGAATCGAGCAGCCCCTGGATCTCGATCGAACGCTCCGGCGACATCTCATAGGCGGCGCCATCGATATGCGAGCGGAAGGTGACGCCCCTTTCGGTCAATTTTCTCAGCTTCGACAGCGACATCACCTGGAAACCGCCGCTGTCAGTCAGGATCGGATGAGGCCAGCGCGCGAACTCGTGCAAGCCGCCGAGCCGCGCCACACGCTCGGCGCCGGGCCGCAGCATCAGATGATAGGTGTTGCCCAGGATGATGTCGGCACCGACACCGCGCACCTGGTCCATATACATGGTTTTGACAGTGCCGCCGGTGCCGACCGGCATGAACGCCGGCGTGCGGATTTCACCGCGCGGCATGTCGATCACGCCGCGCCGTGCTCTGCCGTCAGTCGCCAGAACCTTGAAGCTGAACGGCTTAGCCATTGAATTCCTTGTCATGGACCGGTGCGCCGGGTGCCTGCCTGTCGAGAGACTGCCGGTAGTGGATGCAGCCGCGCATGAATTTGGGCCAGGGCGGCACGGCGATCGCCGGTTCGATCCTCTCCGGCAACAGCGACCATAAATCGGGGTGATGCCAGCACAGATCATGCCCTGTTGCATCGCGGTGGGCACGAATGCCGGCGCGCAGTTTTTTCACTTCCGCAATCAGGGCGTCGCGGTCCAGGTTCTTGAGGTCATCGTCCATCGCTCGTCTCCGCTCGATAAAGCAGGCTTGAGTCGCCATAGGAATAGAACCTGTAACGGTTCTCGATGGCATGCTCATAGGCCGCACGCATCGTATCAAGTCCGCTGAAGGCCGAAACCAGCATGAACAGCGTCGAGCGCGGCAGATGGAAATTGGTCATCAGCAAGTCGGCAGTGCGAAAGCGATAGCCGGGCGTGATGAAGATGTCGGTTGGGCCGGACCAGGCAGCCATGGCACCGTTCTCACGCATAGCACTCTCCAGCAGGCGCAGCGAGGTTGTGCCTACGGCGACGATGCGTCCGCCCCTCGCCTTCGCTGCGTTCAACGCGTCGGCGGTTTCTGCGCTGACTGAACCCGTCTCGGCATGCATCTTGTGGTCGGCGGTATCGTCCGCCTTCACCGGCAGGAACGTACCGGCGCCGACATGCAAGGTGACGAAGCGGCGTTCGATGCCCTTGGCGTCAAGCGCTGCAAAAAGCTCCGGCGTGAAATGCAGGCCCGCTGTCGGTGCCGCGACGGCACCTTCCTCGCGGGCATAGATGGTCTGGTAGTCGGCCCGGTCGCGTTCGTCGTCATCGCGCTTCGAGGCAATATAGGGCGGCAGCGGAATGTGGCCGACCGCGTGCAGCGCCTCATCGAGGAAAGGCCCTGACAGATCGAAGCCAAGCAGCGCCTCGCCGCCCTCGCCTTTCTCGATCACCGTAGCGTCAAGCTGGCCGAGAAAACAGGAATTGCCGTCATGGCCGAAATGAATGCGGTCACCGGCAGCAATGCGCTTGCCCGGCCGCATGAAGGCCAGCCAGCGGTCGGGTGCCATGCGCATGTGCAGCGTGGCCTCTACCTGTGCCGCCGCCTCGCCGCGCCGCCTGATGCCTTTGAGCTGCGCCGGAATGACCTTGGTATCGTTGAACACCAGCACGTCGCCGGCCCTGAGCAAGGATGGCAGGTCACTAACCGTGCGGTCGTCGAGCCCCTCGCCTGGCTTCACGACCAGCATCTTGGCGCTGTCGCGCGGCTCTGCCGGACGAAGCGCGATGCGCTCCTCCGGCAAATCGAAATCAAAGAGGTCGACGCGCATCAATAGAGCCGGACGAGCAGCGCTCCGGCCAGCAGCAGCACCGCGCCGGCAACGCGGCCGAGCGAGATTTCACGCACCGCGACGCCGAGGAAGCCGACGCGGTCGATGAGCATGCCGGCCAGCAACTGGCCGGCCACCAGAAACGCCATCAGCGCGGCGGCGCCGATGCGCGGTGTCAGGATCGTCGACAGCGTCACATAGAAGCCGCCGAGCATTCCGCCTGCGACGAACAGCCAGGGCGCCGGCGCTTTCCATTCGAGCGAGATGCCTTGCAGCTTCACCACCGCGAGGGAGATGACGCCAAGCACGATCGCGCCCGATAGAAACGAAAACGCCGCCGCCGCGACCGGAAGCCCGAGATCGCGCGCCAGTTGCGAATTGATTGGCGCCTGAATGGCAATGAAGGCGCCGGACAGGATGCCGAGAAGCGACCATACGACGCCCATCATTATCGATTACCCTTACTTGACGTCGGCCGCGACCTTCAGCGACACGATCTTGTCGGGATCCTGCACCGGCTCGCCGCGCTTGATTTTGTCGACATTGTCCATGCCTTCGATGACCTGGCCCCAGACCGTGTACTGGCGGTTGAGGAAGGCGGCATCGTCGAAGCAGATGAAGAACTGCGAATTGGCCGAGTTCGGATTCTGCGAACGGGCCATCGAGCAGGTGCCGCGGCCATGGTTGGCGTTTGAGAATTCGGCCTTCAGGTCCGGCTTCTCCGAGCCACCGATGCCCGCGCGGGATGGAGCAAATGTCGGTTTGGTCGAATTGCCGAACTTGACGTCGCCGGTCTGCGCCATGAAGCCCTCGATGACGCGGTGGAAGACCACCCCATCATAAGCGCCTTCGCGGGCCAGTTCCTTGATGCGGGCGACATGGCCGGGCGCCAGGTCGGGGAAAAGTTCGATGACCACATTGCCCTTGGTCGTTTCCATGATGAGCGCGTTCTCGCGATCTTTGATTTCGGCCATGTCAGATATCCTTTTGAAAAAACACAATTATTTGTCGGCAGCGATGCGCACTTTGATCATCCGGTCAGGATCGGTGACCGTGCCATTGTCCGCTTCGTCGCCCTTCTTGATGTTGTCCACCAGCTCCATGCCGCTGACGACATTGCCGACGATGGTGTACTGGCCATCAAGTGGCGGCGCCGGTGCGAACATGATGAAGAACTGCGAATTGGCGGAGTTGGGGTCCTGCGAGCGGGCCATGCCGACCACGCCGCGTTTGAAGCGTTCGGTCTGCGAGAATTCAGCCGGCAGATCGGCCAGATCGGAACCGCCGGTGCCGACGGCCTCGGCGCTGAAACCCTTCTTCATGTTGCCGAACTTGACGTCGCCGGTCTGCGCCATGAAACCATCGATGACGCGGTGGAAGGCGACATTGTCATAGGCGCCCTGGCGCACCAGCGTCTTGATTTGGGCAACGTTCTTGGGTGCGAGGTCGGGCCGAAGAGCAACGGTCACATCGCCGTCCTTCAGCGTGATGATCATGGTGTTTTCCGGGTCGGCGGCGAAAGCCGAGACCGATGCGGTCACGAGGCCGGCAAACACGACGAGGAACGAGGCGAGCTTCTTCAGCTGCATGGTTTTCTCCGAGAAACTTATTTTGCGAATTTGGCGGTGAGCGCACCGGCAACCGCCGCCGGCACGAAGGGGCGAATGTCGCCTCCCATCGAGGCAATCTGGCGGACAAGTGTGGCGGTAATGGTGCGCACGGAGGGGCTGGCGGGCAGAAAAACCGTCTGCAGTTGAGGCGCCATGGTCTCGTTCATGCCGGCCATCTGCATCTCGTAGTCGAGATCGGTACCGTCGCGCAGGCCGCGGATCATGATCGACGCGCCCTGCTTCCTGGCAGCGTCGATGACCAGACCGTCGAAGGCGACGACCTTGATGCGGGTGCTGTCGCGGCCGAATTCCGCTTTCGTCGCCGTCTCGATAAGCTTCACCCGTTCCTCGAATGAAAACAGCGGCTGCTTGCCCGGATGAATGCCGATCGCCGCATAAACGACATCGGCCACGGCCAGCGACGCCTTCAGCACGTCGAGATGGCCATTGGTCAGCGGGTCGAAAGAGCCGGCATAGAGGGCGATGCGTTCAGTCATGGCTGGTGCTTCTAGCGAGCCTCTCTCGCAAAGGCAAATCCGATTGGCGCGCCGGCCGTGAACCTTTTCCGGCACATGGACGACAGATGAACACGCTGATCACGGAGCCTTCACGCAGCGTTCACTAGGTTGCGCCTTAATAAGATGAAACCAAACTCCCACCTATCCGTTGTAAGGCGCAGGAGACACGCACATGCTGATCTACATGCTCGCCATCGCAATGACCGTCGCCATGCTGATCGCCACCCTACTTGGGCTGCATCATGAGGCACAACGCGTCCGCGTCAAGGCTAACACCAAACGCTTCGAAGGCTTCGGCCCCCGCAAGCCGTATCGTCACCACTAAGTCGGTCCAGACTTGCTGCCACGCCGGCCGATGGGCCGGCGTTGCTATGTCAAAATCGAACTCTGGATGCCGTGCTTACTCCGCACCTTCGGGACCGGCATCAGGCGCAGGAGGAGTGGCCTCGGTACCGACTTCAACGATCTCTTCCTCGTCCGATTGCGGCTCAGAGATCCGCTCGACCGAAACCACCCTTTCACCCTCGGCCGTATTGAAGATGGTCACCCCCTTGGTGGCGCGGCTGGCGAAACGGATGCCGTTGACCGGCACCCGGATGACGGTGCCGCCGTCCGATACCAGCATGATCTGATCGTCATTGCCGACCGGGAAGGTCGCGACCAGCCGGCCGATCTCGGCTACCTTGGAAACATCGGTGGCGCGAATGCCCTTGCCGCCGCGTCCGGTCAGCCGGAAATCGTAGGACGAAGAGCGCTTGCCGTAGCCATATTCCGTCACCGTCAGCACGTACTTCTCATGTGCCTTGAGGAATTCGTAGCGCTCGTCGGAAAGCTCCGTCTCCTCGCCGACCTCTTCGTTGGTCAGCGCGATCTCTTCCTCTTCGCCAGCAGCGATGCCGGCGGCAAGCCGCCGTTCGGCCGCCGCCCGCTTCAGATAGGCGGCGCGCTCGGCCGGCGGCGCATCGACGTTCTCGATCACCGCCATGGAAATCACCCTGTCGGTTTTGGCCATCGCGATACCACGCACGCCGACCGAATTGCGGCTCTGGAAGACGCGCACGTCGCCGACCGAGAAGCGGATGCACTGGCCGGAACTGGCGGTCAAAAGCACGTCGTCATTGTCGGTGCAGGTCTCGACGCCGAGGATTTCGTCGCCCTCCTCCTCCAGCTTCATGGCGATCTTGCCGTTGCGGTTGACCTGGACGAAGTCGGAAAGCTTGTTGCGGCGCACGGTGCCGCGCGTGGTGGCGAACATCACGTCGAGCTCGCCCCAGCTGGTCTCGTCCTCGGGCAGCGGCATGATGGTGGTGATGCGTTCCCCCTGCTCCAGGGGCAGCATGTTGATCAGCGCCTTGCCGCGCGACTGCGGGTTGCCGATCGGCAGCCGCCAGACTTTTTCCTTGTAGACGATGCCGCGCGAGGAGAAGAACAGCACTGGCGTATGCGTGTTGGCGACGAACAGCCGGGTGACGAAATCCTCTTCCTTGGTCGACATGCCGGAGCGGCCCTTGCCGCCGCGGCGTTGAGCCCGGTAGAGCGACAGCGGCACGCGCTTGATGTAGCCGGAATGGCTCACCGTCACGACCATGTCCTCGCGCTGGATCAGGTCCTCGTCTTCCATGTCCGAACCGCCTTCGGAGAGTTCGGTGCGGCGCGGCGTGCCGAACTCGTCGCGCACGGCGGCAAGCTCGTCCTTGACGATCTGCTGGACACGCGCTCGGGAAGACAAAATGTCCAGATAATCAATGATTTCGGCGCCGATCGTGTTCAACTCGTCGGCGATTTCGTCGCGGCCGAGCGCCGTCAGACGCTGCAGGCGCAGTTCGAGGATGGCGCGCGCCTGCTCCTCGGACAGGTTGTAGGTGCCGTCTTCGTTGATGCGATGGCGCGGATCGTCGATCAGGAGGATCAGCGATTCGACGTCGCCGGACGGCCAGCGCCGTTCCATCAACTGCTCGCGCGCCGTCTGCGGATCCGGCGCGGTGCGGATCAGCTTGATGACCTCGTCGATGTTGGCGACGGCGATGGCGAGACCGACCAGCACATGGGCGCGGTCGCGCGCCTTGCGCAGCAGGAATTTCGTCCGCCTTGTGATCACCTCCTCGCGGAAGGCGACGAACGCCTTCAGCATATCGGTCAGGTTCATCACTTCCGGCTTGCCGCCGTTCAGCGCCACCATATTGGCGCCGAAGGAGGTCTGCAGCGGCGTGAAGCGATAGAGCTGGTTGAGGATGACGTCGGCAACGGCGTCGCGCTTCAGCTCGATGACGACCCGGTAGCCCTGGCGGTCGCTCTCGTCGCGAATGTCGGAAATGCCTTCGATGCGCTTGTCGCGCACCAGTTCCGCCATCTTCTCGATCATCGACGACTTGTTCACCTGGTAGGGAACTTCGGTGATGATGATCGACTCGCGGTCATTGCCGCGCTGTTCGATGTTGACCTTGCCGCGCATGACGATGGAGCCGCGGCCGGTCGCATAGGCGCTGTAGATGCCGGAACGGCCAAGCACGATGCCGCCGGTCGGGAAATCCGGTCCCGGAATGATCTCCATCAGCGCCGGCAGATCGATCGCCGGATTGTCGATGATGGCAATCGCTCCGTTGCAGACCTCGCCGAGGTTGTGCGGCGGGATGTTGGTTGCCATGCCGACGGCTATGCCGCCCGAGCCGTTGACAAGAAGATTGGGAAACCGTGCAGGCAGAACCTTCGGTTCGCTGCCCGACGCATCGTAGGTGTCCTGGAAATCGACGGTGTCCTTGTCGATATCCTCCAAAAGCTCGTGCGCGACCTTGGTCAGCCGCGCTTCCGTGTAGCGCATCGCCGCCGGCGGATCGCCGTCGATGGAGCCGAAATTGCCCTGTCCGTCGATCAGCGGCACGCGCAACGACCAGTCCTGCGCCATGCGCACCAAGGCGTCATAGATGGAAGCGTCGCCATGCGGATGGTATTTACCCATCACGTCGGCGACAGGACGCGCCGACTTCACATATTTGCGGTTCCAGTGGTAGCCGCTCTCATGGGCGGCGAAGAGAATGCGGCGATGCACCGGCTTCAGGCCGTCGCGCACGTCGGGCAGCGCACGGCTGACGATCACGCTCATGGCGTAATCGAGATAGGAGCGCTGCATCTCCTCGACGATGGATATCGGCTCGATGCCGGTTGGGCCGCCGTCGGCGCCGCGCGGTGTCTTCTGGTCGGTCAAATCGGATCACAATCTAATCAGGAATCACTCGGTGCTTATATAGGAAGCAAGGCCGAAACTCCAACATGTCAGGCACTTTTCCAGTGTCATTTTTGGTGGTAATTTCAAAAGGATACCACTGATTGCGACGATATGGCCAAGGCGGTTTCTCCACCACCGAGGCAAAAGCCCGCAATCGACCGTTTTCCCTGCGCGAAAGCCCCGAGCGCAATGAATTGGACCCGTGGCTGCCTTTGCGAGCACTGAGCGGGTGGGCGCGGATTTCACGAGACCGGAGCGACCCGCATGTCGCGAAATGCACCACGGCAGGCGCGATAGTGACCCGGCGTTTCGCCCATGACACGCCGAAACCGCCGGTTGAACGTCGACAGATCGTTGAAGCCGGCCTCGAAGGCGATCGCAGAGACCGCATCATCCGACATGCGCAGCCGCACCGCAGCTCTGTGCAGCCGGGTCTTGAGCAGGAACTGATAGGGCGTCATGCCCGCGACCTGCCGGAAGACACGCAGGAAATGATAGGGGCTGGTCGCCGTCTCGTCGGCAAGCGCTGAAAGCGAGACCGGGCTGTCGGCATCGAGTTCGATCCGCCGCACCGCCTCGGCAACCCGTTTCTGATCGCGGCGGCTTGGCGTGCGCCTGACAGGCGTCGGGCCGCAGACTTTTGCCACGGCGGCACCGGCAATGCGCAGCCCGAGTTCCTCGAAGGCGTCGGTGTCGGCCATCTCGCGAGCGGTTTCCGCCTCGGCGAGCAAGGACGCCAAGACCGGCAAAGGTGGCAGGCGGGGCGCCTCGAAGGCCAGCTTCCGGGCGCCCGGCACGCCGGCCGCGATCCGTTCCATATAGACCGGTCCGAAATGGAACGAGAGGCAACGATCGCCGCTGCCGTGCTCGTGCCCGCATTCGTAGCACGTGCCGGGATTGCCGAGCAGGAACGCGCCGGGCGCCAGCATCGCCGTGCCTTGTTGGGCGCGATAGCGGAACGTGCCGCTGGTGACCGCGGCGACACAGAAATCCCGATGTGCTTCCTCGAACGGCCTATCACCAGCGCTGGCCGTGCAAATCACATCCGATACCTGCCAGCCAGGTCCGGATGCGAGTGAGCGTGTGGTCGCTGTCATGACCGAAATATAGCAATTTTTCCCAAGCCTAGAACCCCGTCACCGCCTACTCCTCCGGTCTCCTGACAAGAAGAGACCGGAGCCATGTTCGACCAATCCTCGTTTGCCGAAGCCTTGCACAGTCCCGGACCAGCAGAAGGGCTTGCCGAAAAACTGAACCTTTACGGCCGCTTCGTCGGCGCCTGGATGTTCGATGCCTCGCGCCATCTTGATGACGGCACGGTGCTGACCGGGCGCGGCGAGGTGCACTTCGGCTGGGTACTGGAAGACCGCGCGATTCAGGATGTCTGGATCCTGCCCGCACGTGACGCCGGTCCCTCGCCGTCGCTCGGCAAATGGACGTTCTATGGCACGACGTTGCGCCTGCACGACCCGACTGCCGACGCCTGGCACATTTTCTGGAGCGACCCGCGCAACCAGTATTATAGCCGCCAGCTCGGCCGCGCCGAGGGCGATACGATCGTGCAAGTGGGCGCCGATGGCACCGGATCCTCTGTGCGCTGGAGCTTTTCGCGGATCACCGAAGACAGCTTCCGCTGGCTTGGCGAGCGCTCGCACGACAATGGCGCGACATGGCGGCTGGAAGTCGAGTTCCGGGCGCACAGAATGGAATGAAAGCGTCGCGATCGTTCACGCCCCCTCTGTCCCGCCGGCATCGAAGTTCTTGATACGCGAACGACCTTTTCGCTGACGGTTCCCACCGACCGGGCTTTGCTCTACCACTATCATGGTGCGGGCACGGCCCGGCGGGAGGGTCAGAAATGCCGAATTTCGACAGTCTGTTCAACGCCTTCGTGACCATTCTCGTGACCATCGATCCGCCTGGGCTGGCACCGCTGTTCCTCGCCGTGACACGCGGCATGAACCGCGAGGAGCGCCAGCAGGTTTCCGTCCGCGCCTCGATCATCGGCTTCCTGGTGATGGCGCTGTTTGCGGTTGCCGGCGCCTCCATCCTGTCGGTGTTCGGCATCACGCTGCCGGCCTTCCGGGTCGCCGGCGGTTTTCTGCTGTTCTTCATCGCTTTCGAAATGGTGTTCGAGCGACGGCAGGACCGCAAAGAGAAGATCGGCGACGTTGCCATCACCAAGGACATGATCCACAACATCGCCGCCTTCCCGCTGGCGATCCCGTTGATCGCCGGCCCGGGCGCGATTTCAGCAACCGTGCTGCTCTCCGGTTCCTTTCAGGGATTTGCCGCGCAGGCTGCGCTGGTCGGCATAATCTTCGTCTGCCTCGCCATCACCTACCTTGTGTTCGTGCTGTCGGAGCGCATCGACCGCATCCTCGGCCAGACCGGGCGTTCGATCCTCACCCGCCTGCTTGGCGTCATCCTGGCGGCACTTGCCGTCCAGTTCGTCGCCGACGGCATCAAGGCGTTGATGGCAGGCTGAGCCGCGTCCCTACTGCCTACTGCCAACTGCCTACTGCCTACTGCCTACTCACGCCCGTATCGATCACTTCGAAGTCGTGTGTGATCGTAGCGGTCTTGGCCAGCATAGCGGAGGCAGAGCAGTATTTCTCGATCGAAAGATCGATCGCCCGCTTGACCTTGTCGCTGGAAAGAGCCCGACCCTTGACCACGAAATGCATATGGATGCGGGTGAAAACCCTGGGCTCGGTTTCGGCTCGGTGGGCGTCTAGTTCGACGATGCAATCCTCGACCGCTTCGCGGCCTTTCTCGAGAATATGGACGACATCATAGGCCGAACAGCCGCCGGTCCCGATCAGCACCAGTTCCATCGGGCTCGGGCCCGGCGTCCTGCCTTCCGGCCCGGGCGCGGTTCCTAGTACGACCTTGTGGCCGCTACCGGACTCGCCGACGAAGGTGCGCTCCTCGACCCATTTTACGCGTGCTTTCACCTGACATTTCCTTCCACTCGAGTTCATCCGCCTCAAGAATTAAATCGGATCACGGGCCGGCTCGCGCGACGCCAAAGACGACGTCGTGCATGACCCTGCCCGGCAACAGGGTGAAGATGCCGGCGCCAATCAACGCGAAGACGTAAAGCGAAATCATGACCTTGCGATGCTTGGCGACGCGCTGATTATGGGCGTGCCACACGGCCAGCGGCACGGTGACCAGCACCAGGATCGACAGGAAATGGATAGGACCGAAAGGGCCGATGAGGCGGATCTGATGAATCCAGAAACTCGAGACCGCGATGACCAGCATCAGCGCGGCCCAGACATAGCCCGCGATGCGGTGGCGCGGGGTTCCCTTCGGCAGCATCAGCTGCGTGGCCCCTATCGCCAATGCGGCGAAGGCTGCAAAGGCATGCCAGGGTATAGGAGATGGCGCGGCAAGCAGCGGGTCCAGCGACATTGCCCTCTCCGTTGGTTGCTTTCTTTACGATCGATTTGTCGTCAGAACGGGATTTCGTCATCCAGTTCGCGCGACGAACCGCCACCGCCGCCGCTCTTGGCACCGCCGCCACCGCGATTGAAGCCTTCGCTCGGGCTGGACTGGCCGAAATCGGAACCACGGCTGCTGCCACCACCGGCATAGCCGCCGACCTGTCCGCCCTCACCCTGCCCGCGTGCGTCGAGCATCTGCAGCTCACCACGGAACTTCTGTAGCACGACTTCCGTCGTGTACTTGTCGGCGCCGGTCTGGTCCTGCCATTTGCGCGTCTGCAGCTGGCCCTCGACGTAAACCTTCATGCCCTTCTTCAGATACTGCTCCGCCACCTTGGCGATGCCCTCATTGAAGATGACGACGTTGTGCCACTCGGTTTTTTCCTTGCGCTCGCCGGAATTCTTGTCGCGCCAGCTTTCCGACGTCGCGATGCGGATGTTGACGACCGGTTCGCCCGAGTTCAGCCGGCGGATTTCAGGATCCGCACCGAGATTGCCGACCAGAATGACCTTGTTGACGCTACCCGCCATGATATTTCTCCGCTCATCCGAACCAATTTTTGTCGCAGCACCTTACAGGCTGCCGACGTCAGCCGCCTGCTAAGGCTGCCTTTTCCCACAAGGTTTTTGTTCTCTTTTCGTTCTATTGTATGTACGACGTTCTGTCAATGTTTGTCAGCAAGACGTAGTGTCCCGGTCCGAGATTTTCCATGAAATCGGGAATGGATCGGGACGACCAAATGAAGTTCGTGGCCCATGAGGACCAGCAGCGCGAGCAATGGCGAGCAGGTGTGGAAACGCGTATGCATGTGTCAGCCAGCAACGGTGCATCGCAACTTTGCATATTCGAACAATGGGTCGAACCCACGGTCGGTGCCCCAACGCATTGGCATCCCGTAGAGGAAGTGCTGACCGTCATCGCCGGCAGGGCCGAGATGTGGATCGACGATGAGCACCGCGTCCTGACACCGGGCCAGTCTCTGGTCGTTCCCGCAAACAGGAAACATGGGTTCAAGAACGTCGGCACCGGAACGCTTCATATTCACGCCGTGCTCGCATCGCCGATCTTCGAGGCGACGTTTGATGGACCTGTTGGGGCAGTGAGGCGCTGGCTTCCGGCAGTCTCGTGAAAACAGCGCTTGCCAAATCAATAAGTGTAGACTTATGCTTTGGCCATGATCGAAGCAGAGATTTTCCGGGCCCTGGCCGACCCGACGCGCCGAGCCGTCTTTGAGCGGCTCGCCTCTGGCGAAATGACGGTATCGGAATTGCGCACCGGCATGACGGTGTCGCAACCGGCGGTATCGCAGCATCTGGCGGTGCTGCGCGGCGCCGGCCTGGTGGTCGAGCGCCGCGCCGGCCGCAACGCCTATTACCGCGCCGACCCGCAAGGGCTCGCCCCCTTGCTCTCCTGGATCGAACGCTACCGGACCTTCTGGCCGGAACGCATCGAAAGACTGAAGGCGGTTTTGAAGGACATGGACCAATGAAAAACGTTCGATCGATGAAGGCCGATAGCCATCGCGAGATCTCTCCCGATGCGATCGAATTCGAGTATGACCTTGCCGAGCCGCCGGAAAAGGTATGGCGGGCTCTGACCGTGCCGGAGTTGCTCGCCGCCTGGATGATGCCGAACGACATCAGGCCGCAGACCGGCAATCGTTTTGCCTTCGCCGGGCCGGACGCAGCGATCGAATGCGAAATTCTCGACGCCGAGCCGGAGAAGCTGCTGCGCTATTCCTGGCGGGAGCAGCCAGGCGACGCCGCGCGACAGGATAGCCTCGACAGCGCATTGGACAGCATTGTCACCTTCACACTTGCCCCTACAGTTTCCGGCGGCACCCATCTGCGCATTGTCCATGACGGCTTCGCCCGCAAGGCAATGCCCGCGGTCGCCATGGCGGGCGCCAACTGCCGGCTTTCACTCGACGCAACCGATTCACGCAAGCCAATCGCCGCAAACACGCCTCGCCTCTTGTTGCGTGCAGCCTGAACAGGACAATGGAGAGAAGATCATGAGCGGTGTTGCCAGTCTGGTGCCGATGGTCATCGAGCAATCGAGCCGCGGCGAACGCGCCTTCGACATCTTTTCGCGGCTGTTGCGCGAACGCATTGTCTTCATCAATGGCGAGATCAACGACGACATCTCTGCGCTGGTCTGCGCACAGTTGCTGTCGCTGGAATCGGACAATCCCGACAAGGAGATCTCGCTCTATATCAACTCGCCGGGCGGCGTGGTGACCAGCGGCTTCGCCATCTACGACACGATGCAATACATCAGTTGCCCGGTCTCGACCGTGTGCATGGGCTTTGCCGCCTCGATGGCCTCGTTCCTGCTGATGGCAGGAACGGCCGGGCGTCGTATCTCACTGCCGAACGCCACCATCCTGCTGCATCAGCCGCTTGGCGGCTTCCAGGGTCAGGCCTCCGACATCCAGCGCCATGCCGAGCGCATCGTCCAGACGAAACGGCACATGGCCGAACTCTATGCGCAGCATTGCGGCCGCACCTATGAAGAGGTCGAACGCACGCTGGACCGCGACCACTTCATGACCGCCCGCGAGGCCCGGGCCTGGGGCATCGTCGACCATGTCTTCGACACGCGAAAAAAGGCGGCATAAAAGTGGGCCGGATCGCATTCCCGCCGGCGCTCAAGTTGTCGCCCAAAGTGGCCCGGTTTTGGGAGAATGACATGCATAAAGACAAAGGGCTAAAACGCGTCGCCTGAATCCGTTCTCGAAACACGACACGCTTTGGAAGATTGACGATGTCGGTCTGGTCCCGTCGACGGCATGCCACTATCATCCTGGGATGATCGACACTCATCCGCCCAGAACATTGCACCGTGTGATCGCCATTGTAGCGCTCGCGTGTCTCTCGAGCGGGTCGGCGTTCGCAGACGATAGTTCGGCGCAGGCGCAAAAAAGGGCCCTGCCCGGCGTGGCCGGCGATTATCGCATCGCCAAACCGGCTCCCGAGCCCGAACCCGACGACGCATTTCCCGGCAACGGCAACGGCCAGTTCAAGATCGGTGACACGGATGTCAGGATTTCAGGCAGCATCACCGTCGATGTCGGAGCCGGCTCAATCCGGCAGCCGCGCCACTGATAGTGGTGTCGGCGTGCTGCGCTGCCATATCGCCAACAAGACAATCCGCACATAAATGGCCCCGCCGTGCTTTGCGCAAACGGACGGGGCCTTTTTGGATCTCAAATCCAACTTCTACCGGGGGCGTACTGCCGGCATTTGATTTCGGATGCAACGCGGCGTCAGCCGACGATCCGACTGCAGTCTCTGATTTTTACGGAGTATGGCAGGTCACGGTTTGTCGGGTGGCGAAAACGCTAGACCCTGGCACTTATGCCTGCCGCGGCTCCAGTAACAACTGGAACCCTGGGGGACGATCCGGTGGCGTCATAGCTCCGCTCCTTTGTCCATTCCAACGTTGTCGTCTCGAAGCACAAATCGCTAATGCCTGCGGCGTCTCGCAGGCCGCCTCCGGGCGGCGAGACCATCGAAAGACGGCCGGCTTCGTTGACTGCCGGAGTCTGCCCCCGTGTGTCGGGGACGTCAACCGGCAATAGACAGATACCGAAAAATGTGATCGCCCGGAGATTACGCACAGGTCAGTTTTTGCACAGCTTTGTCAGGAGCGTGTTCGGTCTTTGTTCTTTCCGCTTGCCCGTTTACGCGAAAGACGGTTAAACGCTTTTGTTGGGAATTGTGGCGTCTCTCGACGCGGCGGCAAAACTACCTACATAGGGGATGGCTGGGAAACTCGCCATTCCAGGAAATTCCAGATTCTGAGGCGGCGACCGGCGATGGCCGACCATAAATATCTTTCCATTCGCGGGGCGCGCGAACACAATCTGAAGAATGTCGATCTCGACCTGCCGCGTGACAGCCTGATTGTCATGACCGGCCTGTCGGGTTCCGGCAAATCCTCGCTTGCTTTCGACACCATCTATGCCGAAGGGCAGCGCCGCTATGTCGAGAGCCTGTCGGCCTATGCCCGGCAATTCCTCGAAATGATGCAGAAGCCGGACGTCGACCAGATCGACGGCCTGTCGCCTGCCATCTCGATCGAGCAGAAGACCACCTCGAAGAACCCGCGTTCGACGGTCGGTACCGTCACCGAGATCTACGACTACATGCGCCTGTTGTTTGCGCGCGTCGGCATCCCCTATTCGCCGGCCACCGGCCTGCCGATCGAGAGCCAGACGGTTTCGCAGATGGTCGACCGCGTGCTGGCGGTCGAGGAAGGCACCCGTCTGTTCATCCTTGCGCCGATGGTGCGCGGCCGCAAGGGCGAGTACCGCAAGGAACTGCTGGAGTTGCAGAAAAAGGGCTTTCAACGCGTGAAGGTCGACGGCGTCTTCTATGAAATCGCCGACGTGCCGGCGCTGGACAAGAAGTACAAGCATGACCTCGACGTCGTCGTCGACCGCATCGTCGTGCGCGGCGATCTGGCGACACGGCTTGCCGACTCCATCGAAACCGCTTTGAAGCTGGCCGATGGGTTGGCGGTCGCCGAATTCGCCGACAAGCCGCTCGACGCCAGCCAGACCGGCGAGGATTCGGTCAACAAGTCGAAGAACGAGACGCATGAGCGCATCCTGTTCTCGGAAAAATTTGCTTGTCCGGTGTCCGGCTTCACCATTCCGGAAATCGAACCGCGCCTGTTCTCGTTCAACAATCCGTTCGGCGCCTGCCCGACCTGCGACGGTCTCGGTAGCCAGCGCGCCATCGACGGCAATTTGATAGTGCCGGACGAAAACATCTCGCTGCGCGACGGCGCCGTCAGCCCATGGGCGAAGTCGACCTCGCCCTATTACGCGCAGACGCTGGAAGCGCTTGGCAAGGCCTATGGCTTCAAGCTCGGCGACAAGTTCAAGGACCTGACCGAAGAGGCAAAGGAAGCCATCCTGCGCGGCACCGGCGAGCGCGAGATCACCTTCCAGTACGACGACGGTCTGCGCTCCTACAAGACCACGAAAACTTTCGAAGGCGTCATTCCCAATCTCGAGCGGCGCTGGAAAGAGACCGAATCCGCCTGGATGCGCGAGGAGATCGAGCGCTTCATGTCGGCCACACCTTGCCCGGCTTGCAAAGGTTATCGGCTGAAGCCCGAGTCGCTGGCGGTGAAGATCGCCGGCAAGCACATCGGCGAAGTCACCGAGCTTTCCATCCGCAAGGCCGACCGGTGGTTCACCGACCTGCCCGCCTCGCTGAACGACAAGCAGAACGAGATCGCGGTGCGTGTGCTCAAGGAAATCCGCGAGCGGCTACGTTTCCTCAACGATGTCGGGCTCGACTATCTGACCCTGTCGCGCAATTCCGGCACGCTGTCGGGCGGCGAGAGCCAGCGCATCCGGCTGGCGTCGCAGATCGGCTCCGGCCTCACCGGCGTGCTTTACGTGCTGGACGAGCCGTCGATCGGCCTGCATCAGCGCGACAATGCCCGCCTGCTCGACACGCTCAAGCACCTGCGCGATATCGGCAACACGGTGATCGTCGTCGAGCATGACGAGGACGCCATCCTGCATGCCGACTACGTCGTCGATATGGGCCCGGCCGCCGGCATCCATGGCGGCGAGATCATCGCCCAGGGCACGCCGCAGCAAGTCATGGCCAACCCCAATTCGATCACCGGCAAATATCTGTCGGGCGCGCTCGAAGTGGCGACGCCTGACGTGCGCCGCGAAGCGAAGAAGAACCGGCGCCTCAAGATCGTCGGCGCTCGCGGCAACAATCTGAAGAATGTCACCGCGGAAATCCCGCTCGGCACGTTCACCGCCGTCACCGGCGTCTCGGGCGGCGGCAAGTCGACCTTCCTGATCGAGACGCTGTTCAAGGCCGCCTCGCGCCGCATCATGGGCTCGCGCGAACACCCGGCCGATCATGACCGCATCGAGGGCCTGGAATTTCTCGACAAGGTCATCGACATCGACCAGTCGCCCATTGGCAGAACCCCGCGCAGCAATCCGGCCACCTACACCGGCGCCTTCACACCGATCCGCGACTGGTTCGCCGGCCTTCCAGAAGCCAAGGCGCGCGGCTATCAGCCGGGACGCTTCTCGTTCAACGTCAAGGGCGGGCGCTGCGAAGCCTGCCAGGGCGACGGCGTCATCAAGATCGAGATGCACTTCCTGCCCGACGTCTACGTCACCTGCGACGTCTGCCACGGCAAGCGCTACAACAGAGAGACGCTCGATGTGCTGTTCAAGGGCAAGTCGATCGCCGACGTGCTCGACATGACCGTCGAGGAAGGCGTCGATTTCTTCGCCGCGGTGCCGGGCGTGCGCGACAAGCTCGATACGCTGAAGCAGGTCGGCCTCGGCTATATCCATATCGGCCAGCAGGCAACGACGCTGTCCGGCGGCGAGGCGCAGCGCATCAAGCTCGCCAAGGAACTGTCGCGCAAGGCAACCGGCAAGACGCTCTACATCCTGGACGAGCCGACCACCGGCCTGCACTTCCACGACGTCGCCAAACTGTTGGAAGTGCTGCACGAGCTGGTCGACCAAGGCAACACGGTGGTCGTCATCGAGCACAATCTCGAAGTGATCAAGACCGCGGACTGGGTGCTCGACCTCGGCCCCGAAGGTGGCGATGGCGGCGGCGAACTGGTCGCCTCCGGCACGCCGGAAGCAATCGTGCGCGAGAAGCGCAGCTACACCGGTCAGTTCCTCAAGGAGCTGCTGGAGCGACGCCCCGGAGGCAAGCGCGAAGCCGCGGAGTGATGATCGGACCGGCGGCACGTGGGGGAGCTTTTGAATGACAATCAGAAGAGCGCTGGCCGGTGATCTCCAAACTGTCGTGTCGCTGACCGAAGCCGCCTATGCTCCCTACACCGCATTGTTCGGCGCGCCGCCGATCCCGGTCACCGAGGACTACGCTCCGCGCATCGAGCGCGGTGAGGTCTGGCTGCTGGAGAGCGGCGGCGAGCTTGCCGGAGTGCTCACGCTGGAGCGGCATGACGATCACGCGATGATCTTTTCCGTCGCCGTGGCCCCGGCCTTCCAAGGCAAGGGCCTCGGCGTCGCCCTGCTCAAACACGCCGACGAACAGACGCGCCTCTGGGGCTTGCCCGAGGTGCGGCTCTACACCAACGCCAGGATGGAGCGGAACATCGCGCTCTATCTGGCCTATGGTTTCCATGAAACGGGTCGCAGGCCCAATCCCTACCGGCCAGGCTGGGTGCTCGTCGACATGGCAAAGCCAGTCGATGAAGCGGCCTGATTTTTCTTCACTGGCCAGATTTCTTCACTGGGAGGATGACAATGAGCACATCGGGAACAATCCGCGCCGGCATGGGCGGCTGGACCTTCGAGCCCTGGGATACGTCCTTTTATCCCGACAAGCTTTCCAAGGCCAAGCAGCTGAACTACGCCAGCCGGCAGGTGCCGACCATCGAGGTCAATGGCACCTACTATTCCAGCTTCAAGGAACCGACCTTCGTCAAATGGGCCAGCGAAGCGCCGGACGGTTTCGTCTACGCGCTGAAGGGCAATCGCTTCGTCACCAACCGCCGCATGCTCGGCGAGGCCGGCGAATCGATAATGCGCTTCCTCGGCTCAGGCGTGACCGCGCTCGGTGAAAAGCTTGGGCCGATCCTGTGGCAGTTCGCGCCGACCAAGAAATTCGATCCGGATGACTTCGAAGCCTTCCTGAAACTGCTGCCGGAAAAACAGGACGGCGTTGCGCTGCGCCACGCGCTTGAAGTACGCAACGATAGCTTTATCGTGCCGGAATTCGTGGCGCTGGCGCGCAGACACAAGGCGGCGATCGTCTATGCCGATCATGCCAAGTATCCCGACATCGCCGACGTTACAGCCGATTTCGTCTATGCACGGCTGCAGACCGGCAGCGACGACAATCCCGATTGCTACACGTCGAAGGGTCTCGATGAATGGGCCGCGCGTGCAAAGACCTGGGCGGAGGGCAAGCAGCCGGCCGACCTGCGGCGTGCCGATCCCGGTACCGATGCACCAGTCCAGCCGCGCGACGTGTTCGTCTACTTCATCACCGAGGGCAAGGTGCGCGCGCCGTTCGGCGCCATGGCATTGATGAAGCGAGTGAATTAGAGCGGCGAACCTCCATCAGGCGCCTTAGATTGTTGTTGGAACCTGCCCGGCGCATTGATCGTTTTATCCTGGCAGATGGCGACGTTTGCGACATCGCGAACGCTGAGCCAACGATCCCGCAAGTTCCTGCATCGGAAGCAGGGACTTGAAAAAGGGCAACGACAAATGGCTATCATCCTCCTCGGAGCATTGCTTACTGTCGCTGGCGTTGTGTACATGGCAGGCGCCGTCCTTTGGCGCGGGAGGCTTAGCGATCCTGCGCCTGTCGTTCCGGATCGCCCGATGCCACACCTCGCAACACCAGGACCGACGCTCGAGCCACGCCGGCGGGGGCTCAGTTTCCTCGGCCTGTCGCAGAATTGGCCAGGCCTGTTGATGATGGGCATTGGCCTGGCGCTGCTGTTGTTGTCGGCGCTCTTCTGATACTCTGCGGAATCTCGACATCTTCACTGATATCGTAACCTTATCGATACTTCCTTGCTGCATGAATCCAGTTGGGCGCAGAGTTGCTCCAGCGCGGGCAAGGAAGAGGGCATGTCACTCGACTACAACTCACTGCTGCTCGCTGTCGGCTTTTCCGCCGCCTGCCTCAGCCTGACGTTGTTCGGCATCTGGCTTACAGCGCGTTCGGAGAAATTCTTGCTGACCTGGGCGGCCAGCGTGCTGCTGGTTGTCGGCGACGTCTTCACCTACAAAGCCTATATCGACAAGCCCGGACCGATGCTCGGCGTCGCCTCATTTACGCTGCTGCTGCTCGGCTTCTCGACCATGCTCGGCGCCGCCCACCAGTTCACCACGGGCCGCTCTCCGCTGCCGCGCATCGCGCTCGGCGCCAACATCTCGCTGGCCCTAGCCCTGCCGCCGATGGTGCTCGGCTATGACGGACTGGGGTTCATGCTGGAGAATTTTTTTGCCGCGCTGCTGCTCTTCGCCACCGCTCTCGAATACTGGAAGGGCCGTGCCGAATCCCCTGCCCCGATCATCGGGGTCGCGGCGCTCTATTCGATCACCGCCGTATCCTTCGTGCTGTGCGCCATGGTTCTGGCATCGGACGGCAAGCTTGTGCTCGGCCATGCGCCGAGCAACTGGGCCGAGGACCTCAGCCTGGTCATCGTCATCGCCTGCATGACCGGTATCGGCTCCCTTTCGCTGGCACTCAACCAGGGGCGCCTGGCACAGTATCACCGCCGCAACGCGCTGACCGATCCGCTGACCGGCCTTCTCAATCGCCGAGCCCTTTTCGACATGCACGGCGATGCGCCCGTCGGCGCCTTCACGGCCGTGGTGGTGTTCGACCTCGACGGCTTCAAGGCCATCAACGACGAATTCGGCCATGCCGCCGGCGATGAAGTGCTGAGGGTGTTCGCCAGGGATCTCGCCGGCAATCTTCGCCCGGCCGATGTCGCTGCGCGCATGGGCGGCGAGGAATTCGCGCTGGTGCTGAAGCGGACCTTGCCCGAAACGGTGGAAGCCACCGCCGAATCCATCCGGGCAGCTTTCGCCGCGCGTCGCATCGAAACCGAGACAGGCTCGCTGATTTGCACGGTCAGTGCCGGATTTGCTTTCGGCACCAAAGAGGGCCTCAGCTTCGACAAGGTGCTCAGCGCCGCCGACAAGGCGCTCTACGCCGCCAAGCGCGGCGGCCGCAACCGCGTCACCGCCTCGGCATTACGGCGCGTGGGTTAGACCACGCGCATCTATGCCATGGCGACGGCCCGGAGAGATTGCGGCTCTTATGCCGCCATGACGATTTCATTGAAAGCGTCCAGGTCGACATAGAAGACCTTGGTGATCTCCTCGATCAGGTCGTCATGGCCGTAGCCTTGGGACTTCAAGATGTTGATGGCGGTGATGATATCGACGCGCTCGGTAAGCCGCCGCTTCTGGTAGTCCTCGACATAACGTTCCATGGCTGTCCCTTGGCCTGTGTGCCCAAACGCGTTTGAACGACAGAGATCGCAGGAGAGAAGCTAGGAAGCCTTGCTTGCGTGAAACTTGCCCGGTGCTAGCCACGCCCTCGATCTGCGATGAACCAGACTGATACGGAAGCGGCCGACTCACAAAAGCCCCGGAAAAGACTAGCACGCAGCTTGTGGCGCACCAGTGACGCAGATGGCTGGATCGGAGAAATATTGGACTTGCCAAGGACTTCGGATCGTCAACTGAAGTCCAGCGACGATTCTACACCGTCAGGAACTTGCGTACATCAGCACGGTCTAAATCTTCCGCCGGGCCGGTATGGACGATCAGGCCACGGTCCATGATGTTGACCTCGTCGGCGAGTTCGCGGCAGAAATCGAGATATTGTTCGACCAAAAGCACGGCGATGCCGGCCTGGTCGCGCAGATAGCGGATGGCACGGCCGATATCCTTGATGATCGACGGCTGTATGCCTTCGGTCGGCTCATCGAGCACCAGCAGTTTCGGCCGCATCACCAGCGCCCTGCCGATGGCGAGTTGCTGCTGCTGGCCGCCGGAAAGGTCGCCGCCACGCCGGCCGAGCATCTGCTTGAGCACCGGGAACAATTCGAAGACATGCGCGGGAATGTTGCGGTCGGCCCGCTTCAGGGGCGCGAAGCCCGATTCGAGATTTTCCCGCACGGTGAGCAGCGGAAAGATCTCCCTGCCCTGCGGCACGAATGCGATGCCCGACCGGGCGCGGTCATACGCCGCGCTCCGGTCGAGCGCCTTCCCCTCGAAGGCAACGCTTCCGCTCGTCAGCCGGTGGTGGCCGACGATCGATCTCATCAAACTGGTCTTGCCGACGCCGTTGCGGCCGAGCACGCAGGTGATCTTGCCCGCGCCCGCCTTCAGCGACACGCCGCGCAGCGCCTGGGCGGCGCCGTAGTGCAACGTGGCATTGGAAACTTCGAGCATGTCAGCGCCTTCTCCAGAACCTGAGAAACGACAGATCGAAGCGATGGAATTGAACCCGCCAGACCATGCTCATCTCCCCAGATAGACTTCGACGACTCGCTCGTCGGCCGACACGAAATCGAGTGTGCCTTCCGACAGCACCGAGCCCTCGTGCAGGCAGGTGACCTTGACGCCGAGTTCGCGCACGAAATGCATGTCGTGCTCGACGACAATGACCGAATGATCGCGCGCAATATCCTTGAGCAGGCGCGCGGTTTCCTCGGTCTCTGCATCGGTCATGCCGGCGACCGGTTCGTCGACCAGAAGCAGCTTCGGATCCTGCGCCAGCAGCATGCCGATCTCGAGCCACTGCTTCTGTCCATGGCTGAGATTGGCTGCCAGGTCGTTCCGCTTGTCGCCAAGCCGGATGATGCCGAGGATGTCGTCGATCTGCCTCGTCTCTCGGGCCGAGCGGCGATGGAACAGCGCCGGGAAGATCGAGCGCGGACCCTTCAGCGCCAGCATAAGGTTTTCCTCGATCGTGTGGCTTTCGAAGACAGTCGGCTTCTGGAATTTGCGACCGATGCCCATCATGGCGATCTCGGCCTCGTCATGCTTGGTGAGATCCACCTCTCCGTCGAAGAACACCTCGCCCTCGTCGGGCCGCGTCTTGCCGGTGACGATGTCCATCATCGTCGTCTTGCCGGCCCCGTTGGGGCCGATGATGGCCCGCATATCGCCCTTGTCGAGCACCAGCGACAGGTTGTTGATGGCACGGAAACCGTCGAAGGAAACCGAGACGCCGTCGAGATAGAGGATCGTGTTCGACTTTGACATGATCGCTCACTCCGCCGGCTGCGGCTCGGGGCTGGTCGCGGACCAGTCACCGGGCTTTCTCGCTTCGCTACGAACAATCTTTGCCGGCAGTGGGACGTCGGCATCGGTGCCGGCTTCCTCGGCAATCGAGGCTGCCCGCAGCGCCTTGGCATTGCCACGCCAGGAATCCCACATGCCGACGATGCCCTTGGGCAGCAAAAGCGTGACGGCGACGAATAGCCCGCCCAAGGCAAACAGCCAGAACTCCGGCAGCACGCCGGTGAACCAGGATTTTCCGGCATTGACCAGCAAAGCCCCGATGATCGGTCCGACAATGGTGCCGCGCCCGCCGACAGCGGCCCAAACGACGACCTCGATCGAATTGGCCGGCTCGAATTCCCCCGGATTGATGATGCCGACCTGCGGCACGTAGAGCGCACCCGCAATGCCGGCCATGACAGCCGACACGGTGAAGGCGAACAGCTTAACGTTCTCCGCCCGCCAGCCGAGGAAGCGCGTGCGGCTCTCGGCGTCGCGCACCGCCATCAAGAGCTTGCCGTATTTGGAGCCGACGATCGTCCAGGTGACGAAAACGGCGAGTGCGAGCGTCACCGCGCTGGCCGCGAATAGCGCCGAACGCGTCGCGTCGGCTTGCACGTTGAAGCCCAGAATATCCTTGAAATCGGTCAGCCCGTTGTTGCCGCCGAAACCCATGTCGTTGCGGAAGAACGCGAGCAGCAGCGCATAGGTCATCGCCTGGGTGATAATGGAGAGATAGACGCCGGTGACACGGCTGCGGAAGGCAAACCAGCCGAAGACGAAGGCGAGCAGGCCCGGCACCGCCAGCACCATGAGGCCGGCGAACCAGAAATGATCGAACCCAGTCCAGAACCACGGCAATTCCTTGTAGTTCAGGAACACCATGAAATCGGGCAGGATCGGGTTGCCATAGACGCCGCGCGAGCCGATCTGGCGCATCAGATACATGCCCATCGCGTAGCCGCCGAGCGCGAAGAAGGCGCCGTGACCGAGCGAAAGGATGCCGCAATAGCCCCAGACAAGGTCGAGCGCCAAGGCGAGCAGCGCGTAGCAGAGATATTTGCCGGTCAGCGCCACGATATAGGACGGGATGTAGAACGCGCTCGTCGGCGAGACCGCCAGATTAAGCAGCGGCACGATGACAGCCACCGCCAGCAGGATGAGAATCGTGATGGCAATGCGGCGATCCGCGCCGGCGGCGAAGAAGCGTCCTGAGATCATGCCTCCACCGCCCTGCCCTTGAGCGCGAACAGGCCGCGCGGGCGCTTCTGGATGAACAGGATGATGAGGACCAGCACGACGATCTTGCCGAGCACGGCGCCGGCATAGGGCTCAAGGAATTTGTTGACGATGCCGAGCGAGAACGCGCCGACCAGCGTGCCCCACAGATTGCCGACGCCGCCGAAGACGACGACCATGAAGCTGTCAATGATGTAGCCACGGCCAAGATTGGGCGAGACATTGTCGATCTGGCTGAGCGCCACACCGGCGATGCCGGCAATGCCTGACCCCAAGGCAAAAGTCAGCGCGTCGACCCACGGTGTCCTGATGCCCATCGAGGCGGCCATGCGCCGGTTGGCGGTGACCGCGCGCATCTGCAGGCCCCAGGGCGTGCGCTTCATGACATAGAGCAGTACCGCGAAAACGGTGAGCGCGAAAACCAGGATCCACAGGCGGTTCCAGGTGATCGCAAGCTGGCCGAGATTGACCGAGCCCGACATCCAGGAGGGGTTACCGACCTCCTGGTTTGTCGGCCCGAAGATCGAGCGTACCGCCTGCTGCAGGATCAGCGAGACGCCCCAAGTCGCCAGCAGTGTCTCCAACGGCCGCCCATAAAGGAAACGGATGATGCCGCGCTCGATGATCAGACCAACCAGAGCCGAGACGAGGAAGGCGAGCGGCAGTGCAATGACCAGCGACCAGTCGAACAGGTCCGGAAAAGACGTACGGATCAACTGCTGGACGACGAAGGTCGTGTAGGCGCCCAGCATGACCATCTCGCCATGCGCCATGTTGATGACGCCCATGACGCCAAAGGTGATGGCAAGCCCGATTGCCGCCAGCAGCAGCACCGAGCCAAGCGAAATGCCGTACCAGATGTTCTGGCCCGCATCCCAGAAGGCCAGTGTCGAGTTGATGGTGGCGATCGCGGCTGTCGCCGCTTGCTTGACCGCATCCGGGGAATTCGCCTCGACCGAAGTCAGCAATGAAACCGCATCACGGTCGCCCCGTGCACCGATGAGTGCAATTGCGGCGAGCTTGTCCGCGTCTGGCCGGTCGGAGACCAGGACGGAGGCCGCACGAGCCTGTTCGAGCAGAGCCTTGACGTTGGCCACGGTCTCACTGGCGATCGCGGTGTCGAGCGGCTCGATGTTTGCGGCATCGGGTGTCTTGAACATGGTGTCGGCGGCGGCAATGCGGACAGTCGGATCCTTGGCGCCAAGCGTCAGCGTGCCCAGCGCATCGCGGATGACGCGGCGCAGCGTATTGTTGACCTTGATCTTGGTGATTTCGTCCTTGGCCGCTTCGCCCGACGCTTCGCCGCTCAGCGGATCGAAAAGCTGGACGCTCTCGCCTGCTTCCTTGCCGGCAAACACCAGGGCATCGGCCTTGCGGACATAAAGATTGCCGTCGGCGAGTGCCGCAAGCGGCCGCTCCACCGCCGGGTCGCCGGTGCCTGCCAATTCGTGGACGACGGCTCCTGTCTCCGAAAAGCCCTTGGCCGTCGCGAATTTGGCGATGATGCCGCGCAGATCGGCCTCGCCTGCGCCCGATGACGACAGCATCGCCAGCAGGAACAACAGCGTCAGGCCCGCGCGGATCAAGGTCATCGGCTTCTGTTAGCCCCTTGGAGGTTTGAATTGGGCGTGCGGGCGGCGGGGGGAGCCGGACCGGCGCGCCCGGGGGGGAAAAATAAACCCCGGGGAAGGACAAAAAGGGCCCGCCCGGGGGGGGGAGATTGATTATTTTTAGCCCCCCATTAAGGTG
>NZ_JAMYUW010000028.1:0-86655 GCF_040323315.1 Mesorhizobium sp. M0047 | reverse complement strand
CGGTCAATCCGAGCCGACCAAGAGACCGATCCTCCCTCAATCAGATGGCCTTCATATATGAATAACTTTCCCCGGACAGTCCTGCGCAAGGGGGGAGATCGGCCGTCACCACGACTTTCGCAAATCTTTCAACGTTGCAAGAATGGCGGTTCGTCAAAGCTGCCAATCTCCCTCCTTGCGGGGGAGATGGCCGGCAGGCCAGAGGGGGGGTGCTGTCCCGCAGGCATCGAGTTTGCACCGCCGATCCCTCTGCGTTGGCCCATGGCCGGATCAGCATATTCCCTGCAAAATGGCCACCCTCAATCCTGCGAGGACACCATGCGAAAACTGATCTCCACCGGCTCGCCGTTCGAAAAGACCGCCGGCTATTCGCGCGCGGTGGTGCAGGGCGACTGGTGTTTCGTGTCGGGGACGACCGGTTACGACTATGCGACGATGACGATGCCGGAGACGGTGGAAGCGCAGACGCGCAATTGCCTGGCGACGATCGGCAAGGCTCTCCAGGACGGCGGCTTCGAGATGGCCGATGTGGTGCGGGCGCATTACTACATCACCGACCAGGCCTTCGTGGATGTCGTCTTCCCGATCCTCGGCGAGACGTTCGGCGACGTCAGGCCGGCGGCGACGATGATCGTCTGCCAGCTCAACAGACCGGAAATGAAGATCGAGATCGAGGTGACGGCGCTGCGGCGCACGGCGTGAAAGGCGGGCAGATGAAAGTCCGGCGTATCGTTGCCAACATTGAGACACCTGATATCGCTGCGGCACAGCGCTTCTACCAGGACGTGCTCGGCCTCGATGTGCTGATGGATCTTGGCTGGATCGCGACCTACGGTTCCGATCAAGAGATGCAGGTGCAGGTCAGTTTCATGGCGCAAGGCGGCTCCGGTACGCCGGTGCCGGATCTCTCGATCGAGGTCGACGATGTCGATGCGGCGCTCGATGCCATGAGTGCCGCCGGCTTCGCCATCGAATACGGGCCGGCCGACGAGCCTTGGGGCGTACGGCGCTTCTACGTGCGCGATCCGTTCGGCCGGCTGGTCAACATTCTCTCGCACAGGTGATGGTTAGCTCGGGTTTCCTCGCCCCCACGTGAGTGGGGGAGAGGTGGCTCGGCGAAGCCGAGACGGAGAGGGGGACTGGCGCTACGGTAGCCAGACCAGCGATTGCCGCGTGCTAAGCCAGCGCCCTACGAAAGCCCCCTCTCCGGCCGCTTCGCGGCCACCTCCCCCCCGCCTTTGGCGGGGGCGAGGAACCCAGGTTCTGAGAGGCCTGGCGCGGCGGCATAGCTGCACCTGTTCTGCACCGCAGTGTTCTTCCTCCCTTGCGCGCCAAGCGCTTGGCGTTTAGCAAGGCCGCAAATCGCAACGCATTCTTTCTGGGACGGTTCTCCATGGCAACGAAGCATCTTTTCCTGCTCGCCGGCGACGGCATCGGTCCAGAGGCCATGGCCGAGGTCAAGAAACTGATTGCTGTCATGAACGACAAGCTTGGCAGCGATTTTTCCACTGACGAAGGTCTGGTCGGCGGCTGCGCCTATGATGCGCATGGCGCGGCGATTTCCGATGCCGACATGGAAAAGGCGATGGCGGCGGATGCGGTGCTGTTCGGCGCCGTTGGCGGTCCGAAATGGGATGCAGTGCCCTATGAGGTGCGCCCCGAAGCCGGCCTGCTGCGCCTGCGCAAGGACATGGAGCTGTTCGCCAACCTGCGCCCGGCCATCTGCTACCCAGCACTTGCGGCGTCCTCCTCGCTCAAGCAGGAAGTGGTCGAAGGCCTCGACATCCTGATCGTGCGCGAGCTGACCGGCGGCGTCTACTTCGGCGAGCCGAAGCAGATCATCGATCTGGGCAATGGCCAGAAGCGTGGCATCGACACCCAGGTCTACGACACGTTCGAGATCGAGCGCATTTCTGGCGTCGCCTTCGAACTCGCACGCACGCGCAAGAACCATGTCACTTCGATGGAAAAGCGCAATGTGATGAAGTCGGGCGTGCTGTGGAACGAGGTCGTTACCCAAACGCACAAGGCGCGCTATTCAGACGTCAAGCTCGACCACATGCTGGCCGATGCCGGCGGCATGCAGCTGGTGCGCTGGCCAAAGCAGTTCGACGTCATCGTCACCGACAATCTGTTCGGCGACATGCTGTCCGACATCGCCGCCATGCTGACCGGCTCGATCGGCATGCTGCCGTCGGCCTCGCTCGGCGCGCCTGACGTGAAGACCAAGAAGCGCAAGGCGCTCTACGAGCCGGTTCACGGCTCGGCGCCGGATATTGCCGGCAAGGGTATTGCCAACCCGATCGCCATGATCGCCTCCTTCGCCATGTGCCTGCGCTATTCCTTCGGCATGGTTGCTGAAGCCGACCGTGTCGAAAGCGCGATCGCCGCCGTGCTCGACGCAGGCCTGCGGACAAAGGATATTATGTCCGATGGCATGACCGAGGTCGGCACCGTTGAGATGGGCGACGCGATCATCGCCAGGTTCCTCGGCTGATCTCCATGGCGGTCGATGTCCGCTGGGCGACGATCGAGGACGCGGCGGCACTGGCGGCCATACTGTGCGAGATGGCGGAGCATTACCGGCAGCCGCGCCTAGATGCCGACCGGGCCCTGTCTGCCGCACGCAAATGGCTTGGCGAGGAAAGTCCGGCCTATCCGCATTTCGCGCTCGCCTTCGTTGACGGCGAGGTCAGCGGCCTGGCGTCGGTGGCAATCGCGCATCCGGGTATCGATCTTGAGCGGCTGCTGTTCCTCAAGGACCTGTTCGTGCGCGACAACATCCGCAACGCCAGCGTCGGCGGGGCGCTGATCGGCTTTCTCGCCGATCATTGCCTTAGCCACGGCATCGGCCGCATCGACCTGACCTCCGAAGACTGGAACGAGGGCGCGCTGCGTTTCTACGCGAGGCTCGGCGCCGAACGCCACGGTCAGAAGGTCTTCCTCAGGATTTCAGGCGACGCCTTGAAGGCGGTTAAACCCTGACGCCTGCCGGCACCGGCCCCCACTGGTTTTCCCGTGCCTGCGTCGGGATCAGCGCGAAGACCAGGATGATCAGGCTGCCGATGGTCGGGATGAGCACCACCAGATAGAGCCAGCCCGACAGGCCGATGTCATGGATGCGGCGAACGGTCATGCCGAGGCTTGGCAGCAGGGTCGCTAGCACGAAGGTGACGCAAAGGCCAACGGTTACCGCCTCAGATACGCTGCTGTTGAAATTGCCCATTTCGTTGTCGGCGAAAAGGCCGATGCCGCCGATGATCAGCAGCGAGACTACCCAGAACAGGAAATAGCCCCAATATTCCTTGCGGCGGGCCCGGCCGGCGAAATTGAAATAGTTCTGCGTCACGCCGCGCCAGAAATAGTCCCATAGGCCGGTGCGCTCGACGGGCTCGGATGAGCGGCCGAAATGCTGGGCATGGACAGCGGAAGCTGCCGTTGCGTTGCCAGTTTCAATCGGTGAGATGTTGGTTCCGGCGTCAGCGTCCGGGGCCTCGATGGCGGTCTGGACACCAATCGAAAAGACGTCGCGTGCCTGACCGCCGCCCGGCTGGAACTCGACGACGGTGCCCCTGGGCATGGCGCTTTCTCGGCGCAGGTTCTCGCGGGTGAAGGTGTAACGATTGCCATCGGCTCCGGTCATGAAGCCAAAACCCTGGTCATCGTCATAATGAAGCACTTCGCCGCGCATAGGCCACCCCTCTCGCCACGTCCCGATCAAGATGTGGCACAGGGCCGAGCCGATGGGCAAGCGGCACCATGAAGTGCCTGCCGTCGCTGCCGGAAAATGAAGCTGCTTGCGATCTTATGAAGGCCGCTTCTTCGCCTTCTTGTGCTTGGGCGCGCCGGTGTTTTCGAACTTCGGCTTACCCGGCTTCTTCGCCCAAGGCTTTGTCTCGTGCGCGGCTGCCGGGCGCTGATCGGCTGAAGCCGGTGCGCGCTTCTCGAACTTGCGCTTCGGCGCGTTGGGATCGAACGGTGCCTTGCCGCGATGCGGTTTCTTGTCGGGGCTTGGCGCCTGGTAGCCGGCACGCGACAGGTCGGGCGTGCCGTCCAACCGCTTCACCATTATGTTGTTTTGCAGTTTGCGGTCGGGACCGATCGCCGCCAGGAAGCGGTCGGCCCAGTCCGCCGCGATCTGCACGAAGGTTTCATCCGGTTGCATCTTGATGGCGCCGATCTCGCGCTTGCTGATGCTGCCGGTGCGGCACAGCATCGGGATCAGCCAGCGCGGTTCGGCATTCTGCCGGCGCCCGATCGACAGCGAGAACCAGACGCTGGCACCGAAATCGTCGCGGCGGCTGGGTGCTTCGTCGCGACGTGCGAAACCTTCGCCCGCCTGTCTTTCACGCAATGGCGTGAACGGCGCGATTTCGATGAGGTCCTCGGGCGCCGATCGGCTGGCGCGGCACTGGCGCACGAAAGCGGCGGCCACCTGTTCGGCGCCATGTTTGGCGAGCAGCGCGTCGATGAAACCGCGCTCGTCCTCCTTCACCGGTTCATCGAAGACCGGATCGGCAATGATGCGTTCGTCGTCGCGCCGGATCACGTCGTCGGCCGAGGGTGGGCTCGCCCATGTCGCCTTGAGGCCGGCGTTCTGCAACAGCCGTTCGGTGCGCTTGCGGGCACTGTTGGGCACGATCAGCGCGCTGACGCCCTTGCGCCCGGCGCGGCCGGTGCGGCCGCTGCGGTGCAGCAGCGTTTCCGGATTGGTCGGCAGGTCGGCATGGACGACCAATTCGAGGTTGGGCAGGTCGATGCCGCGCGCCGCGACGTCGGTGGCGATGCAGACCTTGGCGCGGCCGTCGCGCATTGCCTGCAAGGCGTGGCTACGTTCGTTCTGGCTGAGCTCGCCCGACAGCGCCACGACCGAAAAATTGCGGTTGTTGAAGCGCGCGGTAAGATGGTTGACGGCGGCGCGCGTGTTGCAAAACACCAGCGCGTTCTTCGCCTCGTAGAAACGCAGCACGTTGATGATGGCGTTTTCCCGGTCGGGCTGGGCGACGCTCAGCGCCCGGTATTCGATGTCGAGATGCTGCTTTTCCTCACCGGCTGCTGAAATGCGCACGGCATCGCGCTGATATCCTTGCGCGAGCGTGGCAATGGAGCGCGGCACGGTGGCCGAGAACATCAGCGTGCGGCGCTCGGCCGGTGCGGCGTCGAGGATGAATTCGAGGTCCTCGCGAAACCCGAGATCGAGCATCTCGTCGGCCTCGTCGAGCACCACCGCCCTGAGCGCCGACATGTCGAGCGAGTGCCGCGTGATGTGGTCGCGCAGCCGGCCGGGCGTGCCGACGACGATATGGGCGCCGCGCTCCAGCACACGCCGCTCCGAGCGCATGTCCATGCCGCCGACGCAGGACGCCACCGTGGCGCCGGTCAGCTCGTAGAGCCACTCAAGCTCGCGCGTCACCTGCAGCGCCAGTTCGCGCGTCGGCGCCACGGCCAGCGCCAGCGGTGCCGCGGCGTGGCCAAAGCGCTCCGCGCCGTCAAGCAAGGTCGGCGCCAGGGCAAGGCCGAAGGCCACCGTCTTGCCGGAGCCGGTCTGCGCGGAAACCAGCGCATCGGCCTGGCCGAGTTCGGGGGCAACAACCGCCTTCTGTACCGGGGTCAGCTCGGAATAGCCGCGTTTTTCCAGCGCCCTGGCAAGCGCTGGGACAAGTGCTACGAAATTGGACATCTCACTCTTTCGGAATTTAGGGTCTGCGCTCATCATGGAGCACATGCCGGGGCCGACCAAGCGCCAGCCAAAACAATCTTGGCCGTTCGTACTTCGCGCAGCCGCGATTGTACAGGGCGCGCGCATAACCGGGTGTCGCTCGGCAATTGACTCTTGACGCAAACCGCGTAAAAGCCGGCACCGAACAGGACAGTTTCGATGCGCGGCCTTTTGATGGCGTTTCTTGCATTCGACCTCCCTGGCCGCAATGCACATCATTGGGCCGGGCGCGTCGGCGCGTCTTCCCGTTCTAGCAAAACTATGGCCAAAACCACCACCAAAACGGTGTGACTCCCTTGGCCTAACCACCCTCTCCCGGGTCCGGCCCGGGGGACGGAACCCGCATCGGCCAGCGGGTTTCTCCAAAAACCAAGCGGAGAGGGACAGGAGATTTCTAATGAGTTTCAAGGTAGCGATCGTCGGCGCCACGGGCAATGTGGGCCGGGAAATGCTCAACATACTGGAAGAGCGCGGCTTTCCGGTAAGCGAAGTCGTGGCGCTGGCCTCGCGGCGCAGCCAGGGCACCGAAGTGTCGTTCGGCGACCGCACGCTGAAGGTCAAGTCGCTCGACCAGTATGATTTTTCAGACACCGACATCTGCATCATGTCGGCCGGCGGCAACGTCTCCAAGGAATGGTCGCCGAAGATCGGCAAGCAGGGCTGCGTCGTCATCGATAATTCATCGGCCTTCCGCTACGATCAGGACGTGCCGCTCATCGTGCCGGAAGTGAACCCGGACGCGATCTCGCTGTTCACGCGCAAGAACATCATCGCCAACCCGAACTGCTCGACAGCGCAGCTCGTCGTGGCGCTGAAGCCGCTGCACGACTTCGCTATCATCAGGCGCGTTGTCGTCGCCACCTACCAGTCGGTGTCGGGCGCCGGCAAGGAAGGCATGGACGAGCTGTTCACGCAGACGCGCGCCGTGTTCGTCGCCGACACCGTCGACGTCAAGAAGTTCACCAAGCGCATCGCCTTCAACGTCATCCCGCATATCGACGTCTTCCTCGACGATGGTTTCACCAAGGAAGAGTGGAAGATGGTGGCCGAGACCAAGAAGATGCTCGACCCCAAGATCAAGCTGACAGCGACCTGCGTGCGCGTGCCGGTGTTCATCGGCCATTCGGAAGCGGTCAACATCGAGTTCGAAAAGCCGATCACCGCCGACGAGGCGCGGGATATTCTTCGAGAGGCCCCGGGCTGCCAGGTCTTGGACAAGCGCGAAGACGGCGGCTACATCACGCCGCTGGAATCGGCCGGCGAGGACGCCACCTTCATCTCGCGCATCCGCGAGGATTCGACCATCGACAACGGCCTGTCGATGTGGATCGTCTCCGACAATCTGCGTAAGGGTGCAGCGCTCAACGCCGTGCAGATTGCCGAGCTTTTGGTCGAGCGCGGCCTGATCCAGCCGAAGAAGAAGGCTGCCTGACGGTCATCAGTTTCGCTCACGGGCCGTATCGCCGCTGCCGCGGCGGGCCCTCCGCGGGGGCGCCGGACGACCGGCGGCCCGCGGTCGCGGGCTCGGCCTTTGGCCGTTAGCCACTTCTCTCCGTTCACGGGGAGAAGGTCCCGGCAGGGGGATGAGGGGCAGCACCGGCCTCAGATTCGATTTTCCCCCGCCAGCTCTACCAACAGCTCCAGCGCTTCCTCCGCCCGGTCGGCGGGGACGAACAGATGGTCGTGGTAGAAGGCTGAGACAGGATTGACGCCTATGCCGGCGGCGGCCAGGCGGGTGGTGACGGCGGCGAGGAAGCCGACGGCTTCCAGCGACGAATGGATGTTCAGTGTCATCATCCGGCAGCGGAACGAAGCGGTCAGGCCGGCTGCGCTGGCCGCCTCCTCGGTCACGATCAGCGTCGTTCCCTCGCGCTCGCGGAACACCATCACCGGGTCGAGGCCTCGCGGCTGCGCGACGCCGGGCGCGAGCGTGGCGAAGACATAGGTGCCGGCGAGCAGTTCCGGCGTCATCGATCCCAGCAGTGTCTTCAGATCGGTTTCGCCGGTCATTCTTTCCTCTCGATGGATACGGGCCGCGACGTCCCTCAATATCCCGCGAAGGGTGACGATAGCCGCTTCGAATCTGCGCGACCCCGGGGTGCGCGCTGATCCGGCTTAGCCGATAAGCGATATCCCGCATGGCGTCTACATTGGAAGGCTGGCCGCAATCGAAGCTCCGCTGCCTGCTGGAAAGCTAGCCCTTCGCCGGCAATCTCCTTTGGATCAAATCGGCCAGTTGCGAGTTAGGTATTTGCTCGGCGGAGGAGGCGGCTCCTACCTGGAGAGGAACGACAATGAAGAAAACGATGCTTTTGATGGCCTTGCTGGTGCCGCTCGCCGCTTGTTCACAAACGGAGAAAGGCGCGGCTGTCGGCGGATTGGGTGGTGCTGCCGTCGGTGCGGCGGTCGCCAACAATCCGGTTCAGGGCGCGGTGGTCGGCGGCGCTGTCGGCGCTGTTGCCGGTGCGTTGATCGGCCGGGCGAGCGAACGGGGCGAATGCCGCTACCGCGATCGTTATGGCCGCGTCTACATCGACCGCTGCCCACGCGGATATTGATAGGCCGCGTTCGCAAAGTGATGTCGACATAGCAAAACGGCGGGCCTGAGGCCCGCCGTTTTCCTGGATGCGATAGTAATGGCTATTCGGCGGTAGCGGCTTCGGCCTCGGCCGGTGCAGCAGTGGCGGCCGCGGCAGCGGCTGCCGCGTCTTCCTGCGCCTTCTTCAGAAGGGCAGCGCGTTCCTGCGCCTTCTTGCCCGGCTCGGCCTTCTTCGGATTGGCGCGGGCTTCGCGCTTGACGAGTCCGGCCTCGTCGAGGAAGCGCAGCACGCGATCGGTCGGCTGGGCGCCATGCGCCAGCCAATGCTTGACGCGTTCGGCGTCGACCTTGACGCGTTCGCCATCCTTGGGCAGCAGCGGGTTCCACGAGCCGATCGACTCGATGAACCGGCCGTCACGCGGCGAACGGGCGTCGGCGATGACGACATGGTAGTAAGGACGCTTCTTTGAGCCAGCGCGGGCCAGTCGGATCTTCAAGGGCATTTCTATTCTCCTAAAAATTCTCAGTTCGTTGATCGGGTTTCAGTTGGTTTTCGTCACGCCGTTGGCAGCGAGGTCTTTGTTTCGCCACCGTTCGAAGCGGCGATCTGTTCGTGGTGGCGGATCACTTCGCGGACGACGAAGTTGAGGAATTTTTCCGCGAAATCCGGGTCGAGATGGGCATCCTTCGCCAGCTGGCGAAGCCGGGCGATCTGCTGCTGCTCGCGCGCCGGGTCGGCCGGCGGCAGGCCATGCGTCGCCTTGAGTACGCCGACCGCCTTGGTGCAGCGGAAGCGCTCGGCCAGCATGTGGATGAGTGCCGCGTCGATGTTGTCGATCGAGGCGCGATAGTCGGCCAGGATGGTGCGTGCGTCGGCCATGTCCTTTTCTTCGTTCATGACGTCCTCACTTCTTCTTGCCCAGGCCAGGCAACCCGCCGCCCATTCCGGGCAGACCGGGAAGTTTCATGCCGCCGGGCAGCCCGGGCAGACCACCACCACCGGGAAGCCCTTTCATGCCGCCAAGACCGGATGCCTGCGCTTGCTTCTGCAAGGCCTCGAGCTGCTTGGGGTCCATCTTCGACAGGTCCGGCATGCCGCCGCCCATCATGCCGCCCATGCCGCCCGGCATCATGCCGCCGAGGCCCATTTTGGAGGCGAGGCCACCCATCATGCCGCGCATCAGGCCGCCGCCTTTGCCCTTGCCGCCCATCGCCTTCATCATGTCGGCCATGCCGCGGTGCATTTTGAGCAGCTTGTTGATTTCGGCCGCGTCGGTGCCGGAACCGGCGGCGATGCGCTTCTTGCGCGAATGCTTGAGCAAATCGGGGTTGGCGCGCTCGGCCTTGGTCATCGACGAGATGATGGCGAGCTGGCGGCCGAACATCTTGTCGTCGAGACCGGCGGCAGCCATCTGGTCCTTCATCTTGCCCATGCCGGGCATCATGCCCATGATGCCGCCCATGCCACCCATCTTCGACATCTGCTGAAGCTGGCTGGCGAGGTCGTTCAGGTCGAACTTGCCCGACTGCATCTTCTTGGCCATCGCCGCAGCCTGTTCGGCGTCGATGTTTTCGGCGGCCTTCTCGACGAGCGAGACAATGTCGCCCATGCCGAGAATGCGGTCGGCTATGCGCTTGGGGTGGAATTCCTCCAGCCCGTCCATCTTTTCGCCGGTGCCGATCAGCTTGATCGGCTTGCCGGTGACGGCGCGCATCGAAAGTGCCGCGCCGCCGCGACCGTCGCCATCCATGCGGGTCAGCACCAGGCCGGTAATGCCGACACGTTCGTCGAAGCTCTTGGCCAGATTGACGGCGTCCTGGCCGGTCAGCGAGTCGGCGACCAGCAGGATCTCGTGCGGGCTCGACACCTTCTTGATGTCGGCCATCTCGACCATCAGCGGCTCGTCGATATGGGTACGGCCGGCAGTGTCGAGGATGACGACGTCGTGGCCGCCGAGCTTGGCCGCCTGCACGGCGCGGCGCGCGATGTCGACCGGCGACTGGCCGTCGATGATCGGCAGCGTGGCGACCTTGACCTGTTCGCCGAGCTGGCGAAGCTGCTCCTGCGCGGCAGGACGCCGCGTGTCGAGCGAGGCCATCAGGACTTTCTTGTTCTGACGCTCGGAAAGGCGCTTGGCGATCTTGGCCGAAGTGGTCGTTTTGCCGGAACCCTGCAGGCCGACCATCATGATGACGACCGGTGCCGGTGCATTGAGATCGACGGCGACGCCCTCGGCGCCGAGCATGTCGACCAGCTCGTCATGGACGATCTTGACGACCATTTGGCCGGGCTTGATCGATTTGACAACGGCGGCGCCGACGGCCTTCTCGCGCACCTTGTCGGTGAACGAGCGCACCACTTCCAGCGCCACGTCTGCCTCGAGCAGCGCACGGCGCACTTCGCGCAGTGCTGCCGAGACATCCGCCTCGGACAGGGCACCGCGGCCGGTGAGGCCGTTCAGGATGGAGCCAAGACGCTCCTGAAGCGATTCAAACATTCTTTTTCCTTTTCCCAGGCAAGCCGTGCCCGAGAGGTAATGCGTTCGCGCCAAGTGTCCAAGTCTCGTGGCGAGCAAAAGCCAAAACCAAAACGCACCCGGGGGCGCTCAGCGCTGCCGGGTGTTGGCCTCCAGGATCGATTTACAGCACTTCACCTCGAAGAGGTTTCGGCGTCCTGGTCGGCTTGCTCGGAGGGATACTCGTCGCGGAATTCGGGGGTGTAGACAGGAAATCGGCGCCAGAGTCAAGACAAGCGCAGTTTCGCGTTGTACCCCGGGCTGCAATCAGGCCGAGCTTGCTCTATCCGGAAGCTCGGCGGCAACCCTGAGCGGCGAGCGCGGATGCAAAAGCAGCACGATCGTCAGCAGGCTGCAGCCGATTCCGATGAAGGCGATGAGCACTGCATCAGCTGTCGTCCAGCCCGGCCCTTCGAGCGGCTTGGCGTTGAACAGGGCGAAGGAATTGTAGCTCTCCTGATGCGAGATCAGCAGGAAGCCGGTCAGATTGTTGCCGAGATGAGCACCGAGGGCGGCGCCGAGATTGCCGGTGGCATAGACGACAACGGTCAGCAGCAGCGCGAAAGCGGCGATCGAGGCGAGAACGCAGGCGTTGATGGCGGCGGATGAGCTGGGGCTCCAATGCAGCGCGGTGAACAGCAGGGCCGGCAGCAGCGCCCAGATGTACGGGCTGCTGAACCGGTTGGCCAGGCCCCGCAGCAGATAGCCGCGGAACAGCATCTCTTCCGAAGATGTCTGCAGCCAGGTGAGCGCGACGATCGGCATTGCAAACAGCAGCCAGGATGACAGGCTGATCGGACCGCGCGCGATCTCGGGCTGCAAGAGATAGAGCAGGATCTCGGAGACAAGAGAGGTGATCAGCACCGCAATCAACCCCTTGAGAAAGTCCGATCGCGACACGCGGCGGCTGACGCCGAGCAGCGCCGAGAGCTTCTCGCGGTGGACCCAGCGCATGGCGATCCACAGGCCGATCCAGATGCCGGCAAACGACGCAAGCGCGGTGAGGATGCCGAGGGGCGAGGAGAGAAACCCATGCACGCCGGATGGCGTCGCCGCACCGGCCTGCCAGGCAAAGAACGCATAGATGCCGCCGAACAGCACGGCCATCGTCGTTGCGGCCCAGAACAGGATGATTATCGCGGTTCCCAGGAACAGGCGCGGCAAGGTCGTCCTGGTGTTGGGTGAGCGCCGATAGCGTTCGAAGGCGGCCGAATCGATCGTCACGCTGGTTCCTTGCCGAATTCATTGCCTGTTGATCTAGAGCATTTCACCGTTTCACGAAAACGGCGAACCGCTCTAACTCTATGTTTTGACGCAATTCCGGACGGAAAACCGCGTCACGCTTTTCCTTGAATTGCTCTAGCCGGGGGCCGAGAAAATCGGAATCGATTTCGCAAGGGAGCATTCGCGTCTAGGAGATCGCAACACGTCCATCGATGGCCCGCGTGGCAGCACGGCTCTGCCTGGCAGTCAGGCGGTCGCTGAGATTGCGGCCGCCTTATGCAATTCTCTGTCAGCGTACCACGTACATGATGCGCCGCGTCTGCGGGTCGATCAGCGCCCGCTGGCCGTTCACGTAGACATAGCGATAGTCGTAGTTCGGGATTTCGCGCAGCTCGACGGTGTCCGGCAAGATCGCGCCGGTCACCACCTCGCCGTCAAGATAGACTGGATCGAGGCGATGCGTGTCGACATAGGTCCGGACCTCAGCGGGAGGCGGGGGAAATTCATCCACGACCGGATCGCTGGTGATGATCGCGCCGGTGTAGTCGGTCGAATAGTCGCCAATGTCGTCCGGGGGCGAGACGACGGCAACGCTGGAACGGCGTTGCGTCAGCACCACCCGGCTGCCGCCGGAACTAGTCGTCACATAGTCGGAATAGACCCAGCCCTGGCCGCCCGCCTCGGCGATGGTGCACCATTTGCTGTTTTCGATGCAGCCATTGAGCGTCGCCGACTGGCCGGCGGCAAGCACGCCAATGACAGGATATTGCGGGCCGGGCCCGGCGCGGACGTTGAGATCGGTAACCGCGGAGACGGCGGTGTCGGCAAGCGCGGTGCCCGACATCACGGTCAGCATTCCGGCGACCGCCGGAAACAGTAGGGATTTCATGGCTTTTCTCCGTTTCATGGTCCTCGCCTGCGAAAACGGATCAGCGGCGCATGCGTTCCCGCTAAAAGGCCTGCGCCAACTCACGATTTGTTCCCTTTTCTTTCGGCAAACCGGTCAGAAGTTCGTGAACGAAGACCAGTTTCCGTGCCGTCATGTCCGAAATGACGAAGGGGTAGAGATCGGGCAGGCCCATGCAGCGGTTGATCGAATTGGAGGCTTCAGACAGCACCAGCCAGCGGGCAAGGATCTTTTCGAAAGGCTCGGGCGCGGTCGCCGGCTCCGAAGGTGCTGCCTGCAGTCCGCCGCCGGTATCGCCCCGCGGCAAGTCGTTGGCTTCCACCGTCTCCAGCCGGCCGAGCGGGAAGTTCAGCGCGTGGACCATCTCCAGCGTGTCGGTGATATGCAGATGGTGGGCCCATGTCTCGGCCCAATCCTCCCATGGGTGCGAGGTGGCATAGGCCGAGATATGGCCTTGCTGCCAGTCGGGCGAGGCACCATTGGCATAATACGACTTCAACGCCTGTTCGTAGTCGGGGCGCTCATCGCCAAACAGCGCACGGAACGCTTCCAGCCTCCGCGGATCGTCGCGGATCAGGCGGTCCCAGTAGTAATGGCCGAGTTCGTGACGGAAATGGCCGAGCAATGTGCGATAGTTCTCGCCCATCTCGACGCGCCGCTTCTCGCGCTCGGCTGAATCCGCCTCGGCGACGTTGAGCGTGATCAGGCCATTGTCGTGGCCTGTCAGGATGCGCTCGCCGCCGGGCCCGCCGCCGATCGGATCGGCGAGAAAGTCGAAGGCCAGCCCGACCTCGTCGGCAGGGCTCAGCTTGGGCGCAACCGGCAGTCCGAAGGCCAGCAGCGAATAAATGGCACGCTTCTTCGCCGCCTCGACGCGTATCCAGCGCCGGCGGTTGCCGTCGACGGAAAGATCAGGGATCAATTGGTTCAGTACGCAGGCGCGGCAAAACCCCTGTCCGGGCTCGGCCATCCAGTTGCAGGCGCATTCGTCGGCATTGGTGCACTGGAAGACGCCGTCGAGATCCGACAGCGCAAAACGGGCGTGCTCCGGATCGTAGAGCACGAGGCTCCTGCAGTTCAGGCACTGGGCGTTCTCGAAGTAGAGGCGGTGGCCGCAATGCGGACAGTCGAAGAGTTTCATGTCGGTCTCTAACCTTCAGAGCCAGCATATCCAGGGCGGCAGGTGCCCAACGCGGACCGCCCACCGGCGTTCCATATATCGAGGCTATTCGCCGCAAGATGCCCGCCGCCAGCAGGGCCCAGGCTGTGTTAATACCCACCGAGCCGGCGCCGATGATCACGATATCGACGCCTTCTTTTGGGGCCGCTTGCCACAATAATCACTTGATCGTAGGCAAATTCCACGGCATTCGCCAGCAATGCAGCGGCGACAGTGACAAGGGCGTGTTTCGCTGGCAAGTTCGCAATTGGGACGTGATTCAGGCAACCAGGAGAACAACATGGCATTTCTTGCCAAGGGAATGATGTTTGCAGCGGCCGTGGTGTCGGTGCTTGCGCTGGCGACGGGCGCGCAGGCGGGAGCCAGCTGCGGCAAGACCGGCGCCGGCTTCGAGGCTTGGAAGCCGGAGTTCGCTGCGCAGGCCAAGTCCGAAGGTGTGGGAGCCAGGGGTCTGGCCGCCCTGGCCGGCGCGACCTACGCAACAAAGACGATCTCAGTCGACCGGGGCATCCACAAGGCCTTCAGCGGCTCGGTGGACGATTTCATGAAACGCCGTGGCGGGTCCGCGATCATTTCCAAGGGCCGCGCACTGAAGAAGGCGAACGCGGCACTGTTCGACAAGATCGAGGCGAACTACGGCGTGTCGCCGGGTGTGTTGCTCGCCATTTGGGGCATGGAGACCGGCTTCGGCTCCGCCATGGGTAACCAGAATACGGTCTCGGCAATTTTGACGCTTGCCTATGATTGCCGCCGCCCGGAATTCTTTTACCCGCATGCCATTGCAGCCCTGAAGCTGGTTGATCGTGGGGCGTTGACAGCCTCGTCGGTCGGCGCTGCCCATGGCGAAATTGGCCACACGCAGTTCCTGCCTGGAAATGTCTTGAAGTACGGTGTCGGCGGCGGAAACCTGCGCGACAAGGCCACCGCGTTGGCGTCTACTGCCAACTTCCTCAAGGGTCATGGCTGGCGGGCCGGTGCCAGTGCGCAGTCGAATATCGGCGCGATCGCCGGCTGGAATTCCGCGAGCGTCTATCAGCAGGCCATCGCCCGCATCGCCACGGCGATCGACGGCGACTGAGAGCTGGCATCTTCGACAAGAGGCCCGGCCACCCGCCGGGCCAACTGAGGCAATCACTTCAGTTTGAACCCGTCGCTATACAGGAGAAGCGCGCGGCAAGGCGACGAGGGGCAGCGCCTTGCCGACAATCGGGCCCGGCAGGGACGCCGGGCTTGCTCGAGGCGGCAGGTTGAAGATCACCCCTTGCGGTTGCGCGCCGCGAGCGTCCTGAGCCGCAGCGCGTTGAGGCGGATGAAGCCGGCGGCGTCCTTCTGATCGTAGGCGCCACGGTCGTCCTCGAAGGTGACCAGCGCATCGGAATAGAGCGTCTTCCTGGACTTGCGGCCGGTGATCATGACGTTGCCCTTGTAGAGCTTCAGCCGCACGGTGCCTTCGACGTCTTCCTGGCTCTTGTCGATCATCGCCTGCAGCATCAGCCGCTCGGGTGCGAACCAGAAGCCGTTGTAGATCAGCTCGGCATAGCGCGGCATGAATTCGTCCTTGAGGTGGGCGGCACCGCGGTCGAGCGTGATCGATTCGATAGCGCGGTGCGCTGCTATCAGGATGGTGCCGCCGGGTGTCTCGTAGACGCCGCGCGACTTCATGCCGACGAAGCGGTTTTCGACGAGGTCGAGCCGGCCGATGCCGTTGTCGCGGCCGAGATCGTTGAGGGCTGCCAGCATGGTTGCCGGCGACAGCTTCTTGCCGTTGAGCGCGATCGGATCGCCCTTGAGGAACTCGATCTCAACCTCGGTGACCTTGTCCGGCGCATCCATCGGCGAAACGGTACGCTGGTGGACAAATTCCGGCGGTTCGGTCCATGGGTCTTCCAGCACCTTGCCCTCGGAAGAGGAATGCAGGAGGTTGGCGTCGACCGAGAACGGGGCGTCGCCCTTCTTGTCCTTGGGCACCGGGATCTGGTGCTGCTCGGCGAAATTGATCAGGTCGGTACGCGACTTGAACGACCAGTCGCGCCATGGCGCGATGACCTTGATGTCGGGGTTGAGCGCATAGGCCGAGAGTTCGAAGCGAACCTGGTCGTTGCCCTTGCCGGTGGCGCCGTGCGCAATCGCGTCGGCGCCCGTCTCCCTGGCGATCTCGACCAGATGCTTGGAGATCAGCGGCCGCGCGATCGAGGTGCCAAGCAGATAGGTGCCTTCATAGACGGTGTTGGCGCGGAACATCGGAAAGACGAAGTCCGAGACGAACTCCTCGCGCACGTCGACGACGCGGATGTCCTTGATGCCCATCATCTCGGCCTTGCGGCGGGCCGGCTCGAGTTCACCTCCCTGGCCAAGATCGGCGGTGAAGGTCACGACCTCGGCGCCGAGCTCCGTCTGCAGCCATTTCAGGATGATCGATGTGTCGAGGCCGCCGGAATAGGCGAGCACGACTTTCTTGACGTCTTTGGCTTTTGACATTTGGCGGTTCCGCGACTGAGTTCCTGGCGGGCGAGGTATCACGCCGTTTCCGGGCTGCGCAAGAGATGAAGGGCGTGCGGCGAAACAAGGTCGCATCAGGACAGCCGATTGAGAAGCGCTGGATCAGCCCTCGGCCGCCCAGTCGCTGGCTGTGAAGGACTGTATCCTCTATAGCTTGCGTGTTCTTCCCAGAGGGCCGCTCATGTCGTTCATTCCAGACACCGCCACGCTGATCCAGTTCGCCATCGCCACCGTGATCCTGGCGATCACGCCGGGGCCGGACATGACCTTGTTCGTCTCGCGTACGCTGAGCCAGGGCCGCGCCACCGGCTTCGCCTCGATGGCCGGTGCGCTGTGCGGCACGCTGATCCACACCACGCTGGTTGTGGTCGGCGTCTCGGCGCTGATCGTCGCCTCGCCGATGGCCTTCTTCGTGCTGAAGATCTTTGGCGCCGGCTATCTCGTCTTCCTGGCCTGGCAGGCGGTCACCAGGGGCTCGGCCTTTTCGCCGGAGAAGAAGACAGGCCCCGAGATTTCGCTGCTGCGCAGCTGGGCCGCGGGTCTTGGCGTCAATCTGCTCAACCCGAAGATCATCCTGTTCTTCATGACCTTCCTGCCGCAGTTCGTCTCCGCGCATGACCCGAACGCGCCGGGAAAGCTGTTTTTCCTGGGCACGATGTTCATCGTGCTGGCGATCCCGGTGACCGTGCCGATGGTGCTGGCGGCGGAAAAGTTCTCGGCGGCGATGAAAGCCAGCCCGCGCGTAACGCGGGTGGTCGATTATCTCTTCGCCGGCGTGTTCTCCGCCTTTGCGCTCAAGATCCTGACGGCCCAGGCGAAGTAGGGGCGTTCTCGCCGTTCCACCAGCTTCCGGCCCAGCGCCCGGCGCTGAGCCAGTAGAAGATGCCGCCGACCATGCCGCCGCCAATCACCGCCATGATGGCGCTGGTGTCCCTGACCGCGAAGGTGGCATCGCTGGGATGGTCGACGAAGCCGAGGAAGACGCCGGCAACCACGGCGCCCGCCAGCGCATAGAACAGCCAGTCGCGCCGGCCGAGGATTTCGGCGACCAGGATGACGACGCAAGCCGGCATCAGGGCGAAATAGGCGACGAACAGGGCGACGAAGGGAATTGAGAAATACAGCGAAGCCGTCGCCGTCGGCTGGGCGTGCTCCGGCGTATAGCCCAGCGATGCCAGGAACAGGACATTGAGGAAGGCGCTCGCCGCCAGCGAGGCGACGGCATAGCCGAACAGGATGACGGCGAAACGGAGGAGGTAGCCGACGAGACGGGTCATCCCAAATCCCGGCCCAAATCTCGCCCTAAATCCCGGGGCATGCCGGACTTGCGCCCGGCCAGAAGCCAGTAGACCGAGCCGGCGGCAATGCCGGCCGTGGCCAGAAAACCGAGAAAGCCCGGATTGAAAACAAAGCTGCCGGCCGAGCGCGGCATGGATACGCCAAAGGCGATCGACGTGATCGCACCCGTGGCGGCGAAGTAGAACCAGCCCCGAAGCGACAACCGTTCGGCAACGAAGAGCGCAGGGCCGACGATCAGCAACGCGCCGATCGTCACGGTCAGCACAGCGAGAGGGAAGGAGCCCAGCCAGTCGAAGGCGAAGATGATGAACCAGTTGCCGTCTTCGATGCCTTCCAGAAGAGCGATCAGCAGAACGGGGACCAGGATCGAGGTGAGCACAGCGGCGAAATAGCCGACGGCCATCGTGGCGAGGCGCTTCAGCCAGGCGAGGCGGCGGCTCACGCCTCGCCGTGCCCCGCGATCATCATGGCCTCCAGCGCCAGCCGGTCGACCTTGCGCATGCGCTCGGAGTCCGATTTGAGCTGGCCGCAGGCGGCCAGGATGTCGCGGCCGCGCGGCGTGCGGATCGGCGAGGCGTAGCCGGCATTGTTGATGTAGTCGGCGAATTTCTCGATCGTCTCCCAGTCCGAGCACTGGTAATTGGTGCCCGGCCACGGGTTGAACGGGATCAGGTTGATCTTGGCCGGAATGCCCTTGAGCAACTTGATCAGGCCTTTTGCGTCCTCGATGGAATCGTTGACGTCCTTCAGCATCACATATTCGAATGTGATGCGCTTGGCGTTGGACAGGCCGGGATAGGCGCGGCAGGCGGCGATCAGGTCCTTCAGCGGATACTTCTTGTTGATCGGCACCAGCAGGTCGCGCAGATCGTCAGTGGTGGCGTGCAGCGAGATCGCCAGCATGACGCCGATCTCGTCGCCGGTGCGGAAAATTTCCGGCACGACACCGGAAGTCGACAGCGTGATGCGCCGTTTGGACAGCGACAGGCCATCGCCGTCGGAGGCGATCAGCAGGGCCTTCTTCACCGCCTCGAAATTGTAGAGCGGCTCGCCCATGCCCATCATCACGACGTTGGAGACTTTGCGGCCCTCGGCCGGCACGATGGCGCCGTCGGGCGTGTCGCGGTCGGGAAAATCGCCGAGCCGGTCGCGCGCTGTGAGTAACTGCGCAAGGATTTCCTCAGCCGTCAGATTGCGCACCAGCTTCTGCGTGCCGGTATGGCAGAACGAGCAGGTCAGCGTGCAGCCGACCTGCGAGGAGATGCAGAGCGTGCCGCGGCCTTCCTCGGGAATATAGACGGTCTCGATCTCGACCGGCCGGCCGGCGCCGCGCGGCGGAAAGCGGAACAGCCATTTGCGCGTGCCGTCCGAAGAAATCTGTTCCTCGACGATCTCGGGCCTGGCGATGGTGAAGTGCTTGTCCAGTTCGGCGCGCAAATCCTTGGAGATGTTGAACATGCCGGCGAAGTCGGAGACACCGCGCACATACATCCAGTGCCAGAGCTGCTGGGCCCGCATCCTGGCCTGGCGCTCCGGCACGGCTCCCGAAGTGACAAGCGCCTCGCCGAGCTCAGTGCGCGTCAGGCCGATCAGCGACTGTTTTTCGGGCAGTGCCGCACGGGCACGCAACGCGTCACGGGCGCCTTCGGTGGTGAGATCGAATGAAAGGATCATGGTTGCACAGATATAAGCGGTTTGCGGCCGATTTCACTTATCGTGCCGGCATGAAGCGCGGCGCATAGCACAGGTTGGGGGCAGAGTCATGCGGTGGGAGTCCAAACCCATGGATGCAGGTCGAAGGCCCGCTGCGGCTATCTGGCAACCTTGCCCTGTCCTCCCGCTGCAAGGAAACGATCACATGATCGTGTTTGCGTAACGATTCCCATCGCGCCTTCGAAATCTGAATGGGGCAACTTTGCCTCTACAAAATGGGAGTACGCAGAATGAACTCTATCAAGCTAGCCCTCATTGCCGGCCTCGTCGGCCTTTCCGCCTCGCAGGCATTTGCCGAAGACGCGATGGGCACAATGACCATGATGAAGAGCGGAGAGGTGACGGCGATCATGCCGGATGGGCACATGGGCACCATGAAGCCGGATGCGAAGATGGCGGCCGAGATGATGAAGATGGCAAAGCCGATCAAGCACTGCATGATGATGATGACCGATGCCAAGGGCAAAGCGTATATGATCGATACGTCGACCAAAAAGGCTCAGGCCGAATGTGAAAAAATGGCCATGTAAGACTGAACCCGTCAAGATCGAGACCCGCCGGCACACGCCGGCGGGTCATTCCGATGCGGGGTCCAAATCCCCCGCCGGGCCTTTGATCTAAAGCGCTGATGTCCGGCCTCGGGGAGCCGGTCTTCGCTATTGCGCCATAGGCTATCGGGGTGGGCGCCAGCCTATTTGCACTTGGCGATCGACGTCAGCGCAGCCGAAATGCCCTTCAGCGAGAAGACATAGGAGGTCGGGTTGCCGCGGCCGGACTTCGCCGTCACCTTCATATCGGTGCCGGTCTTCATGGCGGCGATCAGCACCGGCTCCTCGGCGGCGTTCTCGACCCAGGCCGACTTGCCGCGCGTGAACATCGAGAACGACTTCTTGTCGATGGTGACGGTGGCCTTGGAGCCTTCCTGGAAATTGTAGCCGGCGATGAATTGCGGCTCGTAGGACACTTGCTGGCCGGGCCGCTGGCTGACGAAGAAGAACATGTCGCCATGGTCGAGCGTCGGCGGCTGCTTGTCGGTCGGCACGGTCAGGACATAGCAGACCTTGCCGCCCGATGCCTGGTAGCTGTAGGTGCCCCAGGCATTGTGCTGGCCGATCTTGGTCGCCGACTGAGCCAGTGCCGGCGCTGCCGCGGCGACCAGGACCAGGCTCGAAACTATAGCAATCAATCCGCGCATCGTTTTTCCCGTATTCCAAAGGTGCGGCGGCAGGCCGGCTCGGCGTCCTGCCCGTCGCTTCATTTTGATTTAATCTGGGTTACCAAACAGTGAATTTCCTTTGAGAAAGGAATCCCACCCCGAGGAAACCGCCGCCATTCCCGCGCCGCCGCCTTGCGAGCGAGTGGCGCGACGTCCCTTTGGCGACTTGGAGGCCACGAAAGCGGCAAGAGTTTGACTTTCATGCCGCCGCCGAAACCGGCCTAAATGGCGCTTTCGTGCGCCTGTTCAGCCCTTGTCGGCGATGGCGTCCTTGGCAGCCTGCCGGTGCGCAGGGGTGATGTGGGCGCTGACAGCGGTGATCGCGGCGGTGAGCACGGCGATGTCATCGGTGAAACCAAGCCCGAGGATGAAGTCGGGGATGACATCCACCGGCAGCACGAAATAGCCGAGCGCGGCCAGCAGAATGCCCTTGGCGCGCAGCGGCGTGTTCTTGTCCATGGCGCAGTAATAGGAGGCGACGACCTCTTCCATGAACGGGATCTGCCGCGCGGCCTTCTTGGCTGTCCGCCAGAATTTCTCGCGCACTTCATTCTCGTCGGCGAGCTTGCCGCCAAAGCCGAAGAAATCAAAACCGGATTGTCGCGCCATCAGTGTCTCCTAGCAGGACTCATGCGCAACCCGGCACATGTCGGCGAGGCGAAATGTGGTGAAAGGCGACCCCTACTGCAAGATACCGGCCCATTCCTCGACCCGAAAATCGGAATCGGCGTTTGCCGCGCGGACCAACGGTTCAGGGGGATGCCGGCCTACAAAGGCGCTCGTCAGGCTGGCAATCGCCTCTTTGGAGATTGGCGGAAACGCCCCTCCCGTCGTCATTCTAGGGTCTGCGCCGCGTCGCTTCGCTCGTTGCTTCGCCCGTGGATGACGAAGCTGGGGTTGCGCACGTTTGGACCTCCCTAACCGGCAAAGCGGTTCATCTTCTTGGCCAGATCGATATCGAGCGCGGTCACACCGCCGGCATCGTGGGTGTTGAGCGTCACGTCGACGGTCTTGTAGACATTCGACCAGTCGGGATGATGGTCCATCTTCTCGGCGGCGAGCGCAACGCGGGTCATGAAGGCGAAAGCCTCGGAGAAATTCGCGAAGGTGAACGTGCGCTTGATGGAGGCACCATCCGCAGCCGGTGCCCAGCCTTCGAGCCCGACCAACGCGGCGGCGATTGCGTCCTTGCCCAGTTTTTCTCTCGTCATGTCAGCTTCCCGTGTTATTTCGGCTGAAAGACTGTCTGGAACCCTGGCGAGTTTCGAAACCGTCTCTGGAGTCCCTACCATAGTGTCGGATCGATGAGCGCAAAGCCCATAAATTCCATTCTTTTCGTCTGCCTCGGCAACATCTGCCGGTCGCCACTGGCGAGGGCGTCTTTCGTGCCGTGCTGGCGGAGCGTGGGTTGGGCAGGAATATCCTGCTCGATTCAGCCGCCACCAGCAGCTGGGAAGCCGGCGCGGCGCCCGATCCACGCTCGATCGCGATTGCGGCGCGTCACGGTGTCGACATTTCCCGACAGAGGGCGCGCAAGGTTACGCCGGAGGATTTCTCCCACTTCGACCTGATTCTCGGCATGGACCGGTCGAATGTCGCCGACCTGAAAGCGTTGGCGCCAGCAGCCATGCGCGACCGGGTGCAACTGTTCCTTGAATTCGCAGACGGCAAGGCACGTGATGTGCCGGATCCCTATTATGACGGGGCGGAAGCTTTCGCTTCGGTCTACCGCATGATCCGCGAGGCATCGGAAGCGCTGGCGACAAGGCTGGAGGCGCGGGCATCTGTGCCCGACAGCGGCCAAGCTTCCTCGACGATGTAGGGGCCGCCCCCGACCGAATCGCGCGACGACATCAATACGAAGCGACCGATACGAAACGGCAGCGTCAAGAAATTGCCGCGCGCCGACAGATATTGGGCGACGTCCAGCGGGGTCGAATTGCGCAGCCTTGCAAGTGTGACATGCGGCATGAACTTGCGGGGGTCGGCTGGGATGCCGAGCCGCTGGCAGATGCGGTCGATTTCGCCCTGAAGGGCGGCAAGATCGGGCGAGGTGGAAACGCCGGCCCAAACGGCATGCGGCTTTTTCTGGCCGAAGGCACCAACGCCGGACAGGGCCAGCGAAAAGGAAGGGCGGTGGACGCGGTCGAGCGCGTTGGCGATCTCGTCGGCGACGTGACCAGGTACATCGCCGATGAAGCGCAGTGTCAGATGGTAGTTCTCGACATCGATCCAGCGGGCGCCGGGCAGGCCGCCCCGCAGCAGGGACAGCGAAAGGGCAGCGTCACGCGGTATTTCGAGGGCGGTGAAAAGACGCGGCATGAAGAGCCTCCCTTCCTCGAATCGAACTGTCACCTCTAGCGAATCATCGATAGTCAAACGGGGCAAGAGGTTTGTTGGTCACAGTCCCTGTTAAAAAGCTTCCCTAACGGAAAGAGCTCCAGTCCCACCTTATGAGCTGCCCGGCACCGCCGCGATGGCCTTCTCGACCGCCGGCAGGATACGTTCTACCATCTGGTCGACGCCTTGCGCGCTCGGATGCAGGCCGTCCTCGAGCTGCATGCCGGGCTGGCCGGCAACGCCGTCGAGAAAGAACGGGTAGAACGCAACGTCGTATTTGTCGGCTAGGCCCGGAAATATGGCATCGAAGGCGTTCTGGTAGTCCGCGCCGAGATTGGGCGCGGCGCGCATGCCGGCCAGAAGCACGGCGATCTTGCGTTCTTTCAGCCTGCCCAGCATCTCGTCCAGGTTCTTCCTGGTGATGTCGGGCGAAACGCCGCGCAGCATGTCGTTGGCGCCGAGTTCGAGGATGACCAATTGCGTGCCATCCGGCACCGACCAGTCGAGCCGCGCCAGGCCGCCGCTCGTCGTGTCGCCGGAGACGCCGGCATTGGCGACGGTCACATCATGGCCTTTGGCGCCAAGCGCTGCCTGCAGCCTGTCGGTAAAGCCCTGGCCTGGCCCAAGGCCGAAGCCCGCCATCAAGCTGTCACCGAAGCCGACGATCTTGAACGGCTCGGCACGCGCCGACGACATGGCGCCGCAAATGGCGAGGAAAACGACGAGGCCTGCGGCAATCCTGCGTTTGAAAGACATGCGGTAGGCCCCATATGAGCAAGGAATTTTTCCGGCGACGGCTTCCGGCAAGCAGAACCCTCATCCTCGCATATAGGACGCTTTCATTTTGACAGAAGCCGTCATTGGGCTAAAAAACGTATCGCTGACCCTTGGCGAGGGGGCCTCATTGGTCCATGTGCTGAAGGACGTCAGCCTCGACGTGGCGCCCGGCGAGGCGACCGGCATCGTCGGACCCTCGGGCTCCGGCAAGTCGACATTGCTGATGGTTCTGGCTGGCCTGGAAAGGGTCGATTCGGGTACGGTACGAATTGCCGGTGAGCTGCTCAACGGCAAAAGCGAGGACCAGATTGCTTCGTTTCGTGGCCGAAACATTGGCATCGTGTTCCAATCCTTTCATCTCATTCCCAACATGACGGCGCTCGAAAATGTCGCGGTGCCGCTGGAGCTGGCCGGCCATGCCGATCCGTTTTCGGTTGCGGCGCGCGAGCTGGCGGCGGTTGGCCTCAGCGAACGCGTCACCCACTATCCCGGCGAATTGTCGGGCGGCGAGCAGCAGCGCGTGGCGATAGCCCGCGCACTGGCGCCGTCGCCACGCATTCTCATTGCTGACGAGCCGACCGGCAACCTCGACCAGGCGACGGGGCGGCAAGTCGCCGATCTATTGTTTGCCAAGGCGGCCGAGCGCGGCATGACGCTGGTGCTGGTCACCCATGATCCGGCGCTTGCGGCGCGTTGTTCACGCCAGGTTTCGATGCGGTCGGGCAGGATCGAAGCGCCGGCGCTCGCCAAGGTGACAGCTTGATGCCGTTGTCGCAGACGCTGAGGCTCGCGGTTCGCTTCTCGCTGCGCGAGATGCGAGGCGGCCTGTCCGGCTTCCTCATCTTCCTCGCCTGCATCGCGCTCGGCGTCGCGGCCATCGGCGGCGTCAACTCGGTGGCGCGTTCGATCACCGCCGGTGTCGCCAATCAGGGCCAGACGCTGCTTGGCGGCGATCTCCGCTTCCAGATCAACCAGCGTGACGCCAGCAAGGCCGAACGCAATTTTCTTGACGGGCTGGGCGCGATTTCCAGAACCGCCAGCATGCGTTCGATGGCGCGTCTCGCCGACGGGTCCGACCAGGCGCTTGTCGAGGCCAAGGCTGTCGACGATGCCTACCCGCTCTACGGCGCGCTGGACATCGAACCGGAATTGTCGAAGCAGGAACTGTTCGGTGAAGAGTTCGGCGTCTTCGGCGCCGCGGCCCCTGACGTCTTGTTCGAGCGGCTGCATCTCAGGATCGGCGACCGGCTGAAGCTCGGCACCGCCACTTTCGAACTGCGTGCCAGGCTGGCCGCCGAACCGGATGCCGTCTCCGACGGCTTCGGCTTTGCGCCGCGGCTGATGATCTCGACCGAAGGGCTGGCGGCCACCGGTTTGATCCAGCCGGGCAGCCTGGTCGAAAATGCCTACAAGGTCCGCCTGCCGGCGGACGCCGACGAGGCGCGGCTCAGGGCCATCCAGGACCAGGCGGCCAGGGATTTTCCGGAGGCCGGCTGGTCGATCCGCACGCGCAGCAACGCCGCTCCCGCGCTGTCGTCCAACATCGAGCGCTTCTCGCAGTTCCTGACGCTGGTCGGGTTGACGGCGCTGGTGGTCGGTGGCGTCGGGGTCGCCAATGCGGTGCGCGCCTATCTCGACGGCAAGCGCGGCGTCATCGCCACCTTCAAGAGCCTGGGCGCTTCGGGTGGCTTTGTCTTTGCCGTCTATCTGGTGCAGATCCTGATTATCGCCGCGCTCGGCATCCTGCTTGGCCTGGTGCTTGGCGCGCTGATGCCGTTCGTGGCCGGCGCTGCTCTTCATCAGGCCATCCCGGTGCCGGCGGAGGGCGGCTTCTATCCCGGCGCGCTCGGCATGGCGGCACTGTTCGGTCTGCTGGTGACGCTGGCCTTCGCGTTGCTGCCGCTCGGCCGCGCCCGCGACGTGCCGGCCACCGCGCTGTTTCGTGAGATGGGGCTTGAAGGCCGTGGTTCTCCACGACCTGTCTATGTCGCGGCGGCACTCGGCATTGCGCTGCTGCTGGCGGCACTGGCAATTCTATCCTCGGACGATCAGCGTATCGCCTCGATCTTCGTCGGTGCCACCATCTTCGCTTTCCTGGTGCTGCGCCTTGTCGGCGCGCTGGTGCAATGGGCGGCCAGGAAGAGCCCGCGTGTGCGGTTCGTGGCGCTGCGGCTCGCCATCGGCAACATCCATCGGCCCGGCGCCTTGACGCCATCGGTTGTGCTGTCGCTGGGACTTGGGCTGACGCTGCTGGTGACGCTGGCACTGATCGACGGCAATCTCAGGCGGCAGATCTCCGGCAGTATGCCGGAACGGGCGCCGAATTTCTTCTTCGTCGACATCCAGGGCAGCGATGTCGCTTCCTTCTCGGCGCTGATCGGCAAGGAGGCGCCGCAGGGGACGCTGGCCAAGGTGCCGATGCTGCGCGGCCGGGTGATGGCGCTGAACGGCGTCGATGTCGACAAGGTGAAGGTGCCGGCGCAAGGCGCCTGGGTGCTGAAGGGAGATCGTGGCCTGACCTACGACGCCAGGCAGCCGCAAAACGCGACGCTGACCGAAGGCAGCTGGTGGCCGGACAATTATAGCGGCGAGCCGCTGGTCTCGTTTTCGGCGCAGGAAGGCAAGGAGATCGGGCTGAAGCTCGGCGACACCATCACCGTCAATGTGCTCGGCCGCAATGTCACGGCCAGGATCGCAAATTTCCGCGAGGTCGAGTGGGAAACGATGGGCATCAATTTCGTCATGGTGTTCTCGCCAAACACATTTGCGGGCGCGCCGCATGGCTGGATTGCGACGCTGACCGAAAAGAATGCCTCCCCGGCCGACGACGCTCGCATCCTCAATGCCGTCACCCGCGCCTTCCCGGCGGTGACGACGGTGCGGGTCAAGGATGCGCTCGATGTCGTCAACCGGCTGGTCGGGCAGCTCGGCACGGCGATCCGGGCGGCCGCCGGCGTGGCGCTGATCGCGTCGGTGCTGGTGCTGGCCGGCGCGCTTGCCGCCGGCAACCGGGCGCGCATCCATGACGCGGTGGTGCTGAAGACGCTTGGCGCGACACGCAGGACTCTGATATCGGCCTTCTCGCTCGAATACATGCTGATCGGGCTCGCCACCGCGATCTTCGCCTTGGCCGCGGGCAGTGCTGCGGCCTGGTTCGTCGTCGCGCGCATCATGACATTGCCGTCGCATTTCATGCCCGAGGTGGCGGTGGCAACCATTCTGTTCTCGCTGGTGATCACGGTCGGCATTGGTCTCGCCGGCACCTGGCGGGTGCTCGGCCACAAGGCAGCACCGGTGCTGCGCAACCTGTGATCTCGGGCACGGCGCGGCCATCCCGGATTAAATCTTGGTAAGAATTCCGTCTGGGAAGCCGGAAAATCGACGCTTCGTTGTCTCACGAACCGTTACATCCGGTTACGGTCTTGTTCTTGACGCGAATAACCATCATATTTCGCGACAGGCATGCTGGAGCCCTGCCAGCGGCGCCTGGGTCTGAAAGGACCTGACACCGGACGGGGCAGAAGCAATAGAGGACTTCAATGGCTGATCCCATTCGCAACTACCAGACGCGCGCCGTGCCCGGCGTCGGTGTCGGTGCTGACATCGATCAGGGCCTGCGCGCTTACATGATCAAGGTCTACAATCTGATGGGGCTTGGCCTCCTCATCACCGGTCTTGCCGCTGTCGGCACGATCATGTTGGCCACCACCACCGATCCGGCTTCGGCTGTCGCGACGCTGTCAAGCGGCGAAATGCTGACCTCCTTCGGCTATGCGATCTTCGGCTCGCCACTGAAATGGGTCGTGATCTTTGCCCCGCTCGCGGCGGTGATGTTCCTGTCGTTCCGCGTTCAGTCGATGAGCGTTTCGGCGGCGCAGACTACCTTCTGGGTCTATGCGGGCCTTGTCGGCCTGTCGCTGTCGTCGATCTTCCTGGTTTACACCACGGCCAGCATTTCGCAGACCTTCTTCGCCACGGCCGCGGCCTTCGGCGCGCTGTCGCTGTTCGGCTACACCACCAAGCGTGACCTGACGGCGATGGGTTCGTTCCTGATCATGGGCGTGTTCGGCATCATCATCGCGTCGGTGATCAACATCTTCCTGCACTCGTCGGCGCTGTCCTTCGCCGTGTCGGCGGCTGGCGTGCTGATCTTCGCCGGCCTCACCGCCTATGACACGCAAAACATCAAGGAGATGTATTTCGAGGGCGATGCTTCGGATGTCGCCGGCCGCAAAGCCATCATGGGCGCCTTGAGGCTCTATCTCGACTTCATCAACCTGTTCATGTTCCTGCTGCAGTTCATGGGCGACCGCCGCTAGGCTTTTTAAGCTGGACCGGATCTTTTCCGAAGATCGGTTTCAGCTTTTAGAGATCATGTTCTGACTGGACCATCGAGTTCCAAAGGGCGGCCCAACGGCCGCCCTTTTCTTTTATACCGGCCTTTGCTGTTATCGAAGGCAGACAAGGGCGCGGATAGAGAATGAGCAATGTCACGATACGGCTCGCGACAGCGGCCGACCTCGATCGGATCACGGAAATCTATGCCGACGCGGTGACTCAAGGCACGGCGAGCTATGAGCTGGAGGCGCCCAGCCGCGCGGAGATGGGCTTCCGATTCGACAGTTTGATGGCCGGCGGCTTTCCCTATCTGGTGGCGGAAAAGAACGGTACCGTGCTCGGCTATGCCTATGCCGGTGCCTTTCGGCCGCGCCCCGCCTACCGCTTCATCGTCGAGGACTCGGTTTATATCGCGCCGGAGGCCAAGGGCCAGGGCGTAGGGCTCAAGCTGATGCAAAGCCTGATCGAGGCGGTGGAAGCAGCAGGCTTTCGCCAGATCATCGCGGTGATCGGCGATGGCCATGCCGCCAGCGCCTCGGTACGACTGCACGAGAAGCTCGGGTTTCGCCATTCGGGACGCCTTGTAGGTTCCGGCTACAAGCACGGGCGCTGGCTGGACACGGTGTTCATGCAACTGTCGCTGAATGGCGGGGCATCGGCGCCGCCCGATCCCGAATCGCTGCCGGAGCGGAAGTTCCGCGAGGGGCTTGGAGGGAAATGAACTGAGGAAATGAACTGAGGAATTGAAGAATTGATGAACTGAAGAATAAGAGAAACAGCGGCTAATGAATCGCGCTGGGCTTCTCAGTTCATCAGTTCTTCAATTCTCCAGCTCATCAATTCCCCTGCCTCCAGTTCAGGCTTCGACCAGCTTCAGCTTGCTGTCGAATATCCCAAGCACGCGGCCGAGTTCCTGGCCGCGCTTCAAGATGCGGCCGCCGGCGGCGATGACGGCAAAGGCGCCCTGCTTGCGGGCCAGTTTCGGATCCTTGACGATCTGGAACAGCGGTACTTCGCTGGTGCGGCGAAATACGGAAAACACGGCACGGTCGGTGAGATGATCGATGGCGTAGTCGCGCCATTCGTTGGCGGCGACCATGCGTCCGTAGAGCCTGAGGATCTGGTCCAGCTCACGCCGGTCGAACCGCACCGGCTGATCGAGGCGCGCGTGTCGCGCCTCGTGCAGCGGGATCAATATTGCGGATGCGTCCCCATCCCCAGTCCCGCCGCTGTCATCGGTCATGCCTCGATCCTTCAAAATGAATCTTTGCCAACCAAAGTTGGCGTGTTCGCGGTTGAATTGCAAGGGCCGGCGAAGCAGGGCGGCACTGCGCTGTTTTCGCAACGTCCAGTCACTTTTATGAAACGCCTTGTTGGAATTGGTGATGCTTCGCCACATTTCTGCCTTTTTTTATCCGCGCTCATGCCCCAATGTCCGACGAATTTACCGGCGTTGCCTGAGACGGTTCGGTCCGGCACCGGCTCGTAAACCCCAAGCCCCCCGCCCACGGGTCTGCGTCGGATCGAACCAACCTCGGTTCTTCTTAGGAAGAACCGGGTGCGACGATCCCAAAACCTAAATGACCGACGTCAGAAGCAAGCTGGCGTCGGTTTTTTCATGTCTGGGGCAATTTCCTTCTCCCCTTGTGGGAGAAGGGAAGTGGCTTCTAAGGCTTGTGAATAAACGCAGCGCCGAGAATGGGACCGGGCAGGCCATCCTTGCCGACCGACTGCAGCAGCACGGCACAGCCGCCCTTCTTGGTGATCTCGCTCATCGGCAGTTCGTAGCGCTGCGCCTTGCCGTGCCACATGCCGGCGGTCTGGATGCCGGTGACCGCGTTCCAGTAGGTCATCTTGCGGCCGGTGTTCTCGCCCTCGCCGATCTTGATCGTCTGCGGCGGGTCGAAATAGACGATGACGACATGGGCATCGCTGGGACCGCTGCCGGCATCGCCGGTGTCGATCATGACGCGGTCGCTGGTGCGGCTGACCTTGATGACGACGCGCATGCCCTCGCCGCTCCTGGCCATGCGGGCGAGCGCGCCATCGACCTCGCCGCGGCTGCCGCCGTTGACGTGGACGCGGCCGTTGATGACGGCCTGCGGCGTATAGACGGAGCGGCTGCCGAAGGCGCGCATATATTCATATTGCCGCTCGGTGTTCTCCTTGCGGCTCAGCGTGTCCTGCCAGCCGAGATAGTCCCAGTAGTCGACGTGATAGGCGAGCGCGACGATGTCTTCCCGGGCGGCGAACTCGGCAAACAACACATCGGCCGGCGGGCAGGAAGTGCAGCCCTGGCTGGTGAACAGCTCGACCACGCCCAGTGGTCTTTCGATCTGGGGCCTTTCGGACTCGTCGGCACGCCCGGCGCCGGCAAACGCCGAGAAGGCCAGCGCAAGGGCTGCCAGCCACAATGATTTTCGCGAGGCCATGGCCATTCCGATTCCCGCCGGTGGTGCCGGCTTTATCTTGATTGCTAAAATATGTGGCAGAAGCGGAAGTCAACGGGAAGTCACGTTGCGGTGAAATTTTGCCGTTGCAGCCGACCGCGACGGCACAATAGGAGAAGCTCTGCGCTTCAGGATGGAAGCGATTCGGGCGGCAATCACGATGTGGCAAACTTTTTTGACGCCGGTCGATCTCTATTGCGAGCGGACCGGGCCGGAATTCTGGTCCGAGCCGATCAATGCGCTGACAAACCTCGCCTTCATCGCCGCAGGCCTGTGGGGCGTGCGCGAGGTACGAAGGCTGGGCACGGGGACCTTCGCCGAAGTGCTGGCCTGGTGGGTGGTGGCGATCGGCATCGGCTCGACGATCTTCCACACGTTTGCCACCAAGGGCACGGTCTGGGCCGACGTGCTGCCGATCGCCGGCTTCACGCTGGCCTATACGTGGTTCAACCTGCGCCGCTTCCTCGCCATGCGATGGGGCAAGGCCATCGCCATCTTCATTGCCTTCTACGTCATTGCCGGAGCGATAACCGTGGCCGTGCCGGACTGGCTGCGTCAGGCCTCCAACGGCACGACTGGCTATCTGCCGCCGTTCCTGGCGCTCGCCTTCTTCGGCGCGCTGGTGGCGGCGAGCGGCAATCGCGCCGGCTGGTACAATCTGGCTGGCTCGGCGATCTTCGTGGTGTCCGTCATCTGCCGGATGATCGATCCGCTGGTCTGCGGCAGGTTTCCGCTCGGCACGCACTTCCTCTGGCACATCCTCAACGGGCTGATGCTCGGCGTGCTTCTGGCAGCAGCGGCGCGTTTTGGGACGCCGAAGGCTAGGCAGTAGGCAGTAGGCAGTAGGCAGTAGGCAGTAGGCAGTAGGCAGTAGGCAGTAGGGGCCCATATTCCCTACTGCCTAGTCCCTATTCCCTAAGCAGCCAGATCGCGCAGCACGTATTGCAGGATGCCGCCGTTCTTGAAGTAGTCGAGCTCGTCCAGCGTATCGATGCGGCAGATGATCGGCACGTTCTTCACCGTGCCGTCGCCGTAAGTGACCTTGGCGATCATCGTCTGGCGCGGCTTGATGGTGCTCAAGCCATCGATCTCGACCAACTCGTCACCCCTGAGATTGAGCGAGGCCCACGAGGTGCCGTCCTCGAAGACGAAGGGGATGACGCCCATGCCGACCAGGTTCGAGCGATGGATACGCTCGAAGGACTGGGCGATGACCGCGCGGACACCAAGCAGATTGGTTCCCTTGGCCGCCCAGTCGCGCGACGAGCCGTTGCCGTATTCGACGCCGGCGAAGATGACCAGCGGCACGCCTTCCTTCTTGTATTCCATCGCCGCGTCGTAGATCGATTCTTCTTCCTTCGACGGGTAGTGGATGGTGTAGCCGCCCTCACGGCCGTTCTCGCCCAGCATGTGGTTGCGGATGCGGATGTTGGCGAAAGTGCCGCGCATCATCACCTCGTGATTGCCGCGCCTTGTGCCGTACTGGTTGAAGTCGGCGACGCCGACGCCGTGATCAGTCAGGTATTTGCCGGCCGGCGAGGCTGCCTTGATCGAACCCGCCGGCGAGATGTGGTCGGTGGTTATCTTGTCGCCGAACAGGCCGAGCACTCGAGCGCCCTTGATGTCGCCGATCTTGCCGAAACCTGATGTCATGCCGGCGAAGTAGGGTGGGTTCTGCACATAGGTAGAGTTGTCGTCCCAGGCATAGGTCTGGCCTTCCGGCGCCTTGACGTTTTGCCAATATTCATCGCCCTTGAAGACGTCGGCATATTTGCGGGCGAACAGCTCGCGGGTGACGTTCTTTTCGATGAATTCCTGGATCTCGGCCGAACTCGGCCAGATATCCTTGAGGTAGACCGGGTTGCCGTTCTTGTCCTCGCCGAGCGGCTCTGTCGTGAGGTCCTTGGTGACGGTTCCGGCCAGCGCGTGCGCGACGACCAGCGGCGGCGACGCCAGATAGTTCGCCTGCACGTCGGGCGAGACGCGGCCTTCGAAGTTGCGGTTGCCGGACAAGACCGCGGCGGCGATCAGGCCCTTGTCGTTGATGGTCTTGGAGATCGGCGCCGGCAACGGGCCGGAATTGCCGATGCAGGTGGTGCAGCCGAAGCCGACCAGGTTGAAGCCGATCTGGTCGAGCTCCTTCTGCAGGCCGGATTTCTCCAAATATTCGGCGACTACCTGGCTGCCGGGGGCCAGCGAGGTCTTCACCCATGGCTTCTGCTTCAGCCCGAGGCGGTTGGCGTTGCGGGCCAGGAGGCCAGCGCCGATCAGCACGCTTGGGTTCGAGGTGTTGGTGCAGGAGGTGATGGCGGCGATGACAACATCGCCATGGCCGAGATCATGATCGGTGCCTTCGACGGCATAGCGTTTCGATAGCTCGGCCGCCTTCCTGTATTCAGTCTCCATCGCCTTGGCGAAGCCTGCCGGGATGCTTTCCAGCGCAACGCGGCCTTCGGGCCGCTTGGGACCGGCCATCGACGGCACGACGGAGCCGAGCTCCAGTTCGAGCAGGTCGGTGAACACCGGATCGGTCGAGCCGGTCTCGCGCCACAGCCCTTGCGCCTTTGCATAGGCCTCGACCAACGCGATGCGGTCCTCGCTGCGGCCGGACATTGTGAGGTAGCGGATGGTTTCCGAATCGACCGGGAAGAAGCCGCAGGTGGCGCCGTATTCGGGGGCCATGTTGCCGATGGTGGCGCGGTCGGCCAGTGTCATGTTGGACAAGCCCGGGCCGAAGAACTCGACGAACTTGCCGACGACGCCCTTCTTGCGCAGCATCTGCGTGACGGTGAGCACGAGATCGGTGGCGGTGACGCCTTCCTTGAGCTTGCCGGTCAGACGGAAGCCGATGACTTCGGGCAAAAGCATGGAGACCGGCTGGCCGAGCATGGCCGCCTCGGCCTCGATGCCGCCGACGCCCCAGCCGAGCACGCCAAGGCCGTTGATCATGGTGGTGTGCGAATCGGTGCCGACGCAGGTGTCGGGATAGGCGGTGGTTTCGCCGTCCTCGGTGTTGGTCCACACCACCTGGCCGAGATATTCGAGGTTGACCTGGTGGCAGATGCCGGTGCCAGGCGGCACGACGCGGAAGTTGCGGAACGCCTGCTGGCCCCATTTCAGGAACTTGTAGCGTTCCTCGTTGCGTTCATATTCGAGCTCGACATTGCGGGCGAAGGCCAGCGGCGTGCCGAATTCGTCGACGATGACGGAATGGTCGATGACGAGGTCGACCGGCACCAGCGGGTTGATCTTCTGCGGATCGCCGCCGAGCGAGGCCATGGCGTCGCGCATGGCGGCAAGGTCGACCACAGCCGGAACGCCGGTGAAATCCTGCATCAGCACGCGGGCCGGGCGATAGGCGATCTCGACACCCGCAGTGCCTTTGTCGGTCAGCCAGCCGGCAACTGCCTGGATGCTCTCCTTGGTTACGGAGCGGCCGTCCTCGTTGCGCAGCAGGTTCTCCAGCAGCACCTTCATCGAATAGGGCAGCTGGGAGATGCCGGTGAGGCCGTTCTTCTCGGCCTCGATGAGGTCGAAATAGGCATATTCCGCGCCGCCCGCGGTCAACGTGCGGCGGCAATTGAAACTGTCGAGGGATTTTGACACGTGCGATCCGTCCTTGTCTGTTCAGCCTGAAAGGGAACGGACGCCGATGGCATGCAATCACGCGCAAAGGTGCGGGTACGGCCATTTCCGCTGTCCGTTCCCAAGCAACCCGAGCCGTTCAAGGCGGCGCGTGCGCTGGTTCGGCGCTAATTCTGTTCCCGCGCCGACCGCTGGCACGGATGCACCGCATATAGAGAATTTTCTGGAATAGTTCTAGACAGTTGGAGAGCAAATTTGTGCGATGCGGCAACTGTCGCGAGACATGGTTTTCAAGGCAGGCGACGAATGCGGCTGATCGCCGAAAATCTAGGCGGCGAACGCGGCGGCGACACGGTGTTTTCGCGCATCGGCTTTGCCTTGGAGGACGGCCAGGCGCTTGTCGTCACAGGGCCGAACGGATCGGGCAAATCGACCTTGCTGCGAGTCATCGCCGGGCTGCTTCCGGTGGCGGAGGGCAGCGTGAAGATCGAAGGTGTTACGAAGATCGAAGATGGGGGCGAGGCGTTTCCGTCCATCGCCTCGGCCTGCCATTACCTTAGCCACCAGAACGCAATGAAGCCGGCACTGAGCGTGGCGGAGAACCTGCGCTTCTGGCGCGATTTCAACGGCGATGGGCAACTGGACGTCGAAGAGGCGCTTGAATCGGTCGGGCTTGGTGGCATCGGCCATCTGCCGTTCGGCTATCTGTCGACCGGGCAGCGGCGCCGCGCGGCTATCGCCAAACTGTTGGTCAGTCATCGGCCGCTGTGGCTGCTGGATGAGCCGACGGCCGGGTTGGACAGGGCTTCGGAGGCGCGGTTTTCGGGGTTGATGATGAGGCATTGTAAAGAGGGCGGGATGATTGTTGCGGCCACGCATCTGCCGCTGGGGATCGAAGGCGCGGCGGAATTGGTGATGGGGGTAGCAGGGTGATGTCGGCGCTCTACGGCGCCCCCCTCTGCCCTGCCGGGCATCTCCCCCTCAAGGGGGGAGATCGGATGTCACCTCGGTTTTCGCTAGTCTCCAACGTCCGAAGGCTGGCGAGACGCATGAACTGCCAATCTCCCTCCTTGAGGGGGAGATGTCCGGCAGGACAGAGGGGGGTGCCTGGGCGAAGGCATCTCAAATCATGCTAGCGCTCTTCCTGCGCGACATCCGCCTCAACATCCGTGCCGGCGGCGGCGCGTTGACCGGCGTCATCTTCTTCCTCGCCGTCATCGCCACCATCCCGTTCGGGGTCGGACCGGATCTCAAGCTGCTTGCCCGCATCGGCCCGGCGATCCTGTGGATCGGCGCGCTGCTGTCTTGCCTGCTCGGCCTCGACCGGCTGTTTCAGGCCGACCGCGAGGACGGCTCGCTCGATCTGCTGGTGCTCGGCAATGATCGCAACATGCTGGCCTTGACGGTGCTGACCAAATGCCTGGCGCATTGGGCGGGCAGCGTCTTGCCGCTTGTCATCGCCGCTCCCTTGCTCGGCCTGTTCATGAACATGGAGCCGCTCGGCATCGGCGCCACGGCGCTGACCCTATTGGTCGGCACCCCGGCAATCACCTTTATCGGTGCCGCCGGTGCGGCGGTGGCGGTGGCGCTGCCGCGTGGCGGGCTACTGATCTCGGTACTGGTGCTGCCGCTGACCATTCCGGTGCTGATCTTCGGCGTTTCGGCGAGCTATGGCGCGACGGCCAATCCCGACCCGTTTCTGCAACCCTTCCTCATTCTTGCCGCGCTGACACTGTTTCTTGCAGTGCTGGGTCCAGTCTCGGCGGCGCTGGCGCTGCGCCACGGCACGGATTGAGTGACATCAGTCATGATTTGCGCGACATCAAGGGGTCGCGGCGCAGCGATCCTATAAGTTCGGAGGCGGCGGCGCGGCAGCCGATTGCGAAGCTGCCAGCACGCCGTTATGGGAAGGTATGATCGGGCGAGACGGAAGGATGCGGTTGCAAGGAAGGACGTCGTCGATGGAGCGGCAGTCATGAGCGCGCACGCACTTTATGTGACCGCAGCTTATGGCATCACCGCCGTGGTGCTGATCGGGCTGATCGGCTGGATCCTGCTCGACCAGCGGGCTCGAAAACGCGAGCTCGCCGAACTGGAGGCGGCCGGCGTGCGGCGCCGCTCCGACAAGGTGGCCAAATCATGAGCACAGAAACGGAAACGCCGACACCCCGTCGCCGCCTGTTCGTGCTCTTGCCGCTGCTGATTTTCCTCGGCCTGGCCGGACTGTTCCTGTCGCAACTGTTATCGGGGCGCGACGTTTCGGAGGTGCCGTCGGCGCTGATCGGCCTGCCGGCGCCGCAGACCAGCCTGCCGGCGCTCGAAGGCAGCAACCTGCCGGGGCTCGATTCGAAAGCCTTCGCCGGCAAGGTCACATTGGTCAATGTCTTTGCATCGTGGTGCGCGCCGTGCCGCGAAGAGCATCCGGTGCTTTTGGCGCTGTCGCAGGACAAGCGTTTTGTCCTGGCGGCGCTAAACTATAAGGACCAGCCGGAAAACGCCCGCCGGTTCCTCGGCGATCTCGGCAATCCGTTTCAGGCGATCGGGGTCGACGAAGCCGGCCGCGCGGCGATCGACTGGGGTGTCTACGGCGTGCCGGAAACCTTCGTCATCGGCAAGGACGGCAAGATCGCCTACAAGCATGTCGGTCCGCTGACGCCCGAGACGGCGAGGGATCTTTTGCTGCCACAGATTGAAAAGGCGCTGGCGGCACGTTGATATTCAGGTGATGCCGGCCTACGAACGGCGGCTTCCTGCGCTTCCTGTGCTCACGTACCCAAAAGTACGCTCCGCGCCGGGTCTCGGAACCCACCATTCTCGGCTCGGCCTGACCTGAATCTCAACGCGCCTTGGCGGCGCGTATCACGAGAGACCTGAGATCAGCCGTAGATCTGCTTGTGGATCTGGTAGAGCATTTCCGAGCGGTCGGCGCGCATGTCGGCCAGATCGCGGCTGGAAAAGCTGTCGATTTCGGCGACAAGGCGGTTGTAGTGTTTGCGCTTGGCAATGCTGTTGCGAGCGCGGGTCATGAGACTGTCGAGGATCATAGCAAGGTTCCTTATGGCGCCGCATTTGCGCGGCCGTTATTCCTCCCTTGATCGATACGAAGCATGACATAGTAATGGTGCATTGCAAAAAGAAGATGTTGCAATGCACCATTGCGTCCAGCGCATAGCCGGTTAAAGCCACATTTACCCGAGTTAAGCCGACTTAACCCAAGTTAACCGCGATCAACCCGCATTCCCTCAATCACGTCTGAAGGAGACCGCGGACGATTTCACGGATCGATCTTGCCATATCGATCGCCGGCTGGCTTGATCCGATCTCACGTGATGCCGGGAGGAAAAGTATGGCGGCCGCAGACTATTATGAAGTTCTCGATCCACGCTTCGCACGCCTGTTCAACGGCAACGCGCAGGTCGAGAAGCTGTTCACCGGATGCCAGTGGGCGGAAGGACCGGCCTGGTTCGCCGCCGGCCGCTATGTCGTCTGGTCCGACATCCCCAACAACCGCATGCTGCGCTATGACGAGACCGACGGCAATGTCAGCGTCTTCCGGCAACCATCCGGCAACTCCAACGGCAATACGGTCGACCGGCAGGGCCGGCTGGTGACTTGCGAGCATTCGGGCCGCCGCGTCAGCCGCACCGAGTTCGACGGCTCGGTCACCACCATCGCCGCCAAATGGAAGGGCAAGCGGCTGAACTCGCCCAACGACGCGGTGGTGAAGTCGGACGGCTCGATCTGGTTCACGGATCCGAGCTACGGCATCGACACCGACTATGAAGGCGACAAGGCCGACAGCGAAATCGGCGCCTGCCATGTCTACCGGGTCGATCCCGGCACCGGCGACGTCGAAGCCGTTATCACTGACATGGTCAGGCCCAACGGGCTGGCTTTCTCGCTTGACGAGAGCAAGCTCTATGTCGCCGACACCGGCCGCACGCATGGCGCGCAGAACCCGGCGCATTTGCGGGTGTTCAATGTCGGCAAGGGCGGCAAGAAGGTGTCGGGCGAAAAGATCTTCGCCGACTGCACCGCCGGCCTGTTCGACGGCTTCCGCCTCGACGAGGACGGACGCATCTGGACAAGTGCTGCCGACGGCATCCATTGCTACGATCCGGACGGCACGCTGATCGGCAAGATCAAGGTGCCGGAGGTGACCGCCAATTGCGTGTTCGGCGGCAACAAGCTGAATTGCCTCTACATCGCAGGCACGACCTCGCTCTACATGGTGCGGCTCATGGTCAACGGCGCCAAGACCTATTGAGACTGTTTGGAAATTCTACTCTGGCGGCCATCTGATGGCGTTTTCTGCGCTTCCCCGTTCTACTGCGTCAGCGCAGTAGAACTGAGCTCACGGACCCAAATGTCCGCTGCGCTCCGGTTCTCGAAACCACCACCATATGACTCGCCAGAGCGAATTTCGAAACAGTCTCATACCGACAGTCAACAAATCGAAGGGGAGGACGTCATGCCATTCGTCAACATCCGCATCGTCAAGGAAGTGATCGCCGCCGATCCGGCGGGCAAGAAGGCGGATATCGCCAAGAAGGTCACGGCGGCCATCATGGACGCCACGGGCCTTGGCAATGACGATATCTGGGTGGTCTTCGAGGAGGTCAATGCGCGTGACTGGTATGTCGGGAAGACGGATGTGGAGACATTGAGGGGGAAGAAGTAGTTCGAAGGCATGGCGGCCCAGCCCCACGCCTTCGTCATCCTAGGGTCTGCGCCGCGTCGCTGCGCTCCTTGCTCCGCCCTAGGATGATGAAGCGCGGTGATGGCCGCTCAGCATCAACGCGCGCGAATGAAATCCGCGAAAGCATTCAGCGCATCATGCATCGCCAGCCGTTTTTCCGGCTCGGCCAGAATGGCTTCCACCTCCGCCGGCTTCTTGCCGAGCAGGGCAATCTCCAGCACATCGTCGCAAAGCGCGAACGACATGGTGTGCATGATCTCGGCCAATGCGGCGCGGGCAAACAGCGAGCGTGGCGAGGCGTGCACCAGCATGGCGGGCTTGGCGACGGCGGCGTCGCGCGAGACCAGCCAGTCGAGGGCGTTCTTCAGTACGCCGGGCACGCCGTGGGCATATTCGGGACAGGAGATGATAACGCCGTCGGCACGGGTGACGGCGTCGATCAGTTCGGCGGCTTCGAGCGGCGTCCGCTCGCCCTCATCGTCGGGATTGAAGATCGGCAGACGGCCAAGCCCGTCATAGATGGCGATGCGACAGCCGGTCGGCGCATTGCACGCCAGTGCCGCGATCAGGGCCGAATTGGTGGAGGCCGCCCGCAGGCTGCCGGAGATGGCAAGGATGTTCAGCAAGGCAGGAAACCGGGCGGACGAATCGTCGTCCGAAAAACCTACCACATCGTCTGCTTATATTCCTCATCGAGCCAGCGGTCGGTCGCCTCGGCCGAATCGGCAACCGCCAACTGATCGCGCAGGATTTGGCCGAGCGTCGGCAGCGTCGCGCGGTCGTACCAGGTCTCCGGCTTCCACAAATCCGAGCGCATGAAGGCCTTGGCGCAATGCATGTAGGCGGCCTTGACGGTGACCACGACGACGCTTTGCGGTTCCTTGCCGTCGATGGCAAGCCGCTCGCGAAGGCCCCCGTCGACGGTGATGCGGGCCTCGCCGTTGACGCGCAGCGTCTCGTTCATGCCGGGAATGAGGAAGAGCAGTCCGACCGAGGATGGAGGAGGATGTTCTCCAGCGTGTCGAGCCGGTTGTTGCCGGGTCGGTCCGGAATGGCGATGGTGGTGTCGTCGAGCACGGCGGCAAAGCCCGGTTTGTCACCTTTCGGCGTCACGTCGGCATTGCCGGCGCCGTCGGATGAGCCGATCAGCACGAACGGGCTCTTGCCAATGAAGGAGCGGCAATGGCCGTCGAGCGCTTTCAATTCCTTACGGATCGAGCCGTCGGTCGGTCGCGGCGTCTTGTAGATCGTCCTCAGTTCGTCGCGCGTGGTGACGAATTCCACGGCCCTCTCCTATTTCCCGGTCTTGTCCTCAAGCGAATGGCGCAGGATCAGCGGCATCTGGCTAAAGGTGAACAGAAGCGTGATCGGCATGATGCCCCAGACCTTGAAGGTAACCCAGGCGTCGGTGGAAAAATTCCGCCACACCACCTCATTGGCAAGGGCCAGGAACAGGAAGAACAGGCCCCAGCGAAAGGTCAGCTTGCGCCAGCCTTCGGCATCGAGGCTGAAGGCCGAATCGAAGACATAGCCAAGCAGCGACTTGCCGAAGTAGAGGCCGCCAAGCAGCACGCCACCGAACAGCGTGTTGACGATGGTCGGCTTCATCTTGATGAAGATGTCGTCCTGCAGATAGAGCGTCAGCGCGCCGAAGATGAAGACGACGACGCCCGACACCATCGGCATGATCGGCAAGGTGCGCATCAGCAGCCATGAGGCGATCAGCGCGATTGCCGTGGCGGCCATGAACAGGCCGGTGGCGACGAAGATCGGGCCGCCGAACTCGGCCAGGACAGGGAATTTCTGCACTAGCCAGGCGCCGCGCGCATTGGTGAAGAAGAACACCATCAACGGCCCCAGCTCCAACACCAGCTTGAGCAGCGGATTGACGCCTTCCTTCTTTTGTTTTTGCGGATCGGACGGATCGCGTTCGAGAATGGGTGGGTTCATGGAAGCTCTTTCTTACGCAGGATCCGATCCAAAAAGGCTGCAACTTTTTGGGACATGCTTGTTAGGCAACTCCAGCGATCGCCCTGGCGAATTCGCTTGCCGAGAACGGTTCGAGGTCGTCGACCTGTTCGCCGACGCCGATGAAATAGACCGGCAATTTGTGCTTCGCCGCGATCGCCACCAGAATACCGCCGCGCGCCGTGCCGTCCAGCTTGGTCATCACAAGGCCGTTGACGCCGGCGACATTGCGGAAGATTTCGACTTGGTTGAGTGCATTCTGGCCGGTGGTGGCATCGACCGTTTGCAGCACGGTGTGCGGCGCTTCCGGATCGAGCTTGCCGAGCACGCGGACGATCTTTTCGAGCTCCGCCATCAACTCGGTCTTGTTTTGCAGGCGGCCGGCGGTGTCGATGATCAGCACGTCGGAGCCGGCGTCCTTGGCCTTCTCGAAGGCGTCATAAGCGAGGCCGGCGGCATCGGCGCCGAGCTTGGAGGCGATGACAGGCGATTTCGTCCGCTCGCCCCAGATCTTCAACTGCTCGATCGCGGCGGCGCGGAACGTGTCGCCGGCGGCGAGCATCACCGACAGGCCGCCATCGGTGAGCTTGGCGGCAAGCTTGCCGATGGTCGTGGTCTTGCCGGTGCCGTTGACGCCAACGACCAGGATGACATGCGGCTTGTGGGACAGGTCTAGCTCCAGCGGCATGGCGACGTGGGTCAGCACCTTCTCCACCTCGGCCGCCATGATGGCGCGAACCTCGGTGTCGGAGACATCCTTGCCGTAGCGGCTGGCGGCCAGCGCATCGGTGACGCGCAGCGCGGTCTCCATGCCGAGATCGGCACGGATCAGCACGTCCTCTAGATCCTGCAGCGTCTCCTCGTCCAGCTTGCGCTTGGTGAAGACCCCGGCAATGTTGCCGGTCAGTTCCTTGGACGAACGGGCAAGCCCGTCCTTCATGCGCTGGAACCATGAGCGCCTCGGCGCCGGCTCCGGTGCCTTCTGCGGCTCTGCCTTCTGCTCGACCTTCCTGGTGACGGTTACCTTGCCAGGAACGGATTTTGGCGCGGGGACGGCCTGCGGTTCGGGCGCGATCTCGGCCATGACCGGCTGCGATTCGATCGGCGCAGGCTGGCGAATGGGAGGTGCGATTTCGGCCGGCGGAGCTTCCGGTTCACTCGCTGCCACGCCTTGTGCAGGTTCGCGCTGCCGCTCACCCTTACCCTCTCCCCGTGAAGGACGGAGCGAGGCGGGCGTCAGCGTTGAGGCTTCTTCTTCGAAGTCTGATGGTGGCTGAGGGGCCGGCGCCGGCGTCGGCACCTCGATCGGAGTTGGTGTCTCTGCCGGTGGAACCTCGACCGGCGGCACCGGCACTTCGACCGGGGCCGGTTCCGGTTGCTTTTCCGGGCGTGACGGAACGATCTCCGGCTCGGCCGGCGCGGGTGGCGGTACCTCTTGCGGCTGAGGTTTGGGGGCAGGTTCCGGGACGGCGGGAGGTGTTGGTATTTCCTCGGGCGCCGGCGGCTCGGCAGGCGTCTCAGGCGCGGGTTCTTCTCCCGGTTCGGGCTTCGGCAGAGGTTCCGGCGCCGGCGGAACGGTAGGCTCCGGCGCTGGCGGGATCGAAGGTGCCGGTTCGGGCGCCGGCTCCTCGACAGGCGCCGGTTCCGTCGCAGGGATCACCTTCGGCTCAACCGTCGGCGTCGGCGCAGTCTCCGCCTCGGGCTCCAGCTCGTCGCGCTTCAAAAACTCCGGCACGACCTGCTCGGCCGCCGGCTTCAGCGCATCGAGTGCTTCCCACTTGATCGGCGGCAAAGGGGCGGTTTCGTCGACCCGCTCCTCGACCACCTCCTTCTTGCCGAACGAAAATATCTTCTTGAAAAAACCAGCCATGCTTTGCGTTTCTCAGGCCGCGCGGGCGGAAAGGGGCGTCGCGATCAGCCGGGCACCATCGTGGCCCGATATATCGGCCTCGATGATTTCGCCCGGTGCGCCCGTGCCGAGTGCGGCAAGCGTAAACCCTTCGGTTCGGCCAAGTCCGTCGCGCTCGATCAGGATCGACTGACGGGTTCCGGAAAGCGATGACAGATGCCTGACATAGGCAGCGTCACCCGCGGCGCGCAGCCGGGCGGCGCGCTGCTTGACCAATTCTCGGCGGAGCTGCGGCATGCGCGCGGCAGGCGTGCCGTCGCGCGGGCTGAAGGGGAAAACGTGGAGATGGGTCAGGCCACACTCCTCGACGATTTTTTCCGAGTTCTCGAACATTTCGTCGGTCTCGGTCGGGAAGCCGGCGATGATGTCGGCGCCGAAGACGATGCCGGAGCGCAGCTTGCGAACGTCCTCGCAGAAGCGGATCGACTGATCTCGATTGTGCCGGCGCTTCATGCGCTTCAGGATCATGTCGTCGCCCGACTGCAGCGACAGATGCAGATGCGGCATCAGCCTGGGCTCGGAGGCGATGGCGTCGAGCAGATCGTCGTCGGCCTCGATAGAATCGATCGAGGACAGCCGTAGGCGCTTCACATCGGGCACCTGCCTGAGGATGGTTTTTACCAGTCTGCCGAGCTTCGGCGCGCCCGGCAGGTCGGCGCCAAAACTGGTCATGTCGACACCGGTCAGCACGATCTCGGCATAGCCGTTTCCGGCGAGCCGCTTGACCTGATCGACCACGGCGCCCATCGGCACCGAGCGCGAATTGCCGCGGCCGTAAGGGATGATGCAGAAGGTGCAGCGGTGGTCGCAGCCGTTCTGCACCTGAACGAAGGCGCGCGCGCGGCCCTCGATGGCGTCGACCAGATGGCCGGCGGTTTCGCGCACCGAAAAGATGTCGTTGACACGCGCCTTCTCGGTGTCGTTGACGCCGAAATCCGGCAGTGCGCGATAGGAGTTCGCCTTCAGCTTCTCCTCGTTGCCGAGCACGAGATCGACCTCGTCCATGGCGGCGAATTTTTCAGGCTCGGTCTGCGCGGCGCAGCCGGTGACGATGATGCGGGCTTGCGGGTTGTCGCGGCGCGCCTTGCGGATCGCCTGTTTGGCCTGGCGCACGGCTTCGCCGGTGACGGCGCAGGTGTTGAAGATCACGGCGCCGCCTTCCAGCGCACCGAGGCCGGCACTTTCGGCCTCGCGCCGCATCACCTGCGATTCATAGGTGTTCAGCCGGCAGCCGAAGGTCACCACATCGATGCCCTTGGACACCGGGCTCTTGGACAGAGCGGACATCAGGCCGCGCTTTCGGTGTCGCGGGCCCATGTTCCAGCCGCCGGATCGAAGCTGCCGGAAAATTCCCATTCGGCGGCACCGGTGAGGATGACGTGGTCATCGCCGCGCCATTCGACATGCAGCGTGCCGCCCCCGGGCGTCAACAGGCTGACGCTGCGGCCGGTCCGGTTGGTGCGGGCGGCTGCGACCACTGCGGCGCAGGAGGCCGAGCCGCAGGCCTTGGTCAGGCCGGCGCCACGCTCCCATGTGCGGATGACCATGGTTTCGGGTGAGGTGACCTGAGCGATGGTGATGTTGGCCCGTTCGGGAAACATCGGATGGTTCTCGAGCAGCGGGCCGAAACGGTCGAGCTCGTAGGACCAGACGTCGCGATCGACCCAGAAGATGGCGTGCGGATTGCCCATCGAGACGACAGAGGGTGAATGCAGCACCGGCGCGTCGATCGGGCCGATCTGCAACTCGATCATGCGGGTGTCATGGAATTCCTCGGCCAGCGGAATGTCCTGCCAGCCGAAGCGCGGTATGCCCATATCGACGGAGATCGAGCCGTCGGCATGTTCGCGCGCGTTAAGAATGCCGGCCACGGTCTCGAAGGTGAAGGTCTTCTGGCCCGTCTCGGCGGCGAGCGCCTGGACAACGCAGCGCATGCCGTTGCCGCAGGCCTGCGCGCTGGTTCCGTCGGAATTCAATATGTCGATGAAAAAGGCGGTGCCCGGCGTCCTGGCGTCGTGGATCGCCATGATCTGGTCGAACCTTGTCGCGGCATCCGCGTTCAGCGCGATTGCCGCGGCCGCCGTCACCCGATCGGCACGGCTACGCATGTCGGCAACGATGATCTCGTTGCCGATGCCGTTCATCTTGGCGAATGGGGCGGTGCTGGCCATTGCTCCGAAAATTCCGTGTCCGATTGGCGCTATATGGCGGAAACGGGCAGGAATTACCAGTGCGGAGCCACTTTACGTCACCGCGAAAATGCCGAGTACCATCAACAGGAAGATGATCAGAACGATGCCGATGAGGATGCGCGCACCGGTTGCGGCAGCACCTGCCAGCGCCGGCATGCCGAGCAGGCTCGCCGCCGCGGCGATGATCAGCAAAATGACAATCCATTTGAGCATGGGAATGCCTCGCAAACCGATAGATTTTGAAACCGTATGAAAAACGCGGTTGCCGCGCTTGGGTTCCCGTCGGCTTGCGAGGCCGCTGCCCGTTGACCGACCTAGCCGGCGATCTCGATATCGGTGGTGAAGGGCGCCGTCTTGCTCGAATTCTCGTCATGCATGAGAAAGTCGCACCGGTATTTGCCGGGCGGCAAGCCGTCGAGGGAGAGGTCCAGCTTGAAGAACAGTTCGCGGTTGTGTGAGCGGGAGGCGACCTGGACACGGCCGACCTTCTCACTTGTCCCGAGGGTCTCGCCGGCCGCTGAAACGACGGTGATGTCGACGGAAAGTGCGATCATGCTGTTGCCAAGACCGTCCGTGCCATAGCCGTAGCCAACAGGCTCCATATAGAGCACGATCTTCTCGCCAGGTTTGTAGATGCGATTGGCACGCTCGCTGTAGATGCCGAAACCGCTTGCGGAATCGACCTGTTTGACATTCTGGACGGTCAGCGGCATCGCTTGCCAGAAGGCTTCCTCCGCGCCGCGGAATTTGTCCAGCGCGCCGGCGCCGTCACCCGACTGCAGCAGTTTTTCGGCCTCGGTGGCGCGGTCGCCGATTTCGCCTGCGAAAGCGGATGGCGTCGAAAACGCCAGCGCCATCAGAACTGCCACGATCGATTTCATCTGAATTCCCCTTTGCCCGTTAGGCTGACCATCTGCGAAAATGACCGGGGCGTAAATGGCCAATGCAGACGTCAGTCGCGCCCGATCTCGGGCACGCTCCAGACCTCGCCGGGCCGCAAGGCGCGAAAGCGCTCTCGTGGGACGCCTTGGTCATCAAGCGCCTCGGTCAGTTTTCGCGCCGGCTCGTCGATCGGTTCGTCGGTGAGCTGGAAAGTGCCCCAGTGGCAGCCGGCGGCGAAAGCGGCGTTGCACAATGTCATGCCTTGCACCGCCTCCTCCGGATTCTGGTGCTGCGGCGCCATGAACCAGCGCGGCTCATAGGCACCGATCGGCAGGATGGCGAAGCGGAAGCCGCCATGTTTCTCGGCCATCAGCCGATAGTTGATGCCGCCGTGGAAGCCGGTGTCGCCGGCGAAATAGAGTTTGCCGTTCGGCGTCCCGACGACGAAGCCGGCCCACAGCGCCATGCGCCGGTCGCGGGCGCCCCGCGCCGACCAGTGGTGCGCCGGCTCGACATGGACGACGACGCCATTGCCGACCTCGACCCTGTCGCCCCAATCGTGCGCCGACAGCCGCATGCCGGGAATCGCATCGCCAATCAGGGTATCGTTGCCGAGCGGAGTGAGCACCAGCGGGTCGTGGCCGGCCTTCAGCCGCTTCAGCGTGGCGAGGTCGAGATGGTCGTAATGATTGTGGCTGACCAGCACGAGGTCGATCGGCGGCAGGTCGGCGAAAGCGATGCCTGGCGGATTGATGCGCCGTGGACCGGCAAAGAAAAGCGGCGACGCGCGCTGCGACCAGACCGGGTCGGTCAGGATGTTCAGACCGGCCGTCTGGATCAGCAAGCTGGAATGGCCCACCATCGTCACATCAAGCGCGGCGCCTTCGACGCTCGCGGCCGGCTTTGCCTGCGGGAAGGGGCTTGGATTCGTCGCCGGCCATTTCGAGCGCTTGCCATTCAACTGCCATTTCAGCAGGTCGGCGAAACGGCCGGGCAGCTGGCCGTCGGGATTGAAGAACAAGGTGCCGTCGAAATGATCGCTGGGCGGGCCGCTATAGTAGCGATTGGCGGCTCTCTTTCTCGCGGCCAATTTTGCGGCTCCGGCAGGTTGCGTCTCCCTGACATAGGCGCTGTGCCTGCTTGCGCAAGCGTGTGACCGCCGAATGCCAGGGGGCGGCCAGTGTCAACCGGGACCTCAGGGCGACGCGCGACAGTGGCCCGTACCATCGCGATTGCGACAAATTTGCAACAAATCTTGCTGCAAACCGTATTTTAACCATATCGGGTTGAAATTTCGCCACCTTCTCCATCTTGGTGGAGGTGAGATTGTGCGGACGGCTTCCCCCCAGCCGGATCCGACGGAGGTTGGAATGACTTTTTCGAAAACCGGCCTGGTGGCCGTATCGCTGGCCGCGCTCGTTGCGAGCGGCTGTTCGACCTCACGTTTCTCGTCGATGGGCGATCAGCAGCCGGCACCGCTGGAGGCCGCGCCCGCCGGCAAGGTGACCGCGAACCAGCTACCGCCGCCGGCGTCGCCCGGCACCACGGACCCGTCGCAATTCCCGACCGCGCCGGCGAATACGCAGGTGGCCTCGCTGCCGCCGGACGGTACGGCGCCCGCCGGAGCCTCGGATCTCAATGCCGCCAGCGTCGCCGGCGTCTGGAATGCCAGCGTTTCGGGCCAGAGCTGCAAGGTGGCGACGCCGCAGACCAAGTTCGGTGCCGGCTTCCGCGCCGGGCCGCTGCATTGCCCGGCACCGATCGACGGCATCAAGTCGTGGAACGTCGCCGGCAAGCAACTGACGCTTTATGACGAGAATGGCGGTGCGCTGGCGCGGCTCTATTCCTCGGGCGGCTCGAAATTCGACGGCCAGACTTCGAACGGCCAGCCGATTTCGCTTACAAGATAGACATATTTTTCCTGGAAATTGCTCCGGAACGACATGACCGATGCATCTGCGTGACGGCCTCCAGATCCATGCGACCGTCAGGCAGCGTTACGACCATCTGGTGGAAACGGGGGCGATCGAACGCGATCCGCTACAGGAGCGGATCGCAGCTGCGCTTGACCGGCTGACCGATGAGATTTCGGCCAAGCGGCTGGCACAGAAGTCCAGCGCGCTGGGCTGGCTGTTTGCCCGCAAGCGCGGAACGCACGAGGCCGTCAAAGGGCTCTACATCCATGGCGGCGTCGGCCGCGGCAAGACCATGCTGATGGACATGTTCTTCGAGCTTGTGCCGGTACGGCGCAAACGCCGCGTCCACTTCAACGACTTCATGGCCGATGTCCAGGACCGCATCCAGAAGCACCGGCAGGCGCGCAAGAACGGTGACGTCAGGGAAGACGATCCGATCCCGCCCGTCGCCAAGGCGCTTGCCGAGCAGGCCTGGGTGCTGTGCTTCGACGAGTTCTCGGTCACCGACATTGCCGACGCGATGATCCTGTCGCGGCTGTTTTCGGCGCTGTTTGCCAACGGCGTGGTGCTGGTCGCCACCTCGAACGTGGCGCCGGAAGATCTTTATAGAGAAGGGCTGAACCGCCAGCTTTTCCTGCCCTTCATCGGCATTCTGGAGCGGCATGCACAGGTGCTGGCACTCGACGCCGACAAGGACTACCGGCTGGAAAAGTTCGCCCGCATGCCGGTCTATGTCACGCCGGCCGGTGCGGCGGCCGACCAGATACTCGACGAGGCCTGGCAAACCATGACGCGTGGCGTGCCGATTACGGAGACCTCGCTGACCCTCAAGGGCCGGCAAGTGGTCGTGCCGCGCGCAGCAGGCGATGCGGCGCGGTTTTCCTTCGCAGATCTCTGCGAAAGGCCGCTTGGGGCACGCGACTACCTGGCGATCGCCGGGCGCTTTTCGACCATCTTCGTCGACCATGTCCCGGTGCTCGGCGAAGGCAAGCGCAACGAGGCCAAGCGCTTCATCCTGTTGATCGACACGCTTTATGACCATCATGTGCGGCTGGTGATGAGTGCGGAGGCTCCACCGCCGCAGCTTTATCTCGCAAAGCGTGGCGTCGAGGTCTTCGAATTCGAGCGCACGGCATCGCGCCTGATCGAGATGCAGAGCCACGAATGGCTGGAGGATTGGGCGGAGCGGCAGAAGGTGAAGGCGGCGCCAGAAGCGCAGCAGGCGCAGGCGTAGGCTCAGAGACGTAGGTTCCCCTCTTGCATCGTTGACGGTTGGCGAAACCGGCGCGACGATCGATCTCCTTCCTTGAGGGGGAGATGGCCGGCAGGCCAGAGGGCGTTGGTTCGACTGGGCGCGGCACAGATGGCGCCAGCGCTCCACGCGTGACGACCCCCTTCGCCTTTGGCGACATCTCCCCTCGAGGGGAGAGATTTGGTGCCCGCATCACAAGGGCGTCATCTCCGGCATATATAGCCTTCTGATTTCCATGGCGATTGTGTAAATTCCCGCAAGTCGGCTTACAAACTTTGACGTTTACGTAAATCCCAATCACTCTAACCGATTGAAAATGCTCGCCTCAAAATAATCGTTTGAATTTATGCCGCTCCGAGGCTATTGGGTGCGGCGAAAATCTCGCGGGTCCTCACAGCATTCCAGCCTCTTCTTCGACGTGCCATCAAGTCGTTAAAAGATTTGAGACACCGTCACCGACAAAGGGAAAACATCCTGACATGGCACGCAACAAGATAGCGCTCATCGGCTCTGGCATGATCGGCGGCACGCTCGCCCATATGATCGGCCTCAAGGACCTCGGCGACGTGGTGCTGTTCGATATTGCCGAAGGTATCCCGCAAGGCAAGGGGCTCGATATCGCGCAGTCGTCGCCCGTCGATGGCTTCGACAGCCGCCTCACCGGCATCAACGACTATGCCGGTATCGAGGGTGCCGATGTCTGCATCGTCACCGCCGGCGTGCCGCGCAAGCCTGGCATGAGCCGAGACGACCTTCTGGGCATCAACCTCAAGGTCATGGAGCAGGTCGGCGCCGGACTGAAGAAGTACGCACCGAAGGCCTTCGTCATTTGCATCACCAATCCTCTCGACGCCATGGTCTGGGCGCTGCAGAAGTTCTCCGGCCTGCCCAAGAGCCATGTCGTCGGCATGGCCGGTGTGCTCGACAGTGCGCGCTTCCGCTATTTCCTGGCTGAGGAATTCAAGGTCTCGGTCGAGGACGTCACCGCCTTCGTGCTCGGCGGCCACGGCGATTCCATGGTGCCGATGATCCGCTATTCGACGGTGTCGGGCATTCCGCTGCCCGACCTCATCAAGATGGGCTGGACCTCGAAGGAAAAGCTCGACCAGATCGTACAGCGCACCCGCGACGGCGGCGCCGAGATCGTCGGCCTGCTCAAGACCGGCTCGGCCTATTACGCGCCGGCCGCCTCGGCGATCTCGATGGCCGAAGCCTACCTCAAGGACAAGAAGCGCGTGCTGCCGTGCGCCGCGTATCTTTCCGGCCAGTATGGCGTCAAGAACACCTATGTCGGCGTTCCCGTGGTGATCGGCGCCGGCGGCGTCGAGCGCATCATCGAGATCGACCTGAACAAGAGCGAGCAGAAGATGTTCGACAGTTCGGTGGCGACGGTGCAGGGCCTGACCGAGGCCTGCGTCAAGATCGCACCGCAGCTCGCCGCCAAGTAACCCGGAGAAAATCCAGATGAACATCCATGAGTATCAGGGCAAGGCGCTGCTGAAGTCGTTCGGCGCGCCGGTGGCCGAGGGCGTACCGGTGTTCAAGGCGAACGAAGCGGAAGCCGCCGCCAAGGCGCTCCCCGGTCCGCTTTATGTGGTGAAGAGCCAGATCCATGCCGGCGGCCGCGGCAAGGGCAAATTCAAGGAGCTCGGCCCGGATGCCAAGGGCGGTGTGCGGCTGGCGAAGTCGGTCGCCGACGTCGTCACCAACGCCAATGAGATGCTGGGCAATACGCTGGTGACCAAGCAAACCGGCCCGGCCGGCAAGCAGGTCAACCGCCTCTACATCGAGGACGGCGCCGACATCGAGCGCGAACTCTACCTGTCGATCCTCGTCGACCGCTCGGTCGGCCGCGTTGCTTTCGTCGTCTCGACCGAAGGCGGCATGGACATCGAAGCGGTCGCGCATGACACGCCGGAAAAGATCATCACCGTCGCCATCGATCCGGAAAAGGGCGTCACATCGGCCGATCTGAAGGCGCTCAACGGCGCGCTGAAGCTCGACGGCGACGCGGCCAAGGACGGCGATACGCTGTTCCCGATCCTCTACAAGGCCTTCGTCGAGAAGGACATGCGCCTGCTCGAGGTCAATCCGCTGATCGTCATGAAGAGCGGGCGGCTGCGCGTGCTCGACGCAAAAGTGTCGTTCGACAACAACGCGCTGTTCCGCCACCCGGACGTGCTCGAACTGCGCGACACCACCGAAGAGGACGAGAAGGAGATCGAGGCGTCGAAATACGACCTCGCCTACGTCGCGCTCGACGGCAATATTGGCTGCATGGTCAACGGCGCCGGCCTTGCCATGGCGACGATGGACATCATCAAGCTCTATGGCGCCGAACCGGCCAACTTCCTCGATGTCGGCGGCGGTGCGTCGAAGGAAAAAGTGACAGCGGCGTTCAAGATCATCACCAAGGATCCGGCGGTCAAGGGTATCCTGATCAACATCTTCGGCGGCATCATGAAGTGCGACATCATTGCCGAGGGCGTGATTGCTGCGGTCAAGGAAGTCGGGCTTGAAGTGCCGCTGGTGGTGCGCCTGGAAGGCACCAATGCCGAGCTCGGCAAGAAGATCATCAACGATAGCGGCCTCAACGTGGTGTCGGCCGATGATCTCGACGACGCGGCCAAGAAGATCGTTGCGGCGGTGAAGGGCTGAGCGGATGCCTCCGCGCAAGATAAATCTGGTCGAGGCGGCGGATGCGAAGATCAGCAAGGTCTTCGATCCGCACATTGCCGGCGACATCAATGACAGCCAGGCCAAGGTCGCCAAGTTCGGCGAATCCTTCGACTGGCACGCGCATGACAATGAGGACGAGGCCTTCCTCGTGCTGCGTGGGCGCATTGCCATCGATTTTCGCGACGGTCCGGTCGAGCTTGGCGAGGGCGATTTCATCGTCGTGCCGCGCGGCGTCGAGCACAGGCCGCGCTCGCTGACTTCGGAGCCCGTGGTGCTGATGTTCGAGCCGGCGACGACGCTCAACACCGGCAACGCCAAGAGCGACCTCACCGTCTCCGACCTGAAGCGGCTCTGACCCATGAACGCAGCCGCCTTCTCCTCGCTCTCGGCCGATCACCAGCGCCTGCAGGCGCTGGTTGGCGCGTGGCGTGGTGAGGAAGAGGTGGCGGCAACCCAATGGACCGATGCCGGCACAGCGACTTCCGAAGTGTTGGCTGAGGCACAGTTCGGCGGGCTGTTCGTGGTGCAGCGCTATCGCCAGCGTCGCGACGGCACGGTCTCGTTCGGCGCGCACAGCGTGTTTGGCTTCGACCAGCAAAACAGCATCGCCACCATGCATCAGTTCGACTCGATGGGCTTCGTGCCGGCGGCGCCGGCCACGGGCACGTGGAGCGGCAACGAACTCACTCTGGAGCGGTCGTCGCCGCGCGGCGTCGCGCGCGTGACGTATGTTTTCGACGGTGCCGACGCCTACCGCATGCGATTGCAATTCAAACCTGCCGGCAGCGATGCCTGGCAGGACATGGTGAGCGGCGTTTACCGGCGCGTCTCGCCTTCCGAGTTAGGGGAAGGCTGAGCGATGCAGATCGTGGGCATGGCGGTTGAAAAAATACACATAATCACACATATATTGGCTGTGTATTTATGTGGAGACAAGCGATGAAGAATGTCACCCTAGCCATGGACGAGGCTTTGCTCGAAAAGGCGCGAGGCCTTGCCGGACGTCGCAACACCACGCTCAATGCCCTCGTTCGTTCACTGCTTGCGCATGAAGTCGAGCAGGAAGACCGGATGGCCTGGGCCAAGGCGGGAATGCAGCGACTCATGGACGAGGCCGCGAGACGGGGCGACAGCGCCGACACCCCTTACAAGTGGGATCGAAGGGACGCCTATGCCGACCGGGAGGATCGATTGCTTTCTCGACACGAACGTCCTGATCTACGCGGCTTCGGAGAAGAATCGTGATCCACGCCGCGCGCCGATCGCCGCAGAACTGGTATCGAGCACCATCTTTGGCTTGTCGGGGCAAACTTTGGCCGAATTCGCCGCAGTGTCGCGAGCGAAATCCCTCCTGGGCGATGACCGGCTCGACCAGTGGCTGGTTCTCCTCGGGACCTGTCCTTTGGTGCCCGTCGACGAAAGCTACGTCCGTTCTGGGCTGGACCTCGCGCGCCGTTTCGGAATTCACTACTACGACGCCGCGCTTCTCGCCGCGGCCGTCTATCTCGGTGCGCCGATTTTCTACACCGAGGATCTCAACCACAACCAGGTTTATGGCTCGGTACGAGCCGTCAATCCTTTCTTGTAATCGCTGAATCCAGAGGCGTTATCACCCATGTCCATTCTCGTCGACAAGAACACCAAGGTGCTGGTGCAGGGCCTGACCGGCAAGACCGGCACGTTCCACACTGAACAGGCGCTGGCCTATCACGGCACCAAGATGATCGGCGGCATCCATCCCAAGAAGGGCGGCGAGACCTGGACCGGCTCGAAGGGCGAAAGCCTGCCGATCTTCGCCACCGTCGCCGAGGGCAAGGAGAAGACCGGCGCCAACGCTTCAGTCGTCTATGTGCCGCCGGCGGGCGCCGCCGAAGCCATCCTGGAGGCGATCGAGGCCGAGATCCCGCTGATCATCTGCATCACCGAAGGCATACCGGTGATGGACATGATCAGGGTCAAGGCGCGGCTCGACCGCTCGACCTCGAGGCTGATCGGCCCGAACTGCCCGGGCGTCTTGACGCCCAACGAATGCAAGATCGGCATCATGCCCGGAAACATCTTCCGCAAGGGTTCGGTCGGCGTTGTTTCGCGCTCGGGAACGCTTACCTATGAGGCAGTGTTCCAGACCACCAATGTCGGCCTCGGCCAGACCACCGCCGTCGGTATTGGCGGCGACCCCGTCAAGGGCACCGAGTTCATCGACGTGCTCGAGATGTTCCTCGCCGACGACGAGACCAGGTCGATCATCATGATCGGCGAGATCGGCGGTTCGGCCGAGGAAGATGCCGCGCAGTTCCTCAAGGACGAAGCCAAGCGTGGCCGCAAGAAGCCGATGGCCGGCTTCATCGCCGGGCGCACCGCGCCGGCCGGCCGCACCATGGGTCATGCGGGCGCGGTCATCTCCGGCGGCAAGGGCGGCGCCGAGGACAAGATCGCGGCAATGGAATCGGCCGGCATCAAGGTATCGCCCTCGCCGGCAAGGCTGGGCACAACCCTGGTCGAGGCGATCAAGAGTTAAAGCGAGTAGCGAGTAGTGAATAGCGAATAGGGAAAACAGAGTAGCGGTGCGACCACGGGGCAATCCCTACTCGCTATTCGCTACTCCCTATTCGCTCAAACAGGAGACGGAGCCGGGCTCCGCGGACAAAAAATGGCAAGACAAGATCAGGCCAACGACCAGTTTTCGCTCACCTCTTTCCTCTATGGCGGCAATGCCGATTACATCGACGCGCTCTACGCCGCCTATGAGGACGATCCAGCCTCGGTAAATGCCGAATGGCAGGAGTTCTTCGCCGGGCTGAAGGACGATGCTGGCGATGTGCGCAGGAACGCCAAGGGCGCCTCCTGGGCGAAGCCGTCCTGGCCGCTGCAGGCCAATGGCGAACTGGTCTCGGCGCTAGACGGCAATTGGGGCATCGTCGAGAAAACCATCGAAAAGAAGGTCAAGGACAAGGCGGTCACCAACGGTGTCGTGCTTTCCGATGCCGACGTACACCAGGCGACGCGCGATTCCGTGCGCGCCATCATGATGATCCGCGCCTACCGCATGCGCGGCCATCTGCATGCCAATCTCGACCCGCTCGGCATCGCCAAGCCGCTCGAGGACTACAACGAATTGTCGCCGGAAAATTACGGCTTCACCGAAGCCGATTACGACCGGCCGATCTTCCTCGACAATGTGCTCGGGCTTGAATTCGGCAGCATCCGGCAAATGCTGGAAATCCTCACCCGCACCTATTGCTCGACGCTGGGCGTCGAGTTCATGCATATTTCCGATCCTGAGGAAAAAGCCTGGATCCAGGCGCGCATCGAGGGCGCCGACAAGGAGATCTCCTTCACCGCCACCGGCAAGAAGGCGATCCTGCAGAAGCTGGTCGAATCCGAAGGTTTCGAACAGTTCATCGACGTCAAGTACAAGGGCACCAAGCGTTTCGGCCTCGATGGCAGTGAAGCGTTGATCCCGGCGCTGGAGCAGATCATCAAGCGCGGCGGCCAACTCGGCATGAAGGAGATCGTGCTCGGCATGGCGCATCGCGGCCGGCTGAACGTGCTGTCCCAGGTGATGGCCAAGCCGCACCGCGCCATCTTCCACGAATTCAAGGGCGGCTCGGCCGCGCCCGACGAAGTCGAGGGTTCGGGCGACGTCAAGTACCATCTCGGCGCCTCGTCGGACCGCGAGTTCGACGGCAACAAGGTGCATCTGTCCTTGACCGCCAACCCCTCGCATCTGGAAATCGTCGATCCGGTGGTGATGGGCAAGGCGCGCGCCAAGCAGGATTATCTGTTCGGCCGCAGCCGCGAGGAAATCGTGCCGCTGGAAGAGCGCGCCAAGGTGCTGCCGCTCTTGCTGCACGGCGACGCCGCCTTCGCCGGCCAGGGCGTGATCGCCGAAATCCTCGGCCTGTCCGGCCTGCGCGGCCACCGCGTCGCCGGCACGCTGCATTTCATCATCAACAACCAGATCGGCTTCACCACCAATCCGCGCTTCTCGCGCTCGTCGCCCTATCCGTCCGATGTGGCCAAGATGATCGAGGCGCCGATCTTCCACGTCAATGGCGACGACCCGGAAGCCGTGGTGCACGCCACCAAGGTGGCGATCGAATTCCGCATGAAGTTCCACAAGCCGGTAGTGGTCGACATGTTCTGCTACCGCCGCTTCGGCCACAATGAAGGCGACGAACCGGCCTTCACCCAGCCGATCATGTATCGCAACATCCGCACCCACAAGACCACGGTACAGATATACGCCGACCGCCTGATTGCCGAAGGCCACATCACCCAGGCCGAATTCGACCGGATGAGGGCCGATTGGCGCGCGCATCTGGAATCCGAATGGGAAGTCGGCCAGCATTACAAGCCCAACAAGGCCGATTGGCTCGACGGTGCCTGGTCGGGCCTGCGCACGGCCGACAACCAGGATGAACAGCGGCGCGGCAAGACCGCCGTGCCGGTCAAAACGCTGAAGGAAATCGGCAAGAAGCTGACCGAGGTGCCGAAGGATTTCGAGGCGCACAAGACGATCATCCGCTTCCTCGAAAACCGCCGCCAGGCGATCGAATCCGGCGAAGGCATCGACTGGTCGACGGCGGAGGCGCTGGCCTTCGGCGCCATCCTGCTCGACGGCAATCCGATCCGCCTGTCGGGGCAGGATTCCGAACGCGGCACCTTCTCGCAGCGCCATTCCGTGCTCTACGACCAGCGCGACGAAACCCGCTACATCCCGCTCAACAATCTGTCGGCCGCACAGGCCGGCTACGAAGTCATCAACTCGATGCTGTCGGAAGAGGCGGTGCTGGGCTTCGAATATGGCTACAGCCTGGCTGAGCCGAAGGCGCTGACGCTGTGGGAAGCCCAGTTCGGCGACTTCGCCAACGGCGCCCAGGTGGTGTTCGACCAGTTTATCTCGTCAGGAGAGCGCAAGTGGCTCCGAATGTCGGGCCTCGTGTGCCTGTTGCCCCATGGCTATGAAGGCCAGGGCCCGGAACACTCCTCGGCCCGGCTCGAGCGCTTCCTGCAGCTTTGCGCCGAAGACAATATGCAAGTCGCCAACTGCACGACGCCGGCCAACTACTTCCACATCCTGCGCCGGCAGCTGAAGCGCGACTTCCGCAAGCCGCTTATCCTGATGACGCCGAAGTCGCTGCTGCGCCACAAGCGGGCGGTGTCGACGCTGCCGGAAATGTCGGGCGAAAGCTCGTTCCACCGGCTGCTTTGGGACGATGCCCAGCTGCTGCCCAACCAGGCGATCAAGCTCACCAAGGATTCGAAAATCCGCCGCGTCGTGCTGTGCTCGGGCAAGGTCTATTACGATCTCTACGAGGAGCGCGAGAAGCGCGGCATCAACGACATCTATCTGCTGCGCGTCGAACAGCTCTATCCGTTCCCGGCCAAGGCGCTGATCACCGAACTGTCGCGCTTCCGCAATGCGGAGATGGTGTGGTGCCAGGAGGAGCCCAAGAACATGGGTGCCTGGTCGTTCATCGACCCGTATCTGGAATGGGTGCTGGCGCATATCGACGCCAAGCATCAGCGGGTGCGCTACACCGGCCGCCCGGCGGCTGCCTCGCCGGCGACCGGGTTGATGTCCAAGCACCTTGCCCAGCTCGCCGCCTTGCTCGAAGACGCGCTTGGTGAATAGAACAGAGCGCCCCAATAGAGCAGAATTGGGCTGACAAAACAGAACCGACCAGAAACGGACAGGCACAATGGCTACCGAAATCCGCGTTCCCACTCTCGGCGAATCCGTCACCGAAGCGACCATCGGCAAATGGTTCAAGAAGGTCGGCGATGCCATTGCCGCCGATGAGCCTTTGGTCGAGCTCGAAACTGACAAGGTGACGGTGGAAGTGCCCGCCGCCGCCGCCGGGACGCTGAGCGAAATCACCGTCAAGGAAGGCGAGACGGTCGGCGTCGGCGCACTGCTGGGTTCGATTTCGGCAGATGGCGCGGCCGCAGCGACTGCGACCAAGCCGCAGGCGGTGTCGCAGGCCTCGTCGCCGGATGCAGCATCGACTGGCAAGCAGGCGGCGGCCGAGACCGCCAAGATTGCCGGCGATGCCGGACCGGTCGAGCCGCGCAGCATGCCGCCGGCGCCGGCGGCGGCGAAACTGATCGCCGAACACAATCTCTCGGTCGACCAGCTCTCGGGTTCGGGCAAGCGCGGCCAGGTGCTGAAGGGCGACGTGCTCGACGCCATTTCCAAGGGTGCGCCATCGCAGCCGGCCGAGACACCCAAGGCCACACCGGCACCGGTTGCCATGCGCGCGCCGTCCTCTGGCGACGACGCATCGCGCGAGGAACGTGTGCGCATGACCAAGCTGCGCCAGACGATCGCGCGCCGTCTCAAGGAAGCGCAGTCGACCGCCGCCATGCTGACCACCTTCAACGAGGTCGACATGTCAGCGGTGATGGCACTCAGGGCCAAGTACAAGGACGTGTTCGAGAAGAAGCATGGCGTGAAGCTCGGCTTCATGGGCTTCTTCACCAAGGCCGTGACCCACGCCTTGAAGGAAATCCCTTCGGTCAATGCAGAGATCGACGGCACCGATATCATCTTCAAGAACTACGCCCATATCGGCGTCGCCGTCGGCACCGAAAAGGGCTTGGTCGTGCCGGTCGTGCGCAATGCCGACCAGATGTCGATCGCCGAGATCGAAAAGGACATCGGCCGGCTGGGCATCGCCGCGCGCGACGGCAAGCTGTCGGTCGCCGACATGCAAGGTGGCACGTTCACGATCTCCAATGGCGGCGTTTACGGGTCGCTGATGTCGACGCCGATCCTCAACGCGCCGCAGTCGGGCATCCTGGGCATGCACAAGATCCAGGACCGGCCTGTCGTGGTCGGCGGCCAGATCGTGATCCGGCCGATGATGTATCTGGCGCTCAGCTACGATCACCGCATCGTCGATGGCAAGGAAGCGGTGACCTTCCTCGTCCGCGTCAAGGAAAGCCTGGAGGATCCGGAACGGCTGGTGCTCGATCTCTAGGATTGGTGCCGATCCGGCTGTTAAACGGTAGGCAGGGGGAAGGGATCTGCGCAGCAGAATGACGATTTGTTCCCTTAGCCTTTCTAGGGTGCTTTCGTTCGTATCGATCGCGGGCGGCATGGCGTTGGCCGTCGCTGGCGCCCATGCCGCCTGTCCGATCGGGCTCGCTGTCTATGGCGATGCCCAAAGCGGCAGCGAGATCGATTTTACGCCAACCGGCACCTCGGCGACCGTCACCAACACGTTCCGCATGATCCTCGACAACAATGTCGTGCTGAACGGCATCGTCATGTGGAACGAGGGCGTGTCGCGGCCCAACGGCGCGCTCATGTACAAATGCCCGGACGGCGACGTTACCGGCGAGGAGCTTGCCGCCTGCACGGCCTGGCATGGCGTCATCTACGCATCGGATGACGAGGGCAGCATCGGGCTGCTGCCGTCTGAAAGCGTCGAGGCGCCTAAGACGCTGATACTGCCGGATCTCGGGCCGTCGCTGCGCCAATCCTCGGCCTATGGCGGCAGCGGGTTTTCGAAGGTGCCGTGGGATGTATTTGCCTTGAAGGGATGTCAGGAATGAGCGGGACGCAAAAGGTGTTGCTGGTCACCGGCGGCAGCCGCGGCATTGGCGCGGCGATCTGCCGGCTCGGCTCGAAGGCCGGCTACCGGCTGGGAATCAACTACGCTTCGAACCGGAATGCCGCCGACGCACTGGTCGCCGAGATCAAGGCCGGCGGCGGCGAGGCTTTTGCCGTCAAGGGCGATGTCGGCGCCGAGTCCGATATCGTGGCCATGTTCGGCGCTGTAGACCGCGCCTATGGCCGGCTCGATGCCTTCGTCAACAATGCCGGCATCGTCGACGTCAAGGCGCGCGTCGATGAAATGGATGTGGCGCGGCTCGAGCGCATGATGCGCATCAACGTCATCGGCTCGTTCCTCTGCGCGCGCGAGGCGGTCAAGCGCATGTCGACCCGCCACGGCGGCTCGGGCGGATCCATCGTCAACATCTCGTCGGCGGCAGCGACATTGGGCTCGCCGGGCGAATTTGTCGACTATGCCGCCTCCAAGGGTGCCATCGACACTTTTACCATCGGGCTTGCCCGTGAGGTCGCGCTGGAAGGCATCCGCGTCAATGCGGTGCGGCCGGGCCTCATCGACACCGAGATCCATGCCTCTGGCGGGCAGCCGGACAGGATAGAACGGTTCCGCGATATACTGCCGATGAAAAGAGCGGGCACCGCGAATGAAGTCGCGGGTGCGGTTCTCCATCTCCTATCCGATGCCGCGTCCTATACGACAGGCGCGATCCTGAATGTCAGCGGCGGCCGCTGAGCCCCAATCAAGAAGGACAGTATCATGGCTTATGACGTCGTTATCATCGGATCGGGACCAGGCGGCTATGTCTGCGCCATCAAGGCGGCGCAGCTCGGGCTGAAGGTCGCGGTGGTCGAGAAGAACGCGACCTTCGGCGGCACCTGTCTCAACATCGGTTGCATCCCGTCCAAGGCGCTGCTCCATGCCTCCGAGATGTTCGCCGAGGCCGGGCATTCCTTCGACACGCTGGGCGTCGAGATACCGGCGCCGAAGCTGAACCTGAAGAAGATGATGGCGCACAAGGACGCGACGGTGTCTTCGAACGTCAACGGCGTCGCCTTCCTGTTCAAGAAGAACAAGATCGACGCGTTTCGCGGCACCGGCAAGGTGATCGCGGCCGGCAAGGTCTCGGTGACCGGCGAGGACGGCAAGGTCGAGGAGATCGAGACGAAGAACATCGTCATCGCCACCGGCTCCGATGTCGCCGGCATTCCCGGCGTCAAGGTCGACATTGATGAGAATGTGATCGTGTCTTCGACCGGGGCGCTGTCGCTGGAGAAGGTGCCCGGCCATCTGGTGGTGGTCGGAGGCGGGGTTATCGGGCTCGAGCTCGGCTCGGTGTGGGCCCGGCTCGGCGCCAAGGTCACCGTGGTCGAGTTCCTCGACACGATCCTGGGCGGGATGGACGGCGAGGTCTCCAAGCAGTTCCAGCGGCTTTTGTCGAAGCAGGGTTTCGAGTTCAAGCTCGGCGCCAAGGTCACCGGCGTCGCCAAGGCCAAGAAGGGCGCGACCGTCACTTTTGAGCCGGTCACGGGCGGTGCCGCCGAGACCATCGAAGCCGACGCGGTGCTGATTTCGACGGGGCGCCGCGCCTATTCCGACAGCCTCGGGCTGAAGGAAGCCGGCGTCGAGGTCGACGAACGCGGCCGTGTCAAGATCGATGGCCATCTGCGGACCAACGTTCCCGGCATCTATGCTATCGGCGATGTCATCGCCGGACCGATGCTTGCGCACAAGGCCGAGGACGAGGGCGTGGCGGTGGCGGAAATCATTGCCGGCCAAGCCGGCCACGTGAACTATGACGTTATTCCGAGCGTCGTCTACACAAGCCCGGAAATCGCCTCGGTCGGCAAGACCGAGGAAGAGCTGAAGAAGGCAGGCATTGACTACAAGGTGGGAAAGTTTCCCTTCAGCGCCAATGGCCGGGCACGCGCCATGCTGCATACCGACGGTTTTGTGAAGATCCTCGCCGACAAGACGAGCGACCGCGTGCTCGGCGTGCATATCGTCGGCTTCGGCGCCGGCGAGCTGATCCACGAGGCGGCGGTGCTGATGGAGTTCGGCGGCTCGTCCGAGGATCTCGCCCGCACCTGCCACGCACATCCGACGATGTCGGAAGCGGTCAAGGAGGCGGCGTTGGCGACGTTCTTCAAGCCGCTCCACATTTAGCTAAGGCGATCAACGCTTCGTGGTCCCGGGGCGGAGCGGAGCCGCATTTCTCGGCTAACCTAGCGGCATGAATCCTTGGCTCAAGCCGGGGAGCGACCGGCGCTATAGCCCTAAACAAAACGGCCCACCTTTCAGTGGGCCGTTTGTATTTGGTGTCGGGCCGATTTATTGGGCCGGCGCTGGCGCAGGGGCCGGAGCAGGCGCGGGAGCAGGCGCGGGCGCGGGCGCTGGTGCCGGAGCAGGCGCTGGTGCCGGGGCTGGCGCAGGTTCGGCCGGCTTCATCGGTTCCGCCGGTGCGGGTGCAGGGGCCGGTGTGCTGGCCGCCGGCGGCTCGGCCGGTGCCGGGTGCTCACCACTTCTTCCGAAAACATAATACGCGACAACCGCCAGAATAACGACGACCAGTGCAATCAGCCAACCACTGCCGCCGCCGCCGCCACTTGGCCTCGGAGTGTTGGTGGATGGATTGAACGGGTCGTTTGGATTCGGTGCGTTCGCCATAAAACTGTCCTCCGTGGATGAAAAATATCAATCAACACCAATTAACGCGCAATCACCTAACTGGTTTCACGCTAGGGTTGGAAAACGCCAAAAACAAGGGCAATCCTGCCTCTCTAGAGGCTAAATGGCGTCGTTTCGCCACGCAGTGTGCCACGTTCGCGCCTGCTATGGTCGTTTCTGAGGATTTGCCATGATGAATCGCACAGTGCTGGTTGTTCCGAATCACTTCGATGCTCTTGCCGGAGCCCAATTCGCCGACCGCTATGTGCTGGTCACCGAAGGTCTTTCGTTGACCGCGCTCGGCGCGGCGGAACGGGCCCTGGGGCGAACGCCGCGATGGGTCGGCAGGCTCACGGCGTTGCGCAACCTTGCTGTCAGGCCGTTCGGGCTGAAGACAGGCCACGAGCCGGCGGTGTTGCCGGCTGGCCGGATCGGAATATTTCCGCTCATCAGCCAGTTTCCCGGCAAGGTCGTGCTTGGCCTCGACGACCGGCATCTCGATTTCCGCCTCCTGGTCGAAGTCAGGGATCTCGGCATGAATCGTCAGGAGGTGGCCGCAACGACGATCGTCAAGACGCACAATTGGCTCGGGCGCGCGTATCTGGCGATTGTCATGCCGTTTCACCGGATCATCGTTCCGGCGATGCTGGCTCAGGTTTTGACCAAATAGAGCTAGAATGCGACAGGTGTAACGCTGTAGCCGGCCTTGCGGAAATCCTCGACCAGGCCTTCGGGGCCGGGAAGGTGGAGCGCGCCGACCGCCATGAAGGCATTGCCCTTGGCAAGGATCGGCTCGGCATGTTCGACCATCACCTTGTTGCGGCTGGTGATCATGGTCTCCTCGAATGCCGCATAGCCCGCCGGGTCGTCCTGCCCTCCCGGCATGGCGGCGCGAAACAACGGCCAGAACATGCCGGTGTCGCCGCGCTGGTAGAGCACGATCATGGTTTCGTTGATATCGTTGACCTTGTCGCCGAGCTTCAGCGTGTCGACCAAGCCCTTCATGTGAAAGGCCAGCGGCAGCGAGGCCATGGCACGCAGCTGACTTTCGGCCGTCTCCAGCCCTTCCACCGGCTTTCCGGCAGCCTTTGCACCCTCCGCCAGCTTGACGTCGAGCACCGGTGCGCCGCCGGACTGGCGGGCGAGCTCGCAGGCCGGCAATGCCATCATGGCCGACAGCATCCACGGCTTCATCTTGGCAACGGTCGCCGGCGGGATGCCGCGCGCGTCGAGAGCGGTGTTCATGGCCGCGGCATCGTCGGGTGACAGCAGCGACGCCAGCGTCGTGCTATCGGTGAACATCATCAGGTCCGGCTCCTTGAGCACCGCGACCATCATCTTCTGCTTGTCGAGCACGTCGGTGGTTTCGATGACGATGGTGCCGGCGGCGTCATAGGCCTTCTGGGCGCTTGGCGGCAGAGCGGTGACGCGCGGGTCGGTCATGTGCATGGTGCCGAACAGGAACGATGGCTTTTCACCCGGCTTTTCCAGCTTCCACAACAGGCCCTTGCCGTTCGGCGTCGCCGCTGCTTCGGCCTCTATCTTGCGGTAGGTCGCCGGATCATTCTTCTGCAAGGCCGACAGCATGTCGGTGCCGCTGCAGGTCGGGATTTCCGCATGCGCCCTGCCGGCCGCGAAGAGCAAGACGGCGAGGAACGACAGAAAAAACAGGACGTTGAGCGCAACAAGCAGCTTCAGCGAGACGTGAGCTGCACGGTCGGCGATGGCGATGACGCGTTTCATGATCCTCTTCTAAGACCGAAAAGCGGCAAAACGGTTAACCTGCACGGCGAAATTGAAGGGTTTATGCCCTTGGATGGGCGGATTCGTAGATTTCGAGCAGTCTTGCGGTGTCGACGCCGGTGTAGATCTGCGTCGTCGACAGGCTGGCGTGGCCCAAGAGCTCCTGGATGGTCCGCAGGTCGCCGCCGCGCCCGAGCAAATGCGTGGCGAAGGAATGGCGCAGCGCATGCGGCGTCGCGGTGTCGGGCAGGTTGAGCGCCGAGCGCAGCTTGGCCATGTCGCGCTGGACTATCGCCGGGTTGAGCGGGCCGCCGCGCGCACCGCGAAACAGAAGGCCTTTGGGGTCGAGATGATAGGGGCAGAGCCGGCGGTATTCGGCGATTGCCCGCAGCGCCACAGGCAGCACCGGCACCAGCCGCGTCTTGCCGCCCTTGCCGGTGACGCGCAGGACAGTGTCGGCCGCGGACGCCAGGTCGGCGCCGGCCAGGCCAAGCGCCTCGGAAATGCGCAGGCCGGAACCGTAGAGCAGCGTCAGCACGGCGGCGTTGCGGGCAGCGATCCAGGGTTCTTCCGCCAATTGGCCTTCGACGGAAACGACATGCTTGGCATCGCTCGCCGTCAACGGCTTGGGCAGCGATTTGGGCTGGCGCGGTGCGCGCAACGCGGCAGCGCCAGCCGCGTTGGCAAGGCCGCGCCGTTCGAGGAAACGCAGCAACGAGCGGATGCCGGCGAGACCACGGCCAAGCGTTCGGGCCCCGGCTCCAGCGTTGCGCCGCGCGGCGAGAAAGCCGCGCAGATCGGCCGGGCGCAGGTTGGCGATGTCCGCAATTCCGGGCGAGCCGCCGCAATGGCCGGTCAGGAAATGCAGGAACTGCCTGACGTCACGCTCATAGGCTTCGACGGTTTCCGGCGACAGCCGACGTTCTCGCGCGAGCATCTTCAGCCAGCTTTCGCGTGCCGCCTGGAGGTCGGGCTTGGCTGGGATGAGGAATTCCTGCATGGCGGCATTTTCGGGTATTCGGGTTAGGAAGCGGTGAAGAGCCCGTCATTGAAATGACAGCCGCGTGGGGCTAGAGCAGGCCAAAGGATATTTCGCCATGAGCAAGCCCCAGAACCCTGTCCAGATGGCCGTGATCGGTGCCGCCCATGGCATCAAGGGCGAACTCAGGGTGAAGACCTTCACCGGCGAGCCGATGGCGCTGGCCGATTATGGCCCGCTCTATGCCAGGGACGGCCGTGCTTTCCAGATCATCGACATCAGGCCCGCCAACACCGTCGTCGTGGTGCGTTTCAAGGGTATCAGTGATCGCAACGCCGCCGAGGCGCTGGCCGGCACGGAGCTGTTCGTCGATCGCTCGATGCTGCCGGACGACGGCGAAGAAGACGAATTCTATCATGCCGACCTCGTCGGCCTGGAAGTCCGGGACGACACGGGTGCCGTGCTCGGCAAGGTCGTCGCCGTGCATAATTTCGGCGGCGGTGATATCCTCGATGTGACGCTGGGCGGGCGCAAGGGCGTGCTGATCCCGTTCACGCAGGCTGCGGTGCCACAAGTGTCGATTGCCGAAGGCTTCGTCCGGGTCGACCCGGCGGCGGCCGGGCTGGTCGACGACGCGGACGGCGATGGCCCGCGCGAAGAAGACTTCGACCCGAAGGGCAGGCCGCGCGGACCGAGCGACGCCGGGGGCAACCGGTGAGTTTTTTCGCCTCGGTGCTGACGCTCTATCCCGAAATGTTTCCGGGCGCGCTCGGCCTGTCGTTGGCCGGCCGTGCGCTCGAGGCCGGCACATGGTCGCTGGAGGCGATCCAGATCCGCGACTTCGCCACCGACCGCCACCGCACCGTCGACGATACACCGGCCGGCGGCGGCGCCGGTATGGTGATGCGTGCCGATGTGCTGGCGAAAGCGATAGACCATACCTCGCCGCCAAGTGATGCACGGCCACGGCTTTTGATGAGCCCGCGCGGCAGACCGCTGACCCAGGCCCGGGTGCGCGAACTGGCCGCGGGTCCTGGTGCCGTCATCGTCTGCGGCCGCTTCGAGGGGGTCGATCAACGGGTGATCGAAGCGCGGGAATTGGAGGAAGTCTCCATCGGCGATTTCATCCTCTCTGGCGGTGAGCCCGCCGCACTGGCGCTGCTCGATGCGGTGGTGCGGTTGTTGCCGGGCGTCATGGGCAATGCAGTATCGGGCGAGGAAGAAAGTTTCGAGAACGGCCTGCTCGAACACCCGCATTATACAAGACCGCAGGAATTCGAAGGCCGCGAGATTCCCGAGGTGCTGATTTCCGGCAACCACAAGAAGATCGCCGCATGGCGGCGGGCGGAGTCGGAAAAGCTGACCGCGGAGAGGCGTCCGGACCTGCTTGCTGCTGCTCAGCCCTTGGTGAAGTAGTAAAAGGCAAGAAACAGGCCGACGGCGACGACGAAGCCGCGCACCGCGTTCTGCGGCACGCGCTTGGCGATCCAGACGCCGGCATAGCCGCCCATCGCGCCGCCCGGGATCATGATGATCGCCTGAGGCCAGGCAACGACGCCGCCCGAGACGAAGACGGCGATCGCGACAGCGGCGATGACCACGGCCAGCATGTTCTTCAGTGCGTTCAGCCGATGGTAGTCGCCGGCTTGTGTGAGGTCGAGCGTTGCCAGCATCATCACGCCCATGCCGGCGCCGAAGAAGCCGCCATAGACGGCGGTGACGAACTGCGCCAGCGAGCCGGCGAGTGAGCCCACGGAAGCTTCATGGCCGGGTTTTGGCGCCGGCTTTAGCCACGGCCCTGCGGCGAACAGCGCCGTCGCGCCTAACAGCAGCCATGGCACCAAGGCGCGAAACGATGGGTTATCCAGCGCCAACAAGATCAGTGCGCCGGCCAGCGCGCCGGACGCCGAGATCAGGCACAGCACAAGCGCGCCGCGCCAGAAATGCCTGATGTCGGCAGAGTAGGCGAGCGTCGAGGTGATGTAGCCCGGAAATTGCGTGACCGAGGACGTGGCGTTGGCGACGATCGGCGGCAGGCCGACCAGCGTCATGGCGCCGAAGGTGATGAAGGTGCCACCGCCGGCGACCGCATTGGCGGCGCCTGACAGAAAGCCCGCCAGGAACAGCAGGATGGCATCGAATACAGACATGGAGGTGGCGCTCAAAAACTGTGGTATTGCAGGCTTAGGAGGCCTGAGGGCCCGGAGCAACCCGGCACGGCAAGATTACGATGGTGCCATCCGAGCAGAAAATGCGCGGCCAAGGCGTGACAAAGCTGCGAAATAGCTGTATGTGCCCGCCCGTACCGGCCAGAAAGAATCTGCCGGACCCGTCAACAATGACGGTGTAGTCGCCCCTGCCCGATGTTTCAAAGACAGATGTCTCGAACAAAGGGCATAGCCGAGCGGTCAATGGAACTGCAAGGCGAGTGTCGGACGCTCTGACTGTCGGAAGAACAAGAAGTGGATTTTTGAGATGGATATTCTCCGTCAGCTCGAGGCCGAGCAGGCCGCCAAGATCGAAGCCAAGCGCAAGCTTCCCGAATTCCAGCCCGGCGACACGGTGCGCGTCCAGGTCCGCGTGACCGAAGGCACCCGCACCCGCGTCCAGGCTTATGAGGGCGTCGTCATCGCCCGCGCCGGCGCCGGCTTCCAGGAGAACTTCACCGTCCGCAAGATTTCCTACGGCGAAGGCGTCGAGCGCGTGTTCCCGGTCTACTCGCCGATGGTGGAAGGCGTCGAGATCGTGCGCCGCGGCAAGGTGCGTCGCGCCAAGCTCTACTACCTGCGCGATCGTCGCGGCAAGTCGGCCCGTATTTCGGAAAACACCGGCGTGCGCGCCCGCAAGCTGAATGACGAGGAGCGCGATGCGCTGAACGCCGAGAAGGCTCGCATCGAGGCCGAGAAGGTGGCAGCCGCCGAGGCTCTGGCCGTCGAGAAGGCCGCCCAGGACGCCGCCGAGAAGAAGGCCGCCGCCGAGGCAGCTGAAGCCGCCAAGGCAGCGGAAGCAGCCACCGCCGAATAAGATTTTCGACGAGCATGTTCAAAAAGGCGGCTTCGGCCGCCTTTTTTCGTTTCCAGAGAACGGTTGGGTTTGGCAGGGAATTCGCGGTTGACTCAATTTATATCGTGTACTAAGCAATCGTGTACGATTTAAATGGAGAAGCGAAATGCCTGCACTGTATTCCACCCAAGCCCGCGCCGTCGGCGGCCGCGCCGGCCATGTCCAGAGCGATGATGGCTTGCTCAGCCTGGACCTTGCCTTGCCCAAGGAGCTGGGCGGCAAGGGCGGCGCCACCAATCCCGAGCAGCTTTTCGCCGCCGGCTATGCCGCCTGTTTCGAAAGCGCCATGCGCTTCATCGCCGGCAAGCAGAAACTGCCGCTGCAGGACGCCTCGGTGACGGCCAATGTCAGCCTGCACAGCAATGCGCAGGGCGGATTTGTGCTTGGCGTATCGCTCGCGGCGGAAACGAAAGGTCTTGATCAAACGGCGGCGGAAGCGCTTGTATCGGCGGCGCATCAGGTTTGCCCCTATTCCAACGCCATCAAGGGCAACATCGAAGTGACGCTTTCGGCAAAGGCGCTTCCGGCAAAGGCAGCATGACCGCGGAAACGACAACCACGTCCACACATGCCCCGGCGCAATTCTCCGGGGTGGCAAAACTCGATCAACAGCTCTGCTTCGCGCTCTATTCGGCAAGTGGGCTGATGACGCGGCTGTATCGTCCGTTGCTCGATCCGCTCGGCCTGACCTATCCGCAATATCTGGCGATGCTGGCGCTGTGGGAGCGCTCACCGAGCACAGTGGGCGAACTTGGCGAGGCGCTCGGGCTCGATTCTGCGACACTGACGCCGCTGCTCAAGCGGCTGGAGGCCGGCGGCCTGGTCACGCGCCGTCGCGACCCCGCCGACGAGCGCCGGGTTCTGGTGGAGCCGACGGCGAAGGGCCAGGCACTGCGCGAGCAAGCCAGAAGCGTACCGGCAGCGATGCTTTGCAATCTGCCGTTGGACGTCGACGAGTTGAAGTACCTGCACCACACCCTGACGCGGTTCGTCTCCGGCTTGCGCAAGGCGGATCCCGGCACCGCGAGTCCGAGCTGATCGCAGCCGCAGCACTGATCCTTCTCGAATTGCGGGATTGAAAGCATTGGAATCCGCTTTCGCGTGCACTGACGCAGCGGAGCGTCTTGCATGACGCCTGCGGAAAGCTAAAGTCGGCGCCGGATTTTCCTGCAAACCCGGCCATGCCCGGGTCATTCAATTCCCGGGGAGTGTGTCATGACCAAATCGAAACTGCTGCTGGCAGGCCTGCTTGCCTTCATCCTCGCGCCTGTTGCCACGTTCGCGCAGGCGCTGCCCGACCTTGGCGGCAAGAAAGTTGTGGTAGTGACCGAAAACGCCTATCCGCCGCTGCAGTTCATCGACGCCAAGACCGGCAAGCAGATCGGCTGGGAATATGATGCGATGAACGAGATCGCCAAGCGGCTCAATTTCACGGTCGAGTACCAGAACACCTCCTGGGACGCGATGATCCAGGCGGTTTCCGACAACCAGTACAACATCGGCATGACCGGCATCACCATCAAGGACGACCGCAAGGAGAAGGTGGATTTCTCCGACCCCTATATGCGTTCGGAACAGTTCATGCTGGTGCGCGGCGATGAAAGCCGCTTCACCGACGCCAAGACCTTCGGCGCCTTCAAGGACGGCTTGATCGGCGCGCAGGCCGGCACCACGCCCTTCTACACCGCGGTCTACAGCGTGCTCGACGGCAACGAGCAGAACCCGCGCATCAAGCTGTTCGAGACGTTTGGTGCGACGGTGCAGGCGCTGAAATCCGGGGACGTCGATGTCGTGCTGACCGACGGCACCGCCGGCAAAGGCTATGTCGACGCTTCCGAAGGCAAGCTGAAGTTGATCGGCGGACCGCTCGGCACCGAGGATTTTGGCTTTATCTTCCCGAAGGGTTCGGATTTGGTGAAGCCAGTCAACGCGGCCATCGCGGCGCTCAAGGCGGACGGGACGCTCGATGCGCTGAACAAGAAATGGTTTCTTGACTACAAGATGGGGCAGTAGGCCTCCTTGCCACGCGCATTACATGATGGTTATGCGCGACAATTCGCGCTGACTTTGCGCTTGGCCGGCATCGCCTGAATGTCGACGCCTGCATCTGCCTCCAAAGCCGACTTCCCCTGGTGGCTCGTCGTTGCTGTAATCGTCGCGATCGCGGTGGCCGTCTTCGTCGCCACCAGCAACCTCTACGCCCAGGTCTTCGCCACGGTTGCCAAGGGTATCGGCATCACCATCTTCGTCACCGTGATCGCCTTCGTGCTGGCCTCGGTCATTGGCCTCGGCATTGCGCTGATGGGAATGTCCGGCTCACGCTGGCTACGCCAGATGGCCCGCTTCTATGTCGAGATCATCCGCGGTGTGCCGATCCTGGTGCTGTTGTTCTGGATCGCCTTTGTCGGTGCACCGGCTTTCGTCACGGCCTGGAACGCGCTGACCGCGCCGCTGCAAAGCGCCGGCCTGCTGGGCGAGTTGCTGGTGCGCGACGTGTCACTCTTGTGGCGTGCCATCATGGCGCTGACCATCGGCTATTCGGCCTTCATCTCGGAGGTTTTCCGAGCCGGCATCCAGGCGGTGGAAAAGGGTCAGATCGAAGCGGCGAAGGCACTCGGGCTGAGCCGGGCGCAACGCTTTCGGCTGATCGTATTCCCGCAAGCGATCCGCACCATCCTGCCGCCGCTCGGCAATGACTTCGTCGCTCTGGTCAAGGATTCTTCGCTGGTCTCGGTGCTCGGGGTGGCCGACATCACGCAGATGGGCAAGGTCTATGCCGCCGGCTCGTTCCGCTTCTTCGAGACCTATTCGATCGTGGCCTATATCTATCTCATCTTGACGGTAGGCCTGTCCTTGGCCTTGCGCGCACTGGAACGGCGGCTGCATCGCCAGCACGAGCAATAGTTTTCGGGCCAAGACAGCGCTACGATCCCTCAGATTCTCGTTGAGGAGGTCCCATGATCGTCGACAAAGCCAATGCGGCGCTGGATTCGGTCTATACGGCCGACACGCCGAAGGCGCTTGAAGAGGCATATGCCGCATGGGCCGCGACCTATGACAGCGAGACCGCATCGCTCGGCTATCTCCTGCCTTTCCTGATCGCCGCTTGGGTGGCGCGCCATGTGCCGGCAGGCGACGGGCCATTGCTCGATGCCGGCTGCGGCACCGGCCTGTCGGGGCCGTCACTGAAGGCGCTCGGCTACCGCGCCATTGCCGGGCTCGACCTTTCCGGCGACATGCTGAAGATCGCCGGCAGCCGCAACGCCTATAGCGAGCTGAAGCAGGCGACGCTGGGCGGGACTCTGCCCTGGCCGGACGGCCACTTCCGCGCCTTCTTGTCCGCCGGGGTGTTCACCATCAGCCATGCGCCGGCGTCTGGCCTGAATGAACTGGTGCGCATCACCCGGAAGGGCGGACATGCGATCTTCACCGTGCGCGACCAGGTGTTCGAGAGCGGCGGCTTTCAGGCTGTGTTCGACCAACTGGAGCAGACGAAAAAATGGCGGGCGGTCGAGCAAAGCCCATGGTTCCGCTGCTATGCGATCACCGAGCCGGACGCGTTGGTGAAGACGTTTGTGTTCGAAATCCTGTAGCGGAATGAAGCTTGGTCCTGGGCATCCAAGCCCCCATCGGCCGGAACCATGTGCACGTCAGTGCGTTCCAAAACCCGTGGGGCTGCGCCTCACCGCTACTATGGCGCCGCCGCAGTATCTCGGCACAAGAGGAGAAGGCTGAATGGCGTCCGTCCGTTATATCGTTGCCGACATAGACAAGGCGGTAGAATTCTACCGAGACAATCTCGAATTCAAGGTCGAAATGCACAATCCTGGCAAGTTCGCAGCGCTGCTTCGCGACGATCTTACCTTGTATCTCAGCGCTCCAGGTGCGGGAAGCGGTGGTCAGGCCGGAGGTGAACCGGAGCCAGGCGGATGGAACAGGTTCATGGTCATAACCAGGGGGCTGGACACCCTGATCAGCCGGTTGCGCGCGGCCGACGCGACGTTCCGCGGGGACATCAGCGATGGCGGCGCTGGCCGGGCTATTCTGCTTGAAGATCCATCGGGCAATGTCATTGAGCTGTTCGAATTCAAGAAGGACAGACAGTGATCTCCCCATTTCGTGGGGCGGGCAACCAGGTTCCGCGAAGGCACGCAATTGCCGAAAAGCCAAAACATTGGTATGAGCCACGCCATGGAAGAGCTATTTGGCGATCCGGCCTATAAGGGGTTCGTGCTGCAGGACAGGAAACGCCTGCCGTCGCGCTTCTCCGCGCGCGTGTCCGGGGCGCTGACCAGCCGACTTTCCTAGGCCGGCCTGTCCAGGTCGTTTCGCCGGGCCGAAAGTCAGGCGTCTGCTCTTTCCCATTCTCATATCGACGGATTTACGCACATGAGCGCACCGCGCACCCTCTACGACAAGATTTTCGACGACCATGTCGTCGACCGCCAGGATGACGGCACCTGCCTGCTCTACATCGACCGCCACCTCGTCCATGAGGTGACCAGCCCGCAGGCCTTCGAGGGCCTGCGCATGACCGGCAGAAAAGTCCGGCATCCGGAAAAGACGCTGGCCGTGGTCGATCACAACGTCTCGACCTCGCCCGAGCGCAAATTCGGCATCAAGAACGAGGAAAGCCGCATCCAGGTCGAGGCGCTGGCCAAGAACGCCAAGGATTTCGGCGTCGAATATTATTCCGAGAACGATATCCGCCAAGGCATCGTCCACATCATCGGCCCAGAGCAGGGTTTCACCTTGCCCGGCATGACCATCGTCTGCGGCGACAGCCACACCTCGACGCATGGCGCCTTCGGCGCGCTTGCGCACGGCATCGGCACGTCCGAGGTCGAGCATGTGCTGGCGACGCAGACGCTGATCCAGCGCAAGGCCAAGAACATGCTGGTGCGGGTCGACGGCCAGTTGCCGGAAGGCGTCACCGCCAAGGACATCATTTTGGCCATCATCGGCGAGATCGGCACTGCCGGCGGCACCGGCTATGTCATCGAATATGCCGGCGAGGCGATCCGAGCGCTGTCGATGGAAGGCCGCATGACGATCTGCAACATGTCGATCGAAGGCGGTGCGCGCGCCGGCCTGATCGCCGCCGACGAGACCACCTTCGCCTATGTCAAGGACAAGCCGCGCGCCCCGAAGGGCGCGGCCTGGGATGCGGCACTCGAATACTGGAAGACGCTGCGGTCCGACGAGGGCGCGCATTTCGACAAGGTGATCGTGCTCGACGCGGCCAAGCTGCCGCCGATCGTCTCCTGGGGCTCGTCGCCCGAGGATGTCGTGTCGGTGCAAGGCATCGTGCCGAACCCGGAAGACATCACCGATGAAAACAAGCGCACCTCCAAGCAGCGCGCGCTCGACTATATGGGCCTGACGCCGGGCACCAAGATCACCGATATCTCGCTCGACCGCGTTTTCATCGGCTCCTGCACCAATGGCCGTATCGAGGATCTGCGCGCCGTCGCCAAGGTGGTCGAAGGCAAGACGGTCAGCCCGCATGTCGATGCGATGATCGTGCCGGGCTCCGGCCTGGTCAAGGAACAGGCGGAAGCCGAAGGCCTCGACAAGATCTTCGTTGCCGCCGGCTTCGACTGGCGCGAGCCGGGCTGCTCGATGTGCCTTGCCATGAATGACGACCGGCTGAAGCCGCACGAGCGCTGCGCCTCGACCTCGAACCGCAATTTCGAGGGCCGGCAAGGCTTCAAGGGCCGCACCCATCTGGTGTCGCCGGCGATGGCAGCGGCGGCGGCGATCGCCGGCCACTTCGTCGACATCCGCGAGTGGAAGTAATTCCGGAGCGCCCGGCTTGGAATACGTTCCAGGCCCCGGACCGCTTTGCGGCTCCGGGGCCTTTTTTATCCGGTCCGTTTACATATTCGCTTTCGCTTAACCGCTTGTTTGCGCTTGCGCTCTAAGTCTTTCCCCACGCAAGCGGGGAAATCACAGTCGTTTGGACACGGGTCTGCTCATAGCGCTGCTCAATCCGACGATAGCGTTGGCGCTCGGCGCTGCGTTCCTCGTGCTATGGTCCTATCAACGCCACCGCCCGTATCTCGCCGTGCTGGCGATCAGCTACAGTCTCTCGGCGGTCGGCTTCCTGCTGCAGTATTTCACCTTGCCGATCGGCATGCCGCTGACCAAGCTGGCGTCGAACATCTGCTTCACCATAGCCGGCTGCTGCCTGTCCAGCGCCGTCGTCCACCGCCATGGCCGCAAGGTGCCCTATGTTGGGATCGGCGTGCTGGCGGGTGGCGGCCTGGCGTCGTTGTGCTGGTTCCTGTTCATCGCGCCGGATCTCACCTGGCGTATCCTGGCGATGAATTTCGCTTTCGGCGGGATCAGCCTTCTGGTCGCCGCCGAACTGCGCCCGGTGCGCCGCAACGGTCCGACCGAAAACATCCTGTTCGTGCTGTCGCTGCTGTCGGGCGTCAACTTCTTCGTGCGCACGCTTATCGTCGTCGTCGCGCACGGGCCCTTCACCAGTTATGACGGGTTCTACGGCTCGTCCTACTGGACGACGGCGCTTCTGTCGCACGCTCTGCTGTCGCTGCTCATTGCGCTGTGCCTGTTTTGCGGCGCCGCACTCGACGTGATGAAGGCGCTGAAAACGGAGACGCATACCGATCCGCTGTCGGGCCTGTTCAACCGCCGCGGTTTCGAGGAGCGAGGCATGCTGCTCTTGCGGCACTGCGCCACCGCGCGGTTTCCGGTCGCGCTGGTGCTGGCCGACCTCGATCATTTCAAGGCGCTCAACGACGTGCATGGACATGCAGCGGGCGATCGGGTGATCGCTGATTTCGCCGCCAAGCTTCGCTCCGCGGCAGGCGCACGCGGTGTTGCCGGGCGTATCGGCGGCGAGGAATTCGCCGTGCTGCTGCCGCTCAGCGACCTCGGCGCCGCGCGGCTGTTCGCCGAGGCCGTGCGAACGCTTTATTCGGCTGGCCATGTCGACGGGCTTCCTGTCGGCACCAAGGTCACCGCCAGCTTCGGCGTGGCGGCCCGAAGCGGTGACGAGGCGCTTGAGCCGCTGATGCGCCGTGCCGACGACGCGCTCTACAAAGCCAAAAAGAATGGCCGCGACAGCGTGCGCCTGTCTTATGAGCGGCCGGAAACGGCGTTCGTCCCGGAGCCGCTCAAGCTGGGCTGATCTCGCACGGCCGGGCCGAAAAAACCGGAACCATTTTTGACGACATGCACTAGCATTAACGTCTTCTTCGCCCGTCGATGCTTAGCTGTCGGCGCGGGTGCGGGAAGATCATGAGCGGCGCCAACTTCATCCTTTTGATCAATTTGTCGGTTGCAGGCCTGCTGGCGGCGTCCTTCATGGCGATTGCCATCCATGATGTCGGCCGCGCTGCGGCGCGCTGGCTGGCTTTTGGCTATCTGCTGGGGATGGCCTATTCGGCGATCGAATTCAGCATTCCCGCCTTCACCGACGCGCGGCTCCCGGTCGTTGCCGCCTTCGCGGTTTTCCTTGGCGCCACAATTGCGTTCAATGGCGGGCTTGCCCGCAAATATGGCGTGGAGCCGCCCTGGCTGCCGATGCTGTTGTTCCTGGTCGCCACGACCATGGCCGTGTATTTCGTGCAGGACCTGCCACGCCAGTCGCTGGTCCGCATGATGGCCTACCAGCTTCCCTATGCGGTCATGCAGTTCGTCGGGCTGGCAATCGTCTGGTCATCGAGGCAAGGGCCCGCCCATCTCGATCGCATATTGATGGCCGTTCTGGCAGCGAGCGGCCTGCAGTTTGCCTCAAAGCCGTTCATTGCGCATGCGCTCGGCGGCTGGGGCGCCAATCCGCAAGCCTATCTGCAAAGCAGCTACGCGCTGGTGTCGCAATCGCTCGGCACGGTCTTTGCGTTGGCGCTGGCGCTGCTGATGCTGGCCATCCTGGTTCGCGACGTGCTTGCCGAAGTGGCCTCGAAATCGGAGACGGACACGCTTTCGCGCCTGCTCAACCGCGGCGGCTTCACCCGCCATGCGGAGTTGGCGGTGCTTGGCGCGATGCGGCAAGGCGTGCCGGTCGCCCTGGTTATCGCCGACCTCGATCACTTCAAGAGCGTCAACGACAGTTTCGGCCATGCGTCCGGCGACCGGGTGATCGAGACTTTTGCAGGTTTCCTGCGTGAGGCCGCCGCCGGCCATCATGTCGCCGGCCGCATCGGCGGTGAGGAGTTCGCCATCATGCTGCCGGGAACCAATCTTGCCGCCGCCCGGCTGTTTGCCGAGGGCACCCGCAGTGCTTTCGGTGCGCTTCCCATAAACGGGCTGCCGGCGGACAATCGCTGCACAGCGAGTTTCGGCGTCGCCGAACTTCATCCGAGCGAAGATTTTACCGATCTGATGCGGCGCGCCGACCAGGCGCTCTATCAGGCGAAGAATGCCGGGCGCGATTGCGTGCGCATCTCGGCCGGGCCAGCCGACAACTGGTCGCCAGCCGGAATGGACGGCAGAGCAATTCCAGGAGAAATGTGAGACGTTTCCCCGAGAAAGGCGCGGTGCGCTTTCCCTTGGAAATTGCGTCCAAACACGAGTCTAGCGGCAGGGGCTGAGTTCCGGCATCTCACCGTCGGAAAGTCCGTACATATAGGAACGGCCCTTCACCAGCACCGGTGGCCGGTAGCAATCGCTGTAGCCTGATAGATCGTCGGCTTCGTTCTCGTAGATCACCTTGGGCTGGCCGGCGCTGGTGTAGTCGGACAGTTGCTTGGCCAGCCTGCCTTCGCCGACGAGGATGCGCTTATAGCCGGCGGCGCTGTCGATGACGAGATTGCCGAAGGAATCGGCGTAGACGCGATCCTGATGCCGCGCACCGGCGACTGCTGGCGCCACGAGGCCGACGACCGAGGCCGCCACTGTGAGCGCCGCAAGGCGCGATCTGCCCGAATTCGAACGCATGGCGTCCTCCATGTCTTGAGGAAAGCCTCCTCGAATCGGAAATTAACGCTTTCTTAACCTTTGTTAAGAGGCTGACGCGCTTCGCGGCGATGTCTCGGTGAACATGGTTAATATCCGTTAATATCCGACTGGATGGAAAACCCGACGGCCATCATTCGGCCATGCTTGGCCGCACCATCGCGCCGGCGTTCGTCTCTGCGTCGGGATGACCTAAATCTTGGCAAAGCATTCGCGGCTGATTTGCCGCGCGGGAGGACGGCAAATGGCGGTACGCCGAATGGTTTGGGTGTCCGTTTTCCCGTTGCTCGTTACCGTTGCTGCCTGTGTGCCGCAGGATGGCGCGCCGAAGGCGGTCAATTCGTCTGCGCCGGCTCAGCCGTCCATCGCAGCCGCGGCGCCCCCGGCAGCTGCAACCAAGATCACCACCGACCTTACTGCGCCGCGGTCCGGGATAGGCACGGCCACCTACAGATGCGGCAATAACGGCATGATTGCCATCCAGAATCTCGGCACGTCATTGCGTGTGGTCGGGTCTGATGGTGCGACCGAGGAGTTTGCGGCGTCGCCTGCCAACCAGAGCAGCCGCTACCAGGCGGCCACACATGACGCAATCGTGATCGACGGAAGCGAAGCGCTGGTGATGAAGAAGGGGTCGACGCCGCAGACCTGCAAACGCTAGCGCCAATCTCGATATCACTGGGCCCCGGTGACAGACATGCTGCACTGCAGCGATATCGAGCCGGCTTCGGGCCCCAGCGCTAATCGATTGAAGCCGGGAGCCTGCCGTTTAGTCAGACTAAATTACGTTTTCGAAACGGTTTTCTGGCTTTGACGCGGTGCAAAAAGAGCATTAGAAACCGGCTGTCCGAAGTCGCAACCGGAAGCGGCAATGCCGCATTTCCACATGAGGCAGGAGACGCCGAACTGGGGGAGCCATGAGCAAATCACCAGCCACCCGCGAATTTGCCAGACGTGAACGGCCGCTTTCGCCACATCTGAGCGTGTACCGGCGGCCGATCACGATGACGATGTCGATCATCCATCGCATCACGGGCGGGGCGCTGTATTTCGGCACGCTGCTGGTCGCGCTGTGGCTGATGGCTGCGGCAAGCTCGCAGGCGACGTTCGACTGGGTCAACTGGGCCTTCGGCACCTGGCTCGGCCGGTTGATCCTGTTCGGCTATACCTGGGCGCTGATGCACCACATGCTGGGTGGCGTGCGCCATCTGGTCTGGGACACCGGCAACGGTCTGGAGAAGCACACGGCCTCGAAGATCGCCTGGGCGACGCTGGCCGGCTCCATCCTGCTCACGCTGCTGATCTGGATCGCCGGCTATATGGCGCGGGGAGCCTGATCATGAGCGACAACAACTCCGATATGCGCACGCCGCTGGCGAAGGTCCGCGGCCTCGGGTCCGCCCGCGAGGGTACCGGACATTTCTGGCGCCAGCGCCTGACCGCGATCGCCAACATCCCGCTGATGCTGTTCTTCGTCGGTTTCCTGATTGCACTCAACGGCGTCGACTACGAGCATGTGCGGGCAGCCCTCGCCAATCCGTTCGTGGCGATGGTGATGGCCCTGGTGCTGGTCTCCGGGCTCACCCATATGCGCCTCGGCATGCAGGCGATCATCGAGGATTACGTGCACGGCGAGGGCATGAAGCTGGCGCTGATCGCGCTCAACACATTTTTCCCCATAGCGGTCGGCGTCGCCTCGATCTTCGCCCTGCTCAAGCTGACATTCGGAGGCTGAGTTGGCCAAGGACGCAAAACGAGCCAACAGCGCTGGCTACACTTATGTCGACCACAAGTTCGACGTCGTTGTCGTCGGCGCCGGCGGTGCCGGGCTGCGCGCCACGCTCGGCATGGCCGAACAGGGCCTGCGCACCGCCTGCATCACAAAGGTGTTCCCGACCCGCTCGCACACGGTGGCGGCGCAGGGCGGCATCGCCGCTTCACTTGCGAATATGGGACCCGACAATTGGCAATGGCACCTTTTCGATACCGTCAAGGGATCGGATTGGCTGGGCGACATCGATGCGCAGGAGTACATGGTCCAGCAGGCGCCCGCCGCCGTCTACGAACTCGAACATTACGGAGTGCCGTTCTCGCGCACCGAGGAGGGCAAGATCTATCAGCGGCCCTTCGGCGGCATGATGATGAATTTCGGCGAAGGCCCGCCGGTGCAGCGCACATGCGCCGCCGCCGACCGGACCGGCCACGCCATGCTGCATACGCTCTATGGCCAGTCGCTGAAGAACAATGCCCAGTTCTTCATCGAGTATTTCGCACTCGACCTGATCATGGAGCCGGACGGCACTTGTACCGGCGTCGTCGCATGGAACCTCGACGACGGCACCATCCACCGCTTCTCGGCCAAGATGGTGGTGCTGGCGACAGGCGGCTATGGCCGCACCTATTTCTCGGCCACCTCGGCGCACACCTGCACCGGCGATGGCGGCGGCATGGCCGCGCGGGCGGGGTTCGCCCTTCAGGACATGGAGTTCGTGCAGTTCCACCCGACCGGAATCTACGGCGCCGGCTGCCTGATCACCGAGGGCGCGCGCGGCGAGGGCGGCTATCTCGTCAACTCCGAGGGCGAGCGTTTCATGGAGCGTTACGCGCCATCGGCCAAGGACCTTGCCTCGCGCGATGTCGTCTCGCGCTGCATGACGCTTGAAATCCGCGAAGGCCGCGGCGTCGGCCCGAAGAAGGACCACATCTTCCTGCACCTCGACCATCTCGATCCCGCCGTGCTGCACGAGCGGCTGCCGGGCATTTCGGAATCGGCCAAGATCTTTGCCGGCGTCGACCTGACCAAGGAGCCGATCCCGGTGCTGCCGACGGTGCACTACAATATGGGCGGCGTGCCGACCAACTATTGGGGCGAGGTGCTCAACCCGACGGCACTCAATCCGGACCAGGTGTCGCCGGGGCTGATGGCGGTCGGAGAGGCCGGCTGCGCCTCGGTGCATGGCGCCAACCGACTCGGTTCGAACTCGCTGATCGATCTGGTGGTGTTCGGCCGCGCGGCGGCGATCAGGGCGGGCCAGGTCATCGACCGCAATTCGGCGATCCCTTCGCCCAACGAGGCCTCGGTCGAGAAGATCATGGACCGCTTCGATCGCCTTCGCCACGCCAACGGCTCGACGCCGACGGCGGTACTGCGCGAGAAGATGCAGAAGGCGATGCAGGAAGACGCGGCGGTGTTCCGTACCCAAGAATCGCTGGACAGCGGCTGCGAACGCATTTCGCAGATCTGGGGCGAGCTCAGGGATGTCAAGGTGTTCGATCGCTCGATGATCTGGAATTCCGATTTGGTCGAGACGCTGGAACTGGAAAACCTGATGGCCAACGCCATCACCACGGTCTACGGCGCCGCGGCGCGCAAGGAGAGCCGTGGCGCGCATGCGCGCGAGGACTTTTCAGCCCGAGATGATGTCAACTGGCGCAAGCACACGCTGGCCAGGCTCAGCGAAGACGGCAAGGTGACGCTCAGCTACCGGCCGGTGCACACCGAGCCGCAACTGGCTGAAAAGGATGGCGGCATCAGCCTCGCCAAGATCGCGCCGAAGGCCAGGGTGTATTGACGATGGCGCTGGCGGCCTCGGGATATTCCGGAACGCCCCTTCCGGCCAAGCTTGGCCTGAAGGACGGCATGACCGCCGCCTTCATCGCGCTCCCCGATGATCTCAGCGCTCTCGCCGAATCCGTCGACTTCGCTCAAGTCGACCGGCTGGCCGACTGGTCGCGGATTTCGGGAGTGACGTTGAAATACGACGCCGTCCATGCCTTCACCCGGCAGCGTGCCGAAATTGAGGATCGCCTCGGCGATGTCGAGGCGGCGATCAAGCGCGACGGCATGGTCTGGGTGTCCTGGCCGAAAAAGGCTTCGAAAGTGGCCACTGACGTCACCGAGGGTGTTGTTCGCGCCGCGGCGCTGAAGGGCGATCTGGTCGACGTAAAGGTGGCCGCCGTCAATGAAATCTGGTCCGGGCTGAAGCTCGTCATCCGAAAGGACCTGAGGTAATGGTCGAACTGACACTCCCCAAGAATTCGCAGATCAAGGCGGGGAAGACCTGGCCGAAGCCGGAGAGCGCAACCAATCTGCGCGAGTACCGCATCTACCGCTGGTCGCCGGACGATGACGAGAACCCGCGCATCGACACCTATTTCGTCGACATGGACGATTGCGGGCCGATGGTGCTCGACGCGCTGCTCTGGATCAAGAACAAGATCGATCCGACGCTGACCTTGCGCCGCTCCTGCCGCGAGGGCATTTGCGGCTCCTGCGCCATGAACATCGACGGCTCCAACACGCTGGCCTGCACCAAGGGCTGCGACGACATTTCCGGCGCCGTCAAGGTCTATCCGCTGCCGCATATGCAGGTGGTCAAGGATTTGGTGCCGGACCTCACCAATTTCTACGCCCAGCATGCCTCGATCCAGCCATGGCTGAAGACGGTGTCGCCTGAGCCGGCCAAGGAATGGCTGCAGAGCCATGAGGACCGCGAGAAGCTCGACGGGCTCTACGAGTGCATCCTGTGCGCCTGCTGCTCGACCTCGTGCCCGAGCTACTGGTGGAACGGGGATCGCTATCTCGGCCCGGCAACGCTTTTGCAGGCCTATCGCTGGCTGATCGATAGCCGCGACGAGGCCAAGGGCGAGCGGCTCGACGATCTCGAAGATCCGTTCCGGCTCTATCGCTGCCACACCATCATGAACTGCGCGCAAACATGCCCCAAGGGCCTCAACCCGGCCAAGGCGATCGCCGAGATCAAGAAAATGATGGTGGAGAGAAGGGTATAGTTCCGGCGCAGGACATGCCGCTGCCAACCAGAAGGACGGCGCGCGAGCCGATCATGGTGGAAAAGCACGACGGTATCAGCCTTGCCGAGATCGCACCCAAGGCCAAGGTGTATTGGTGGCATGACCGCGCCACCTTCGTCGCACTTTTCGATGAACTCTGCGACATGGCTGGCGCTGTCGACTTTGCATAGGTCGACCGGCTGGCCGGCAGATCGGGAATTTAGGCACTCGCCTGAAACACCCGGCCATCCGCCTCTACCAACAATGCGCTGAATCAAGGATCGCTTCAGCGCCATCGAAGCCGCGATCACGCGCGACGGCATAATCTGGACGCGTGGCGCGTCCATCATTGCTTTCTTGCATGTTGCTCGCCCAAAACCGAGATGACTTTTGGGGCGGCATGTATTAGCGATCTCTCAAATAGTTAGTCGTCATATAAATACTATTACCGCGCTTTACTTAGTATATCTTAAGAGATTCTCGATATTCACTTCGGACATCGTCGTTCGAGTGTAAGGCATGCGCGGATTTCCTGCGGTTTCTTCTTGGCCAATTGGACCATTCGTTAGCGCCGCGACGGTGGGTTCGCTCACGTGGCTCGTATCGCTCGTCAATCTCTCAGAGAAAAGGCTGCTTGTCGTCCTCGGGCTTTGTGCCCTGTGCGCGCTTCTCTTGCTGGATCGCCTCCAGGAGACCTGGACAACTCCAAGAAGCAGGTGGTTCAAGGTCTACCTATCGCTGGTTCCCTGCTTTCTCTTCCTTGTCTATGTCTACCTCGAAAGCGTTTTCGGCTATTTCGATTGGGCCGCTATGTTCATGCATGTCGATGCCGGAGTTCTCACGCCCAGTGTCGTTGTTGAATATTTGATCAATACCGGAAGCACGATACTGGTCATTGCAGTCGTTCTTTTCGGTCTTGGCGCACTGAAGGCGCGCGGCACTCTGACAAGAGGGCTGGACGTTGCCTTGATGGCGTTTTTCCTGGCGGCAAACCCGATGCTGACACGTCCGATCGCGGCAGCGATCCATCCCAACCCGCTGCATGATTTCCTGTCCAAGCAGTTCGTCGATATCGCCTCTTTGACGAAGCCAGCTGAAACAGCGTCCGCACCCGTCGCGCCAAAGAACCTCATTCATATTTTCATCGAGAGCGCCGAGCGCACCTATATGAACGAGGCGGAGTTCGGCGACGTCATGGGCCCGCTGCTCGAATTCGACAGGCGCGGCGTTTCGGCGACCAACATGGTGCAACTTGCCTACACCAACAACTCCATCTCAGGGATGGTCGCTGCAAACTGCGGAACGCCGCTGCTGATATCGTTCTTCACAACGCGGCAGTATCTGGAGGAGAATTCGCAGTTCCTGCCAGGCCTGACCTGCCTGGGCGATGTTCTGAAGGCGCGGGGCTATCAGCAGAACTTTATTACCGGTTGGCCGCTCAGCTTCACCGGCCAGGGGACATTCTATTCCACCCACGGCTACTCATCGCTCTTTGGGGGATCCGAAGTGATGGCCGCCGTCGCCGGGCGCGGTAACACTTTTGGCGCCGACGACGCCGAAGTTCTGGATATGAGCTTCGACGCTCTGCGGCGCGCGCAGCGGGACGGCAAGCCGTTCTCGCTGACGATCGCCGTCAGTGGCGGGCACGCGATGGATGGCTACCTGACCGACAAATGTATCGGCAAAACGGGACTTTCTCCGCAGACCCCCAATATTCTCCACGCCGTGAAATGCACGAACATGCTCATCGCAGACTTCATTCACAAAGCCGAGGCCGAAGGTCTGATGAGGAACACTGTCCTGGCGTTGCAAAGCGACCACCTCAGCGCACCGAGCACGGTCACAGATCGCTTAAACAATTTTGAACGACGCAATTTTTTCTCGCTGTCGGGCGATGGCATTCCTGCCAAAAAATATACCGGACTTTCGGGCACGATTGACATATTTCCCACCATTCTTGAGGCGCTGGGCGTGCCGCTCTCGAATGAACAGGCTGCCCTTGGCGTTTCGCTGCTTGGGGATCGACCGACGCTGGGCCAGGCCCTGGGACAGGACCAGTTCGATGCCACCATCTATGCTGAGGATGTGCTCGTCAGATCATTCTGGCAGTTGAAACCGGTACGGACTGCCGCGGTGTCCGAGGCCGGGCCGCGTTAATGCGCCCGTGTAAGTGCTCGATGCCAGATAGCGCTGTCCCGCTGAGATCAAGAGTTCTGCTCTGTCGCATCGCTCGGATGTCTGTCAAAATCATGCTGTTGAATAATCGGTAGAAAACAACCAATCCAATGAGCGATGATCTTCCAATTCTTTCCCCCGTCGAGGCGCGCATCCTCGGCTGCCTGATCGAGAAGAAGGAGCTGACGCCGGATGTCTATCCTCTGACGCTCAACGCAGCACTGGCCGCCGCCAATCAGAAGACCGCGCGCGAGCCGGTGATGGCGCTGGAACAGGTCGAGGTGCACCGGGGGCTGAAGCTGCTCGAACAAAAGGGGCTGGTCCGGCAGATGTTCGGTTCGCGCGTCGAGCGCTACGAGCACCAGATGGCGCAGCGCTTCTCGCTGACCACGCCGCAGACCGCCTTGATCGGCCTGCTGTTGCTGCGTGGGCCGCAGACGGCACATGAATTGCTGGCGCGGAGCGAGCGCATGGGGCGGTTCTCATCGATCGAGGATCTGCGCGCGGAGCTCGACATGCTGATCGGCCGCCGACCGCCACTCATCCAGGAAATCCCGCGCGGACCGGGCCAGCGTGAGGACCGGTACGTTCATCTCCTCAGCGGCCCGGTGGACGTTGCAGCCCTTTCGGCGGCGCGGAGCGCTTCGGGGCTACCTGCTTCCGACCTGGAGGCGCGTTTGGAGGCGCTGGAGCAGGAGGTCGCCGCACTTCGCGCCCGGCTAAACGCGCTGGGCGCCTAAACCCGGCGCGCCTGTGCGTTCGCGCCGGGTCTTCACGCCGGATCCAGCGTGCTCAGCCGAGCCGAGCGTCAAGCGATACATTTATGGCGCCGAGCGCTTTCGAGACCGGGCATCCAGCCTTGGCCTTTTCGGCCAGCTCCCCAAACTTCGCCGCGTCGATGCCTGGCACCTTGCCGACGACGGTGAGGGCGCTGCCGGTGATCCCCGTGCCGGGAACCAGCGTCACCACCGCCTTGGCGTCGAGTTCGGTGGCGGGCGTGCCGTTCTCGGCCAGGAAATGCGAGAACTGCATGGCAAAGCAGCCGGCGTGCGCCGCCGCGATCAGCTCTTCCGGATTGGTGCCGGATTTGCCGCTTTCGTCCTCGAAGCGTGCCTTGAACGAATAGGGCGTGCCCTTCAGGGTTCCGCTCTGGGTGTCGAGCGTGCCCGTGCCCCCCTTCAGATCGCCTTTCCAGACGGCGTTTGCGGTGCGGTCCATGAATTCCTCCTTGGTTGTCGTGGCTGGGGTTGCCGCGGCTGGTTGCCTGGGGGAGCCCCGGCGTCCGGTCAACTATAGCGCGCGCGAAGGCGAAGGCCACTGCGCTCTTTGAACCACTGCGCAGTTGGTGGCCAAATTCTTTTCGAAAAAGTGCATGTGCAAAAATGTCGGCTTTGATCTCCCGCGCCCGTCCTGCGGGCGGCCATGAGGTTGTGGCCGGATGGAGGTTCGCATGGACAATCTGTTTTTCGCACTGTGGAAAGGCGCAGGCCGCAATGCCTGCCGACCGGAAGACTTCTGGTTGCACCCGCCGGCGTCCGGCTTTGGCCGGCTTCTGGTCGCGGTTGCCATCATCGGCATCGCGGCGTGCCTTCTCGACCACGAAGCGGCGGTCAGGGGCAACGCTGACACGCTCGTCACCGCGTCCTATGGTTCGACTGGTTCGACGCAGCAAGGGAGCTGGAAATGAAATATGTCTGTCTGGTCTATGGTGAGGAAAAGGACCTGCATGCCATGACGCCGGAGCGTCTGGCCAAGCTCGATGCCGATTCGATGGCTCATGACCGCTCGTTGGATCAGCGTGGGATACTGATCATCGCCCAGGCGCTGCAATCGGTGAAAACGTCGAAGACCCTTCGCAGGCGCCGGGGCAAGAGCCTGATCACCGACGGCCCGTTCGCCGAAACCAAGGAGCAACTGCTCGGCTTCGTCATGATCGAGGCCGACAATCTTGACCAGGCGCTGGAGATCGCCGCCGAGATTCCGCTGGCCGAAATCGGCACTATCGAGGTGCGCGCGATCTACGATGTGCCGGGATCGTAGAGGCGCTTCCTTCGTCGCCCGTCGTCTCGAGCGGCAGCTTTCTCTGAAGCGCCTGACGGGGCCGAGGTTCTTCGCCCGGCGCAACTCTTGCATGTTGAAGCACCGCAAGAGTTCTCCTATCGTTGACCGGATTTTGGGGGGTGTCGGCATGCCGTTCTTGATTGCTGTCCTTGGCGTGCTGGGCGCCGCGGCGTTCTGGTGGTACCGGATGAAGGCCATGAACGAGGCCGCGCGCGACGTTGCCGATGTCATCGGCCGGGTCCAGGGTTCGGTACGCCGCAAGAAGCTGCGCAAGCAGGCAGCCCTGTCGCCACTGACCGCGATCGACGATCCGGTGGTGGCCGCCGCTACGCTGATCACCGCAATCGTCTCCGAGGAAGGGCCGGTCCTGCCGCGACGCGAGGCTGTCATTCGCCAGGTGATCTCCGAGATCGCCGACAAGAAGAAGACGGACGAAGCGGTGATCTACGCCAAATGGGCGGCAGCACAGATCGACGATACCACTGTTGTCATCGACAAGCTGGCGCCGTTCCTGCGCGAACGCCTCGATGTCGCCGAGCGCAACGACCTGCTGCAGATGGTCAACCGCGCCGCCCAAGGCGGCGAGAAACGCCTCCAGATATCCGACCAGAGGATCTTGCGGCTGCGGCAGAAGCTGGGTTTCGAGGTGAACTGAGTACGCTGTAGCGAGGACTTGACAGGTGGCCTGCGTTGACGGACCGCCCGCCTCGGCGATTGACGCAAACGCCCATCGCTTCGTCATCCACGGGCGAAGCAAGGAGCATAGCGATGCAGCGCAGACCCGAGGATCCTGTGTGTTGTTGCCATGCTATGGTTGAGGTGGGAAGGAGACCGAGAGGATCCTGGTCGTCCTTTCGAGGACAGGCCGTGGC